>NZ_JBEPPW010000027.1:0-20319 GCF_040547525.1 Roseovarius sp. MBR-6 | reverse complement strand
TATTTGGGCAGCGCACGCGCCATGGCGCTTAGTGCCCCGCCACTGGCCTACTTTTGCACCGCCACGTGGCCGGTTTTGTCTCCGCCGTTGACACCCGGAACGCGTGCCAGTGGCATCGAACAGCATCTCATGGGGAGAGGGCGAAACAGGATTGATCCAGTGGATCAATCCCGCCCTGAACGGGCGGAGCCCCGTCTGCAACGGATAGGCACGCAACAGAAAGGCCCGGCTGTGCGACAGCTTGATATGGGCCATCTGAAGCTTGGTGCGCTCGCCGCCCAGAACCGCAAAGTCTTCGCTCCAGTCAAACTGAGAGGCTTCGCCAGGATCAATGGCGGACAATTCCCGCCGTCATAGATACCGCGTCCAGGGACGCCGCCAAAGACCCGGAACGCGTGCCAGTGGCATCGAACAGCATCTCATGGGGAGAGGGCGAAACAGGATTGATCCAGTGGATCAATCCCGCCCTGAACGGGCGGAGCCCCGTCTGCAACGGATAGGCACGCAACAGAAAGGCCCGGCTGTGCGACAGCTTGATATGGGCCATCTGAAGCTTGGTGCGCTCGCCGCCCAGAACCGCAAAGTCTTCGCTCCAGTCAAACTGAGAGGCTTCGCCAGGATCAAAATGCGGCGGCACAAAAGTCCCGCGCCCCGTCGTCCGCTGTATAACCCGATGGATTGGGCAGTTGGGTGATGACCCAAAAACACCTGTGCCCGGCACCGCAGACAAGATGAAAACCGTCAAGGCAGCCTGCGGGGGGACCAAAGCGGGCCCCAAGAAGGACACGGCGCTGAGGCATCCGAACACAGCCGAGAAGGCGCACACCGCGAAAAAAACGACAACGACTGCAACCGCGAACTCAACGCGACCACGCACGCACTGGCGTAAGCTTTGGGATAGCGGAAAGACCCCGTCATGGCGGCACTTGCCGGAGTGGGGTTTCACCGTAGGAGCGGGCCGTCGTGATCGAGATAGCCTGTGTCAAAGCCTGATACGTCCCTGAGGCGGTCGAGGTTGTCGAAGGTGACGCGGCCTTTTTGAAAGGTGAGCAGCCCTTCATTGCGCAGATGGCGGAGCACGCGGTTGACATGGACCGCACTCAGCCCGAGTGCATCAGCGAGATGATATTGAGTCAGCGGACAGGGGAACCCTGTCTTGTCGCCCAATCCCACTAGCCGCAGGCGCGCTCCAAGTTCGAGCAGCAGATGGGCCATGCGCTCTTCGGCGGACCGGCGACCGATGTTGACCAGATGTTCCACCACCATCGCCTCGTCGCGCGACGCCGCCCAGAGAACAGCGGTGGCAAGGCGCGGGGCATGCGCGAAAGCATCGAAAATATCGGTGGCGAGAACCTCGGAGGCCTCGATGCGCGTGACCGCCTCGCTGCTGTGATCCGAAGTGCGGAAGAGGATGCTGCGCAGCCCCAGAAAATCGCCCGGAACCTGGAAATCCACGATCTGGCGGTCGCCGTCGGGCAGAACCTTGTAAGAGACGGCCCAACCTTCGGCGAGGATGAAGGCGGAGGCGTTGGATTGCCCCTCATGGAGCATCTCATGCCCCGGCAAAAAGGTTCGCCTGCGTCGGTGAAAGCGTGCGAGCGTTTCGAGATCGACCTCCGACAGAGCAACGAAAGCCGAGAGCTTTTGGGTCAGGGGGCTGTCCAGGGGCAACGTTCGACCTTCCATGAGAAAGTTGCGGCTGAGGTATCACCGATACCGATAGCCGGAACATGCGCGGACAAAACTGCTCTGCATCAGTCCACCCTAGCAGGAGATACCTATAATTGCGACCATGTTGCAGGTCCGTGAGGATCGACGCAGCAACCTCGAGTAGAAAGTGAAACTGACATGTCCCTTCCGCCTGACACCGCCGGAACCGCCGCCTTGGCAATTTGCGAGTCGTTGCTGCTTGCCCTGAACGATCACAACATCCTACCAGAGAAAGAGATTGTCGGCATTCTCCAGGATGCCGCCGCCGCGCATGCGAACGCCCCGTCCAGTGATGACGAGGCGCTGCACAGGTCAGTAGCAGTCTTGATCAACGGTATTCTGGCCGGGGGCAATTCCGTGCGCCGGCGCTGAGGGCGGCATCGGCCCCGCCGTCAGAGGCGTCCGGTAAAGACCAGTACGATCAGGATGACAAGAACAACGCCGAGCCCGCCACTTGGCCCATATCCCCATGACCGGCTATGCCCCCAAGTTGGCATCACGCCGAGCAGGACTAGGACGAGAAGAACGATGAGAATGGTGCCAAGCATGATGTTTGCCTTTTTTTGCTGTGAAGGTTCGGATGTCTTGGTGTGCAGGGAGCGGGACTGCGCGGCTTGATCCTGTGGAAGCCGTTTCGGTCCCCTTCCGGAAAACCTGCGGACGCGTATGTGGTCACGAAGGATGTTTTCGACCGCGCGCGGCCGTCTGGTCCATGGCGCGCGGCCCAGAGATGGCCGCCGTGATCAGACCAAGGCCTCGATGGCGGCGCGACATTCCTCCAGACACATGGTTTGATCATTGAGCGCGAGCGCGGTCTGCGCCGCCCGGAAATGTGCCAGGGCCTTGGTCTTGCCCGGACCACCGGGGGCGTCGCAGCATGATTTCCAGGTGTCGTTCATCTGGTTCGACATGGATGTAAAGAGCGGTCGATCTGATGTCACGGTCGGTTCCTTGGAGTGGTCATAAAAGGGGCAAGCGCTCCGCTTGCCAAATAGGTTGGGATGGCCCCAGTCCATATCAAACTAGGGGATGAATCGAGCGCTTAGGCTGATCCATGTAAGTGTCGAGCCGTGTTTTTCCTGCGACAAGCAAGGCACGAGCGGGCGGATCTGCGAAGAGCCCGCGGATGTTCGAACGTCACATCACATCCGGACAGGGAATGCGCGTTCTGGCCTCAAGGCATCAAGGCCTTGACGCCTGGCTCTGCCGGTGAGAGCAAATCAAGGATATTCCTATGAAACTTCTTCACACCACAGCCCTATGCTGCGTCTTTGCTCTGGCTGCCGCCGGTCCTTTGGCCGCTGCGGGCAAGACCCTCTCCGGGCTTGCCGTCAGCTCTGATCTGAGCGCCTATGAGGACAACAATGTTCTCAAATACTGGCCGACGCTCGAAGAGGATATCGCCACGGCGATCGCCTCGAAACTGACTGTGGATGAGAGTGCCGATGCACCGCGCATTTCGGTCGAGATCAACAAGGTGGCGATTGATGGCGACACCAAGTTGCCGGACTCGGGCGAGTTCAACACGCTCGAAGGCACCGTGACCACCCATGAGGGCAACAACAACGTCAACTCGGTGTCCAAGGGCCAGACCCGCGATGCCCTGATCGGCAGCTATGCCCTGCGCATGACAGCAATCAGCGGCGAGCGCGTGGTGCCCGATGACTGGGTCCTGGTGGCCCCGTCTCAGGAGGATTTCTACAACGCCCTCATCAATGCCTATGCCACGACGATCGTCGAGCGTATCGCGGAGTAACCACGAAACCGAGACGCCGGACTGACAGCTGTCGGTCCGGCATTTTCCGCATCGGGACAGGGGTCCGAGAGGGCGAGACCGGGACGCAGACGATGTGCGCCCTGCCCGGTCGGATATCACCCCCCCGGAGGAGTCCTGAATGATGACGAAGCGCCCGCGTGTGACAAGGCCCGGCAGCCTCGCCCGCTCGGCCTTGTCGCTGCAGACCGCCTTGAGCGGCTTTGTCGTCAAAGCGGCCTTGCTCCCGTTCAAGACGCGCCGCGCCGCTGCGCCGGTCGGACCCAAGGCAGGCAAGGCAGGCGGGGGCAAGCGCACGATGGGAAGCGCCATCCGGCAGTTGCGCCGCGCCCGGTCGCTTGTCCCCTTGTCCACCATCCGCGCAGGCGGAGGCGGAGGCCAGAAACTCCCCCGTATTCCGACCGGGGCAACCTATCTGACGCGCAAATATCGCAGCGCCACAGGATCGCGCAGCTACAGGCTCTACCTGCCTGCCAGCCACCCCAAGCGGCCCAAGCGGCCCAAGCGGCCCAAGCGGCCCAAGCGGCCCAAGGGTCTGATCCTGATGCTGCACGGATGCAACCAGACCCCGGATGATTTTGCCATCGGCACGCATATGAACGACTTGGCCGAACGGCATGGGCTGGCGCTTGCCTATCCGGCGCAGACAAGGCGCCAGAATGCGGCCGGGTGCTGGAACTGGTTCAAGCCGGGAAACCAGATGCGTGGCATGGGCGAGCCCGCCATTCTGGCCGCGCTGACGCGCAAGCTGATGCGGGAGTTCGGCCTTGGCCGCGATGCGGTCTTTGTGACCGGTCTCTCGGCGGGCGGGGCCATGGCGATGATCCTTGCGGATGTCTATCCGGATGTCTTTACCGCCGCCGGGGCGCATTCCGGCCTTGCGCGCGGGGCGGCGTGGGATACGCTGTCGGCGATGAGCGCGATGCATAACGGCGGCGCCCCCAACGGGGCTCTTGTCCCGGTCATCCCACCTGCCCGTCCGGTGCGCCGGATCATTTTCCAGGGCGCGGAGGACCGCACGGTCAACCCGCTCAACGCCGGGTTCATCGTCGCTGCGGGCATGGGCGGAGAGATCACGCCGTGCAAGGAGGTCAGGCGGGCGGTGCGCGGGCGGGACTATTGCCGCAGTTCCTATGCGGACCCCAAGGGCGCGGTCCGGATCGAGCTCTGGATGATCGCGGACACGGGGCACGCATGGTCCGGGGGCCGTGCCGCGGGCTCTTATACCGATCCGAAAGGGCCCGATGCCTCGGCGCAGATGGTGCGGTTCTTTCTGGACACACCGATCTGAGAGCGCCGGGCGCCCAATCGGGTGAGACCGGCACGAGACGCATTTACCACGAAAGGCACAGGGCCATGACAGATGAAGATAGCCTCTGGGCGATGGAAGAGCGGTTCTGGACCGAAGGTGCCAACAGCGCCCGGACGATGACAGCCAAGGGAGCGGTGTTTGTCTTTCCCTATCCAGTCGGCATCCTGCGGGGCGACCAGATCTGGCGCGAAGGACTGGTGGCGCAGCGGTGGCGCTCGGTCGGGCTCTCCGAGCAGTGCTTTGCCCGGGAAAAGGACGTGGCGATCCTCGCCTATCATGTCTCGGCCGAACGCGACGGCACGCCGATCTACGAGGGCTATTGCACCTCGTCCTACCTGAACGACGATGGCATCTGGCTGCGGATGGCGCATCAGCAAACACCCACCTCCTGAGCCTTTCCCTCGCCGTTTGGCAGGGCCGGGATTTGTGCGTGAAATGACGTCAGGCCGCAGGCAGCCCTAACCCAGATCAGTCGCACCACGGTCAGGCCATGACACTGTGGACCGGTCTGGTGTCTCCGCTGCGCAGTCTTTTGCGCAGGCCGCACCAAGGAAAGGACAAATGCGATGGGCCATCATGGATTAAAGATCGGGCATGGGTTGAAGATCGGGGCCGTCATTCTGGCGGCGGCGCTGCTTGCGGCCTGCACGAACGCGGATGGAAGCGCCAACAAGACCGGCACAGGGGCCGTCATCGGGGGACTCACTGGCGTAGCTGCCGGGCAGATCGCCGGGGGTGGCACCGGGGCGACAGTGCTCGGTGGTGCGGTCGGGGCCGGGGTTGGTGGGTTGATCGGGGCAAACCAGTAGGGGCGTTGAGCGCGCCACGGCCGTGACGTCTGGCGGGGTTTGGCTGTGATTATGCCTGCCTTGTTCGCGCGCCGGACCCTCAGGACCGGCGCGTCAGAACAAAGGCCAGAAGAAAGGCCGCAAGCGGCAAGAGTGGCCGCGCGGACCGGCTGAGCGCCCAAGCAAGGGCAAGATCGGCCTCGCTGCGCGCCTGTGCCTTGCGGGCCCGTGACATCCGGCGGGCCACAAGCGCGCGCCCAGCCAGATGCACTGCCACCGCCAGCAACGCGATCAGCACCGCCCCGACCAATGCCGCTAGCGGAAACCCGAACCAGCCGGTCAGGGCGGCCAGACCAGAGGCCAGCAGCAGCGACGCCGATATAAAGACCAGCGCTGTCGTCAGGGTCGCGGCCGCCGCTCTGAGGGCCGCCGCGCCTGTCCGGGCGGCAAAGACATCGCGCAGCGAAGAGAGCAGCGGCATGCCCATCGCGGTTCAGCCCTTCCGCGTGACAAGGCCAAGCAAAAGACCGATGCCCGCAGCAATGCCGATTGCGGTCAACGGATGCCCCAGCACCGCATTGGTCGCGGTGGTCTGGACCTCGCGCCCGGTCTGGCCGATTTTGCGCCCGGCGACCTCGAGACCTTGGGACATGTCGTCGGTGATCGTCGCGGTCAGTTGCGCCAGATCGGCGCGCAGGGTCGCGATCTGCTGGCCGATGTCGTGCTCGGACGCGGCGATATTTGCGTTCAGGGGGAGGGATTTGTTCATGAGATAACTCCAAACAGGGGGTCGGGTGCCACGGGTCGTGCCGGGGCTCACTTTGCTGCGCCTGTGGGCGGGAAGGAGGCGGAGCCGGTCAGCGCAATCCCAGAAAACCCAGGATGAACACGACGACCACAATCAGGCCTATGATGTAGATGATCCCGTTCATTGCGCGGCCTGCCTTTTTGGGGAAGGCCGAGATTGGCCATCCTTTGAGCAACCCTAGCGATGCGCAAGACCGGCGACACAACATGGATCAGTATCATTGGAGGTTGCCGCACGAATTACCCCTTGGTGGGCAAATCCAGAGAAATCCGGGTCTCGCTGATCCAGGTCAGTGCGGGTGCGCTGCAAAGTGCAATGGTAATCCTTCACCGCCGCATCTCGCGGCGGCAAAGGTCGGGCCATACCCGCCTCAGGAGGTCACCGATGACACAGACACCCATCGCCGGTCTTGTTGCGCTGTCCGTCGGCACAGCACTTCTCTTCTTTGCCTGGAGAGGCAGCAATGCCCCGGTCGATCAACTGAGCGAGGCGATGACCGGTCGCTTCACGGGCGATACGATGTGGTTCATGATCGCTGGCCTGATCGGCGTCGTGGCGGGCGGATCGCTGCTCCTGCGGGGGCTGGTCCGCACCTGATCCCAGAGCGGGCGATCCCGGAATACGGGGCCCGCACCCGGCCCCAAAACACAAGGAAACCATTCATGTCCCTGGTAAATCTTATCGTCACGCTGGTCGTCGTCGGCGTCGCTCTCTGGGCAATCAACACCTACGTGCCGATGGATCGCAAGATCAAGTCGATCCTCAACGTGGTCGTCGTGATCCTCGTGATCCTCTGGCTCCTGCGCGGCTTTGGTCTGATGGGCGACATCGGCGCAATCCGCGTCGGCGGATGACAGGCCACAACGGCCAAGACACGGCTCAGTCCCCGGCCCCCATCCCCCCAACAACCGCCTGAACAATCAGAAGCACAAACGACACAACCGCAAGAAGCGTGCCCCAAGACACCGTCAGCCCCGTTGGATGAGCCTTCAATTGCCCGCCGTCCACCGCGTGCGCGGGCAAAAGGCGCGTCAGATCATCTGCGATCGCCTGATGGTCGCGCCCGAGCAGGGGCACGTCGTAAGAGCGCGCGAGCAAGAGGCTTAGACGGGTTCTGGCCGCCTCGCGACCCAAGGCGGCAAGGTCTGCCGCCTCTGCCCATGGATCGAGGTTCAGACGTGCCAACACGGAGAGGACGCTGACCGTTCTGCCTGCCCAATCCTCGCCGACTGAGGCATAGAGAAACCGCTCGAATGCAGGATCGTTAGGGTTGAGGATTGACGATGCGGACATGGGATTTTCCTCGGTGGGGCGTGCGGCATTGGCAGGCAAGAAAGCGGCCCGTCCCCACGCCTCAGGGAACATAGAGAAAGGTGCGGCGCACTGGCGGACAGTGACCCGTCCGGTGCATTTTGATCACGCCAGGTCATTCCGCAAATCAAGGGGCCGCCCTCCACGAGGGTGAGCGGCCCTGTAATCACGCTAAAACGATACGATCACGCGAGAGCGAGATTCGCCGCGTCGAGTTCCTTGTTCGTCTCGGCGTCATTCTTCGCCGTATGCGCCTTTTCAGCAGCCTGATAATGCTTCAGAGCCGCATCTTTTTTCGGGCCAGCGGGCGCCTTGTCCCAACGTGCCTTGACGGCGGTCATTTTGCCTGCGGTCTTGTTCTGTTCGGGAGTCATGGAGGTGTCCTTTCATAGACCTCCCGATTTCAGGTGGCGTAAAAGCGGAGCAGTGAGTTGTAAGTGCCTGCTCCGCATCTTACGCAACACGAATACTCGGGAGAATGGCCGCCAGGATCTGGCGGACAATGTATTGATAGGCGTGTCCCTGTCCGGTCGCACTGATGCAGGTTAACCTAGGCCTAGAACCGGCACCAACCATCGCATCAGCCGGTCAGAACGCGCGGTAAAGCGCCGATGCACCACTGGCGTGCAGACTAGGCCGTCGCCGCAAGTGCCGCCCGGAATCGCACCAGTGCAAGCGCGAAGAACACCGCACCAAGCCCCGCCATCGCCGCGAGAGAGGGCCAGACCGCCTCTGGCCCCGCGCCGCGATGCAGGACGGCTTGCGCGAAGGCAATGTAATGCGTCGAGGGCAGGGCCTGCACCGCGTTTTGCAGGGCGGGCGGCATGCTCTCAAGCGGGGTAACGCCGCCCGAGAGCAGGTTCATCACGACAAAGACCGGGATCGACAGCAACCCGAACTGCGGCATCGTCGTGGCCACGGTCGAGAGCAGCACCCCAAGCGAGACAACGGCGAAGAGATAGAGGCCGGTCCCGGCAGCAAAAAGCGTCGCCGAGCCATTGATCGGCACGCCCAAGGCAAGCCCCACCACCAGCCAGAGCGACAGCATCGCTGCCGCCAGAATCACAAGGCCGTTGGCCCAGACCTTGGCCAGCACGATTTCGGCGGCGGTCACGGGCATCACCATGAGGTGCTCGATTGTGCCATGCTCGCGCTCGCGGATCACGGCCGCGCCGCCCAGCACGATGGCGAGGATGGTGACATTGTTGATGACCTGCATCACCGCCATGAACCAGCCGGAGTCGAGGTTGGGGTTGAATTTCGCCCTTATGATCAGCTTGACGGGCAGTGTGGACGCGCCGTCGCCACGGTCAAGGAACGCTGCCGTTTCCGCAGCGATAATGGCCTGCACATAGCGCGCGCCATTGCCCGCTGTCGTCATCGCGGTCGCATCGACGTTGAGCTGGATCACCGGCCGCCGCCCAGCCAGAAGATCGGCCTCGAAGCGCGGCGGAATGTCCAGAACGAAGGCATAAAGCCCGCCGTCCATGCCGGCATCCACCGTCTCTGCTCCGATCAGCACAACCGGTTGGAAATAGGGTGGCAGGAACGCCCCCGCGATGCGTGCCGAGATGGCCGAGCGGTCCTCGTCCACAAGGGCTATGGCGGCGTTGCGCAGTTCGATCTGCACGCCGCGCGCCACGGTATAAACAGCCCCGGTGAAGGTGTAGAGGATCAGCGCCATCAGCACCGGGTCGCGAAGAATGCTATAGAGTTCCTTGATCCCCAGCCGAAAAACGATGGCGAACCCGCGTCTCATTCAGCGCTCCTGCTTGCCGAGCAGCAAGGAAGCCGCAATCCAGTAGAGACCGCAGAAGAGCGCCAGTGCCAGATGATCCGGCCAGAGCGTGCCAAAGCCGAGGTCCTTGTTGAAGACGCCCGCGCTGATGCGTTGAAAATAGAGCGCCGGAAAGCTTTGCCCGATCACCACCGCCGCCCCTTCGAGGGTCGAGACCGGGTAGAGCATCCCGGAGAAGTTGATCGTGGGGATCATCACGATGATCGAGGTCGCAAAGATTGCCGCGATCTGAGAGCGCACAAAGGTCGAGACCACCAGCCCGAACCCGGTCGCCGCCGTGATCAGCAGAAGCGCGCCCAGGATCAGCGCCATCGGGTCCTGAGGCCATGGCAGTCCGAAGGCTACCAGCATCAGAGCTGCAAGGCTTAGGAAACTCGCCATCCCGACCGCCACATAGGGGGCCTGCTTGCCGATGAGAAACTCGATCCTTCTGGCAGGTGCGGCGTAGAAATTGACGATCGAACCGATTTCCTTTTCCCGCACCACGCCCAAGGCGGTCAGCATGGCGGGGATCATGATTAGCAGCATCATCAGCACGCCGGGCGGGATCGCGTGCCGCGACAGGAACGCTTGGTTGTAGCGAAAGCGCGGTTCGACGGTCGCGGGCTCGGCGGGCGGCGGCACGCCGGTTTCCTGCATCGCCACTTCGCGCAGGTGCCCGGCCAGCACGCCCTGCACATAGCCTCGCCCGGTCTCGGCGCGGGTGGTGTTCGAGCCATCGAGCCAGACGCCGATTTCGGGGGGGCGGCCCGCCAGCAGGTCGCGCCCGAAACCGGGCGGAAAGACCAGAGCCACGGACATCTCGCCGCGCATCATGCGCCGGTCAAGGTCGGCAAGATCGGTCAGCGGGGGCTGTTGGGCGAAGTAGCGCGAACTCGATAAGGCAGCGCCTGCCATCCGGCTCTCGCGCGAGCGGTCCTGATCGAGGACGGCATAGCGCAGGTTCTCGACATCAAAGGTGATGCCAAAGCCCATCGCCAGCATCAGCACGACCGGACCCAAGAGAGCAAAGCCAAGCCGGATCGGATCGCGGCGAATTTCCATCGCCTCACGCCGCGCGAAAGCCCAGAGGCGCGCGGGGGAAAAGCCCGGTGTTCCCCCGGTCGGGGAGGCCGCAGGCGGGGTGGCAGGTGCTGCGTTCGTGGCCGGATCGACACCTGCGCCCGCATCGGTGAGATAGCCGATGAACGCCTTCTCCAGCGTTGCCGCACCGCGGGCCTCGCGCAGGGCATCGGGCGCGTCTTGCGCCAGAACGTGACCCTCGTGCATCAGCGTGATGCGGTCGCATCGTTCGGCTTCGTTCATGAAATGGGTCGAGATGAAGATCGTCACGCTCTCGTTGCGGGACAGATCGACCAGCAGCGCCCAGAACGCGTCGCGCGCCACCGGGTCAACGCCAGAGGTTGGTTCGTCAAGGATCAGAATTTCGGGGGCATGCAGCACGGCCACGGCCAGTTGCAGACGTTGGCGCACCCCCAGCGGGAGGGCATCGGGGGCCGCATCCGCCACGTCGCGCAGATCGAAACGGTCCAGAAGAACCTCGACCCTTGGGCTGCGCTCGGCGCGTGGCAATTGGAAGAGGTCGGCGTGCAGCTTGAGGTTTTGCCGCACCGTCAACTCGCCATAGAGCGAGAACGCCTGCGACATATATCCGACGCGGCGCCGTGCGACGAGACCGTCCGCGCCAAGCGGTGTGCCGAACAGCCGGGCACTGCCCGCGCTTGGCGTGAGCAGGCCGGTCAACATCTTCATCGTTGTCGTCTTGCCGCAGCCGTTCGAGCCGATAAAGCCAAAGATTTCGCCCTGTTCGATGCAAAAGCTCACGTCGTCCACGGCGGTAAAATTGCCGAAACGCATCGTCAGCCCTTCGGCCTCGATTGCGGGCGGGCCTTCCGTGGCGACGCGTGGCGGAACCGTGACCGCGACGTGACCCCGCCGTGCATCCTCGGGCAGCAGCGCGACAAAGGCCTCTTCCAGTGATGCGGCCGCGCCTTTCAGGGAAGTTGGTGCCCCTTCGGCCAGCACGCAGCCGTCATTCATTATCACCAGCCAGTCAAAACCTTCGGCCTCTGACATGGTGGCGGTGGCGGTCAGCACGCTCATGGTGGGTCGGCGGGCGCGGATTTGCGAGATCAACTCCCAGAATTGACGCCGCGAAAGCGGATCGACGCCGGTCGTCGGCTCGTCAAGGATCAAGAGGTCGGGTTCGTGAACCAGCGCGCAGCAGAGCGCGAGCTTTTGCTTCATGCCGCCCGAGAGCTTGCCTGCAGGCCGGTCGGCAAAATGGCTCAGACCTGTGCCGCGCAGGAGTTCTTCGATCCGCGCCGCGCGCTCGGCGGTGCCTTGCCCGAAGAGCCGCGCAAAGAAATCCACATTCTCGAAGACCGACAGGGTGGGATAGAGGTTTCGCCCCAGCCCTTGCGGCATGTAGGCGATGCGTGCGCAGACCGCACGCCGGTGGGATGCCGCGCGCATTGACCCGTCTAGCGTGCGCACCTCACCGGTCTGGAGCCGCCTTACCCCGGCCACGAGCGCCAAAAGCGTCGATTTCCCCACCCCGTCAGGCCCGATCAGACCCACCATCTGCCCTGCCGGGATCGTCACGCTGACGTTGTCGAGGGCAAGGGTTGCGCCGTATTTGTGGGTCACGGCGTCGAGCCGCGCAACGGGTGGCGGCGCGGTCATGGCAGTTTGACCGCCAGTGCCTCGGGCCAGACGGCGTCGGGGGCGATGCGGACCACGGCGACGCCCGGCAGCCCGGTCTTGACGAGGGCGTGGTAACGGGTCAGCACCTCGCCGGGGATTTTCAGCCGGACGCGGAACATGAGCTTTTCACGTTCGCTCTCGGTTTCGACGTATTTCGGGGTGAACTGCGCGGCGGCTGCGACAAAGGAAACCTCTGCAGGGATCACGAATTCGGGGGCAGCATCGAGTGTCAGCCGCGCCTCGGCCCCCATCGCGAGCCGTCCGGCCTGGGATGTGGGTAGATAGATGTCCATGTAGACATCGCGGAGATCCAAGAGCGAGACCACCCGCCCCCCGGTGGCAAGCACCTCTCCCGGCTCTGCCAGCCGATATTGCACCCGGCCTGCGCGCGGCGCGGTCAGCACATGATCGGCAAGGTCCGCCCGAAGTGCTGCGACCCGCGCTTGTGCGGCCTCTATCGCAGCTTGGGCCGATCCGCGGGCGGCCACCGCACTGTTGAGGGTGGCGACGGCGGTGGTCTCTTCCATTTGGCGCAGGTCGAATTCCTCGGCGGTGGCATAGCCGCGCTCAAGCAGGGTCTGCGCGCGGCCCAGTTCCGCGCGTGCCAGTGTCAACTCGCCCTCGCGCTGCGCGATCAGGGCCAGAGCCTGCACCTCTTGCTGCCGCGCTTGCCTTGTCGCGGCCTCGGCGGCGCGCAGCGTTGCCTCCAATTCGGTTGCCTCGATCCGGGCCACCACGTCGCCCGCCGCAACCATGGCCCCTTCCACGGCCAGAACCTCGGCGATCCGGCCTCCGAATTTGAGCGCGACATCCACGCGCGTTGCCTCGATCCGCCCATTCGCCTGCGCAAAGCCCGGCGGTGGTCCAGCGTCGCGATTGGCCAGCCAGAGCCAGACGCCGACCCCGATTGCGGTGGCGGTCGCCACGCCGACGACGCCTAGCAGAGTTCGGTTCATCAGATGGCTCCTCGGGCCAAGGGTCGCGATGAGAGGTTGCAGGGCGATGAGGCGCAGGGCTGTCGCCCCTTTCCCCCGCCCAATCAATCCCTGCTCAACCCGTTATTGCGCCAGCATCTTCGGGGGAAATCCGCGTTCCTCTGCGGCCTTCCAGGATCGCACGGGCATCCTCCAGCTTGCCGATCCCCGCGCGCTTGCCGCTGGCCCTGACAAAGGCCACGGCGGCGGAAACCTTTGGCCCCATCGACCCCGGCTCCAGTTCAAGATCCTCCAGCGCGGCGGGCGTGGTCACGCCGATCGCGCTCTGATCCTCGCGCCCGAAATTGCGCAGGACGGCGGCAACATCGGTAAGAAGCAGGAGCGCGTCGGCCTCGAGTCCAAGGGCCAGCAGCGCCGAGGTGCGGTCCTTGTCGATGACCGCCTCGACACCCTCCATCTCGCCTTTGGCGTTGCGCATGACCGGAATACCGCCGCCACCGGCGCAGATCACGCAATGGTCGGCATCAAGCAGCACCTTGATGGCATCGAGACCGAGAATGCGCAGCGGCGCAGGCGAGGGCACGGCACGTCGCAGCCCGCCAGAGGCCTCAGTGACCATGGCCCAACCGTGATCGTCATTTGCCTGAGCGGCCTCGGCGGCGGAATAGACGGGGCCGATGGGTTTGGTCGGGTTCTGAAAGGCCGGGTCCATTGGGTCCACCTCGACCCGGCTCAGAAGGGTGGCGCAGCGGGCACCCTTTGGCAGGGCGTTCATCAGTTCCTGTTCGATAAGATATCCGATCATCCCTTCGGTCTCAGCCCCCAGAATGTCCAGAGGCCATGGGTTTCCGGGCGCAAACTTGGCCGCATGCAGCGCCATCAGCCCGACCTGTGGGCCATTGCCGTGGGCGACGATGATCTGATGATCCTGCGCCAGATCGGCCAAGGCAAGGGCGGCCACGCGCACGTTGGTGTGCTGCGCCTCGGCGGTCATCGGCTCACCGCGCCGCAGAAGGGCATTGCCGCCAAGGGCTACAACGATCCGCATCTCAGGCGCCAATCGTGGCGACAAGAACCGCCTTGATCGAATGCAGACGGTTTTCCGCTTGATCAAAGACCTTGGATGCAGGCGACTCGAACACCTCTTCTGTAACTTCCATGCAGTCGATGCCATACGTCTGAAAGGTGGCCTCGCCGGTTTTGGTGTCGCGGTTGTGAAAGGCGGGCAGGCAATGCAGGAACTTGGTATGCGGCGTGCCAGTCAGGTCCATGACGTCTTGGGTGACAGTAAAGGGCGACAAAAGCGCGATCCGGTCCGCCCATACCGCCTCGGCTTCGCCCATCGACACCCAGACATCGGTATAGATGAAATCGCAGCCCTCCACGCCTTCGGCCAACTTTTCGGTCAAGGTGATCCGCGCACCGCTCGCCTCGGCCAGTTTGCGGCACTGATCGACCAGACCGGTCTCTGGCCAGAGCGCCTGTGGCCCGCACAAGCGGATGTCCATCCCAATCATGGCCGCGCCGACCATCAGCGAAGACCCCATGTTGCCCCCGGTGTCCCCGATAAAGCAAAAGGAAATATCTGAGAGGTGCTTGTGGGTGAATTCACGCATGGTCATCAGATCGGCGAGAATCTGAGTGGGGTGGAATTCGTCGGTCAACCCATTGTAAACCGGCACGCCTGCAAACTCTGCCAGCACTTCCGCCTCTGCCTGCCCGAACCCCCGATATTCGATGGCATCATAGAACCGGCCCAGAACGCGGGCGGTGTCCTTCATCGTTTCCTTGGTGCCGATATGGCTGCCGGATGGGCCGAGGTAGGTGACATGCGCGCCTTGGTCAAAGGCGGCAACCTCAAAGGCGCTACGGGTGCGGGTGCTGTCCTTTTCGAAGATCAGGGCGATGTTCTTGCCACGCAGCAATTGCGTCTCGGTGCCCGTCGTCTTGGCCTCTTTCAGGCTGGCCCCAAGGCGCAGCAGGAAGCGTAACTCGTCCGCTGTGAAATCCAGCAGTTTCATGAAACTGCGACCATGCAGGTTTTGTGGCATTGGGGGGTCCTTTCAAGGAGATGGGGCGCATCACAGGGCGTCGCGGATCAACGGGCAGGTCATGCAATGCGACCCACCCCGCCCACGTCCCAATTCGGCACCAGAAATGGTGATGACTTCGACCCCGGCCTTGCGCAAAAGCGTGTTGGAATGGGTGTTGCGGGCATAGCCCACGACCACGCCGGGCGAGATGCAGAGCAGGTTGTTGGCGTCATCCCACTGCTCGCGCTGCGATTCGTAGGCATCGCCCCCGGTGGGCACCGTGCGCAGTTTCTTGACACCGAGCGCCCCTGCCACGACATCAAGGAACGGGGCTGTTTCGGTAGTGACCTGCACCGTGCCGTTGTCGCCGGGCCGCAGCGAATAGGTCTGGATCGCGTCGGTCACTTCGGCAAAGACCGTGACCAGATCGCGGTCGCAAAAGGTGAACACCGTATCGAGATGCATAGATGACCGGGCGCGCGGAAACTGGCAGGCGATGACCCGGTCCGCCCCGCCCCCCGCAAAGAGCGCGCGCGCCACCTGTCCCACGGCTTGCGGCGTGCTGCGCTCGCCCATGCCGATCAGGACCGTGCCATTGCCGATGGGCATGACATCGCCGCCCTCCAGCGTGGCAGCGCCATGATCGACCATGGGATCGCCGAACCAGATCGGAAAATCCGCCCCGGCGAAATCAGGGTGAAAGCGGTAGATCGCCGTCAGGTTCAGCGTCTCAAGCCGTCGCGCGGGCCAGAACATCGGGTTGAGCGTGACGCCCCCATAGATCCAGCACGACGAGTCGCGGGTAAAGATCGTGTTGGGCATGGGGGCCAGCAGAAAATCATCCGGCAAGAGCATTGGCACCACCACGCCGCCTTCGGCGATCGGCAGTTCTGCCCGGCTCATGCCACCTATCAGGATGTGCGACAGCGCCTTGGCCGGCATCTCCATCAGACAGGCCAAGAGGTCAGCGGAGAGGCCCACCCCCACGGAATCGTCGTTGATCCGCGCCTCAAGCAGCCATCGGCGTGCCTCGGGGTTGGTCAGCACCTCCTCCAGCATCTCGCGCAAGAGCACCACCTCAACCCCGCGTTCGCGCAGGGCATCGACGAATTCCATATGGTCGACACGCGCCTGTTTGACCCAGAGCACGTCGTCGAACAGCAGGCTTTCGGCATTGGCCGGCGTGAGGCGCGCCATCTCTGATCCGGGCCGGTGGACAAGGACGCGGCGCAATTGGCCCGCTTCGGAATGAACGCCATAGGTCAGGGTCATGGTTGGGTGCCTCCCAGCACGGTGGATATGGCAAGGGCTGCCATGATGATGAGGGTCAGGACGACAAGCAGCGGCCATACAAAGCGCAGCCAGCGTTCATAGGGCACGCGGCCAATGGCGAGGCCCCCCATGACCACGGCGGAGGTGGGCGTGATTAGATTGACCATGCCGCTTGCCGTGGCAAAGGCGGTGACGACCAGTTCACGCTTGACCCCTGCGAAATCGGCCACAGGGGCAAGGATCGGCATCGACAGGACCGCCAACCCTGAGGTGGAAGGCACAAAAAAGGACATCCCCACCTCGATCCAGTAGATCACAAGGATGAAAGTGGTGGGCGTAAGACCCGCCACGCTGCCTTCGGCCGCGTTCAGGATTGTGTCGGTGATGAGGCCTGCGTCCATCACCACGACGATGCCGCGCGCCAGACCGATGATCAGCGCCACGCCCAGCAGATCGCGGGCACCGTTCACGAAACTCTCGACCAGCTTGCCCTCGCCCAGACGGGCGACAAGGCCGATCACGATGGCGGCGGCCAGAAACAGCCCGCTCATTTCCGCCATCCACCAGCCGCCGACCGAGACGCCCCAGATCATCACGCCGAATGTGAGCGCAAAGAGGATCAGCACGACCTTGTGCAAACCGGTGAAGGCTGCCGCCTCTGCCGGTGTTTCGGACAGGAAATGCGCCTCGTTCTCAGCCTGTTTGTCAAAGACCAGCGATTTGGTTGGATCGGCCTTGACCCGTGCGGCATAGCGCATCACGAAGGCGACCGTGACCGCAAAGCTGAGGGCCAGAATGATCAGCCGCAGCGCAAGACCGTCGGCAAAGGTCACACCCGCCGCGTCCGAGGCGATGACGGTTGAAAAGGCGTTGATGGTAGAGCCCAGAACCCCCACCCCGGCCCCAAGCAGGATCACAGCCACCGCCGTGAGCGCATCGTATTTGGCAGCGATCATCACCGGGATCAGGAGGACATAAAAGGCCAGCGTTTCCTCGGCCATGCCATAGGTCGTGCCGCCAAGGGCAAAGAGGGCCATGAGAAACGGGATCATCCAGGTCTCGCGCCCCTTGAGCCGCACCATGGCGCGGGCGATGCCTGCGTCAATCGCCCCTGTGGCCGTCACCACGCCGATGAACCCACCGATGATCAGCACGAAGAGCGAAACGTCGATGGCGTTCGCAGTATATTCCAGCGGGTCGTAAAATCCCGCGATTGGGGCGAGGATCACATCGAAAATCCCCTGCGGATTGGCATCCGTCGGCGCATAGCTGCCTGCCACGGGCACATCCTTGCCCAATGCCTCGGACGGAACGCGCGCATATTGCCCCGCCGGTATGATCCAGGTCAGCGCCGCCACCAGAATGATGAGTGCAAAGAGGATGGTAAAGGCAGAGGGGAATCGGAACCCCGTTTTGTGGTCGGATGGCATGGACCTGCTCCCTTGGCCTAGGTGTCATGCGGAGCCTAGGCCTTCGGGGATGGCGTCAGGCTGATACAGGTTAGGCCAGCCCGTCTAACTTTGCGCGGCTGTCAGCGCCCTGCCATCGCACCCGCTGCGATTTCGATGATCTCGGCGGTGATCGCCTCTTGCCGAAGGCGACGCGCGAGGGCCTGAAGATCATCCAGTTCTGTCGCGATGTGTCGCGATGCCGCCGACATCGCGGCCATGCGCGCCTCGTTCTCGGACACGAAGGCATGGAGCGCCGCACGCGTCAGAACTGCATGTAGCCTGTCAAGCCCAAGATTGGCGGCCAATTCAGGGGCCGAAATGTTGGTCAGAGAGGTAGGGGGCCGGACTGCGTCATCTGTGGGCGGCAACGGGAAAAGGTTGCGGGATGCAACCCGCGCTTGCCCATGTTCCCAGATGGTGTGGATCACCGAGACGGCGCGCGCGCGCCCGTCTGCAAATACCGCCTCAAGCAGTCGGTCCGCGAATTTTGGCAGGCTGGCAGAGTGCGACGGCATCGCAGAGACCCAGACCGGGACAATCCCGCGCGCGGCCGCAACCGCAGCCCCCCGACTGCCGATCAGAAATAGATCCGCCTCGGCCTGATTTGCGCCCACGCGGTCCAACACCCGCTCTGAGAACGCCCCGACAAAGCCCTGTTCCGCGCAAAAAACGATAAGTGCTGCGCGCGTGCCGTTCTCTGGCGCTTGCATGGCGCGCCCTGTCGTAGCCTGTTGCAACGCTGTCGCAAGGAGATTGGCGTAATCCTCGACGGCGGCAATCTGGCTGCGGGCGGTGCGGGCGCGAGCCCCGGCGATGCCGGTCATCGCGCGCACGACGCTGCCCAGTTGACGGATGCCCTCGATCCGATCAGAGAGCGCCGCATCAGCCATCTGGCGCCGCCCGTTTGCCCAGAAGTGCGAGCAGCGCGGCGCGGTCGGAACCCTCCATCTTGCCCGTCGCCTCGATCCGGTGAACGACCGCGCCCGCGTCTCTGTCCAGCGTCCCAGCGAGCCCTGCGCGAAACCTGTCCACCGCCTCGGGAGTGAGCGCGTCGAGCAACCCCTCTTGAACCGCCAGCACGAGGGCGATTTCATCAATCAGGCGCATGGGCGCATGCTGATTCTGCCGCAGCACCGCGCGCAGACGCGCGCCGCGGGTCAGTTGCGCCTGCACGCGTGACTCCATCGTGCCGCCAAAGCGGGTGAACACCTCCATCTCCAGGAACTGCGCATAATCCAGCCGCAAGGATTTTGCCGCATCGCGCAAGGCGGGGGCCTGCGTCTTACCGCCCACCCGGCTGACCGAGACGCCCACATCGACCGCCGGTTTCTGCCCCTCTTGAAACAACCGCGCATCCAGCACGATCTGGCCATCGGTGATCGAGATCAGGTTGGTGGGGATGTAGGCCGAGAGGTTTCCGGCAACGGTCTGGGCAATCGGCAGGGCGGTCAGCGATCCCGCCCCCTTGGCCGCCGACAGTTTGGCCGCGCGTTCCAGCAGGCGGGCGTGGACATAGAACATATCGCCCGGATAGGCCTCGCGGCCCGGAGACTGGCGAGTGAGAAGGGCAATCTCGCGGTGGGTGGCGGCGTGCTTGGTCAGATCGTCGATTACGATCAGGGCGTGGCCGCCCTTGTCGCGGAAATACTCGGCCATCGTCATGCCGGCATAGGGGGCGATCCATTGCAGGCCGGGGGGCGTGGCGGGGCCAGCCACCACCACGATGCAGCGCTCGAACGCGGCATGGGTTTGCAGCGCATCGACCGCGCGGCGCACGGCGGATGTTTTTTGCCCGACGGCGACATAGATGCAGATCATGTCGGTGTCCCGCTGCGCAATGATCGTATCAATCGCCAGCGTCGTCTTGCCGGTTGCGGGGTCGCCCACGATCAACTCGCGTTGTCCCCGGCCAAGAGCAAAGAGCGTATCGACCACCAGCACCCCGGTCTGGACCGGATTTGTAACCAAATCCCGGTCGATAATGCCCGGTGCCGCGCGCTCGATGGGCAAGAGCGCCCCGGCCACGACCGGACCCTTGCCATCAAGGGCGCGGCCCAACGGATCGACGATGCGCCCCAGCAACCCCGCGCCCACCGGCACGCGCACCACATCGCCGGTGCCGCGCACAGCATCCCCCGCTTGCAGCGCCCGTGCGGCATCAAGCAGCACACAGCGGATCCGGTCCGGTTCCAACACCTGCGCAAAGCCAAACACCCCGCTGTCAAAGCGCAAGAGTTCGTCCAGCCGCAGATGCGGCAGGCCCGAGATCATGGCCACCCCGTCGGCCACTTCCTCGACCCGGCCCCGGTATTCGGGGGCTGGGGCTTGTCTGACGTCAGCACCCATGGGACAGTTTAGGCATATTGCGGAACGGAGGGTTTCCGGCTCATCGTAGCCTTCATGGAGCGAAGATGAGCAAGA
>NZ_JBEPPW010000026.1:0-20700 GCF_040547525.1 Roseovarius sp. MBR-6 | reverse complement strand
GCTGCCTCACGGCAACGCGTCACAGGTGGGCGGATAGCCCGGAACAGGTGGGCGCATGTTGTCGGAATGGGTGGGCGGATGTTCCGGAATACGCACACGGCGGCAGGCGCTGAAAGAACTCCAGCATCTGGCTACGCCGTAACTGGCGCCGCAAAAGCACCCGCCCCTCCACGTCGACGCCGTGCAGCTGGAAAACAGATTTCGCCAGATCGATCCCGAGTATAGTAACCTTGTCCATGGATGGCTCCCTTTGTTGGCCGTTTCACAGCACCCAACATGGCACATTGCGATGCCGAAAGCGGGAGCCATCCACTTCATCAGTGGCGGCTCATGCCGAACCGTCAGGAGTTTTTTGGTGACGTCCCAAGACGTGGTGTAGCTGTCGGTGGCCATCGGGTTTTTCGGTAGGGTCGGGTTGCTGAGCCAACCTGAACCGAAGGACATCCCCGATGACCAAGCCCATGATGGACCTGCGTGCGCTTGTAGAGAAGAGCGGCGATGCCGATCTGCTTCGCGAGATGATCGGCTTCGCTGCCGAACGACTGATGGAGCTGGAGATTGGTGCCAAGAACCTGCCCTGCCGAATTTGGTGAGGCGTGCCGCTCAAAATCCCGTCACGCACATACTGGACTGGTGGCAGATCTCGATGCGGGTCAAGCACGTTGAGAATGCGGTGCAAGTACTTTTGCAATGGAAGAACTTTTCAGGGTTGCGACGCCTCTTCGAGCGCCCTGCCGAAATACTGCGCTGGTACCTTTGGCACGGGAAAGTGATCACCGCCGCGACAACCCTCAAGATCCTCCAAATCGATTGTGATCGATTGCGCGCCGAAACCCGGGAATTACGGGAAGCGGTCAGACGCGTCAAAGCCCGATGTCAGGATCTCTATGCCTACCTTGCGAACAACTTCGACGCCCTCGTAGACTACGGCCATCGACACCGGAATGGCCTCGCGGTTTCATCGTCCCGGGCAGAACGCTGCGTCGATGATACCGGGAACACTCGAATGGGCAAGCGACGGCGCATGAGGTGGTTACCGCAGGGCGCACATCGGGTTGCCGTCACGCGGGCGGCTGTCCCTGATGGAAGGCTAGGCGCCTCAAAGCGGGCCGCTTGGCCACCTGGTTTTGCCCACTCCCCACAAGACCGGCACCCGCTTTTGCGTGACGATCTCGGGGTGAGCCGCTGGCGCGGGTAAAGCTCGACGACAGCAAGCAAGCCGGCAGCTACTACAGGCGCGGAGCGCATCCCTGAGAAGACAGGGATGCACCTGAGCGTGATTATTGCAATACTTCGGTCCAGATCTGTGATTGCAGATCGTTCACCTCCTGCGAGCAAGCAGGGCTGAACTTGCCCGCCGCCGCCAGCTCTGGCGCGACGACGATTTCCGGTGCCTCGCGCATCACCTCATCCATGAACGCCTCGGATCCGGTCACGCCATTGGCGTAGCGCGCAAAGTTCGAGATCATCGCAGCATTCTCGGGCTCGAGTATGAAATTTATGAATTTCATGGCGTTTTCAGGGTTTTGCGCATCAGCCAGTACCGCGGCGCTGTCCATCCAGATCGGATAGCCGGTTTTGGGATAACCATAGGCAAGGTCCGCGTTCTGCAAACGCGCCCGCATGGTCGCGCCGTTCCAGTAAATTCCGGCCGAGAAATCGCCGGCGACATGGGCATCGACCGTGCCGTAATCCAGCGCTTTCCAATGTGCCTTGGCTTCGACCAGAGTGTCGCGCACCTTGCGCATCACCTCCATATCGGTGGTGCAGGATTCGCCTCCCGCGTAATAGATCGCGATGGCCATGACATCGGACATTTCGGGGATGACATTGATCTGCCCCTTCAATGCGTCTGGCGGGTTGAAGATGATGGAAGCGTCGTTGATGTCGCCATCATAGACACTCGTATTTACGATCAGGCCGGTGGTGCCCCACTGCCACGGAACAGAATATTCGCGGCCGGGGTCGAAATCGACATTGACCCATTCCGGCGCGATATTGCCATGGTTGGTGACGATGGATTTGTCGAGCGGGACGATCAGCCCCTCGGAAATCCAAGTCTGCATGTAGGAATTCGACGGCACTACAATGTCAAAGCCATGACCGCCCTGACGGATGCGCGCAAGGGCCGTGTCGTTGCTGTCATAATCAGTGACATTCACCTTGATGCCGGTTTCCGCCTCGAACTTGGTCAGCAATTCGGGGTTGGTGTAGTTGCCCCAGTTGTAGAGGTTCACCACGCCTTGCGCGCTTGCGAGGCCGGTGGTCGCCAAGAGTGCGGTCAGGCCGCTTGCGATCAGTTTCTTCATTGGTCGTCTCCCTGTGGTCATGGTTGCGGTTATACCCTTTTACGGGTGATCAGGAAAAACACGCTGACCACCAGCAACGACAGCGCCAGAAACAGCGTGGCGATGGCGTTCATCTCGGGGGTGACGCTGCGGCGCAACTGGCCGAGCATATAGGTGGGCAGAGTGTCCTGCCCGGCGGATTTCACGAATTCGGTGATCACGACAGTGTCGAGCGATACAACGAACCCGAGCATGAAGCCTGCCACGATCCCCGGCACCAGAAGCGGCAGGGTGACATGGGTAAATGCCTGCACGGGGGTTGCATAGAGATCGGCCGCGGCGGTCTCGAGCGTCAGGTCCATCGTCTCGAGCCGGGCGCGGATCGGCAGATAGGCGAAGGGAATACAGAAGGCCGTGTGCGCCGCCATCAGATACCCCATTCCCGAATACCCTGTCTGCACCTTCAGGAAGGCGACAAAGATCAAAAGCGCGATGCCGGTCACGATCTCCGGCACCATCAGCGGCTGGTTGATCAGCGCATAAATCATGGTCTGGCCCGGAAACCGGCTCACTCGCGTTGTGGCCAATGCCGCCAGGGTTGCCAGCACCGTGGCAATACCGGCGGCGACCAGCGCCAGCCAAAGCGAGCGGATCGACACATCGACGACCTGCCGGTTGTTTAACGCGGCTTCGTACCATTTCAGCGATAATCCGCCCCATATGGATTGCGATTGCGCCTCGTTGAAGGAAAAGACGACCAGCGTGATGATGGGCAGATATAGCAACACCAGCGTCAGGATGGCGACCACGCCAAATCCGGGCAGGGAGCGGACATTGAACCTATGACTGGCCATCGCGCCCCCCGGTTTCGCGGGTGGTGATGCGCAGATAGAATACCAGCGCCGCGACAACGATCACCAGCAACACCATCGCCAAGGCCGATCCAAGCGGCCAGTTGCGCCCCTGGCCGAACTGCAAGCCGATCAGATTGCCCAACATCATCGTCCGACCGCCGCCCAGCACGCGCGGCGTGACATAGGCACCGATCGAGGGAATGAACACGAGGATGGAGCCTGCAATAAACCCCGGCTTCACCAAGGGCAGGATCACATGCCACAAGACCTGCATGCGACTGGCGTAAAGGTCATATCCCGCCTCGACCAGTCGAAAATCCAGCTTGTCCATCGCCGCATAAAGCGGAAGCACCATCAGGGGCAGAAACACGTAGCTCATGCCGAGCAAAACCGCGAAATCGGTATACATCAGTTCCAGAGGCTTGTCGATCAGGCCCAGCCAAAGGAGTGCCGTGTTCAAGGTGCCGCTGTTGCGGATCAACTCCTGTATCGCGAAGGTGCGGATCAAGAGGTTGGTCCAGAATGGAACGGTGATCAGAAACAGCCAGATCATCCTGCGATTGACCGGGCGTGTCGCGATGAACCATGCTGTCGGAAAACCCAGTGCCGCGCAGATCACCGTCGTCTGAAAAGACAGCCACAAGGTGCGCTGGAACACCGCCAGATGGTCCGCGTTGAGCGTGACATTTTCGGGATCGAAGATATCGCGCTTGAAGAATACCCGGAACCAGGCTTCGGTCGAAAAATCCCACGACACCCCACCCATATTGCCGGGGCTGAGGACGGAATAAACCGCAACGATCAGCAGCGGGCCAGAGGCGGCAAGGATCAGGACCACAAGCGCCGGGCTCACCAGTATCCATTTCCAGCGATGCGAGTCGCGTTTCATCACGACCCCCGCAGAACCTGAAGCGCGCCGGGCATCAAGGACAAGCCGACCCGCGCGCCCGTCTCCGGGTCCGCCTGCCCGATGGTGTTCTGACGCCTGACTGTAAAGGCCTGACCATCCTCAAGCGTCAGATGGATATGCGTGTCGGTGCCAAAGAAAACCGCGCCGGTCACGGTCGCTAACAGATCGCCCGTACCCGCCTCGACCAGCTGCGCCTGTTCCGGGCGGATCACGGCGGAAACGGCCTCGCTCACTGCCGGAGTCACCCCCTCGGCAATCCGCGCCGGAACTATTCGGCCACCGGGCAAGGCCAGGTCGGCACCGCGCCCCTGCACCGTGATCACCTTCAGGGACAGAAAATTCGTCTCGCCGATGAAATCGGCCACGAAGCGCTCCGTCGGGGCGTGATAGATGTCATGCGGACTGCCCAGTTGCAGGATGCGCCCCTTGCTCATGACGGCAAGGCGGTCCGACATGGTCAGCGCCTCTTCCTGATCATGGGTCACGAAAACAAACGTGATGCCGGTTTCCACCTGAAGCCGCTTCAACTCGGTTTGCATTTCCTTGCGCAGCTTGAGGTCGAGCGCGCTCAGCGGTTCATCGAGCAAAAGCACGCGGGGTCTCGGGGCCAGAGCACGGGCCAGTGCCACGCGTTGCTGCTGCCCCCCCGACAACTCTGCGGGCTTGCGCGAGGCCATGGCCTCCATCTTGACCAGTCGCATCATCTCTGCGGTGGTGGTCTCAATTTCGGAGCGGGGACGGCCGAGCATCTTGAGGCCAAAGCCTATGTTCTGCGCCACGGTCATATGCGGAAAAAGCGCATAACTCTGAAACACGGTGTTCACCATACGCCGGTTCGGGGCTTGGCCTACGACATCCTGCCCCTTGATCCGGAGCTGCCCGCTGCTGGGATGTTCAAACCCGGCGATCACCCGCAGGAGCGTGGTCTTGCCACAGCCGGACGGCCCGAGGAGGGTGAAAAACTCGCCGGTACGGATCGTCAGATCAATCCCGGTCAAGGCGTGAAACGCGGTTGCGCCCTGGCCAAACACCTTGCTGACCGCCTGGATTTCGATTTCGTTGCCGCTTTGTTGTGCGCCGTCGGCCACCATGTCTTCCTCTTTTTCCGACAGTCGAGCGCGTGTTGCCGAATCTTTCAAGCGATTTCGATCCCCCGGTCCTGATCGACGGCAGCATCCCAGACGATCCGACCGCCACAGATGGTTTTTTCTACACCCAGGCTGGCGATCTGATCTGCGGGCACCGCCTCGACATCCCCCGACAGAATGACCACATCGGCCAGGTAGCCGACACGCAACATGCCTTTGCGGTCCTCGGTATGTTCGGCATATGCCCCGCCGATGGTATAGGCGGCCAGTGCCTCGCGCAGGGTCAGCCGCTCGTCTTGTCCGCCCTCAT
Source organism: Roseovarius sp. MBR-6 (assembly GCF_040547525.1). Classification (NCBI taxonomy): domain Bacteria; kingdom Pseudomonadati; phylum Pseudomonadota; class Alphaproteobacteria; order Rhodobacterales; family Roseobacteraceae; genus Roseovarius; species Roseovarius sp. MBR-6. Next base: position 15,250 of record NZ_JBEPPW010000026.1, on the reverse strand, counting down.
AGGGCTGCCGTGTCACCGCCGCCTGAATCGAGCGGAGCGGGTTGATATCGGCCACCGGCCAATCCGAGGCGAACACGATCCGTGCCCCGGCATCGCGCAACGTGCGGGTTAGATAGGCATCGGCCCAGCGGTCGCGTCCGATCTTGTCGAGGGTAGGAAATAGCGGGAAATCCATGGCACCCGGCGGATGTGACGGTTGGACGGAGGCCAAGACACCCATTTCGGCAAACCGCGGAATATCGCCACGGTCGATCAGTTCGATATGCTCGATCCTGTGGCGCGCGTCGCGCCGACCATTGGCCTCGCGCGCGGCCTCATAGCCGTCAAGCACCCTGCGCACCGCCCCGTCACCGATGGCATGGACCGCGATTTGAAGCCCGCGCCGATCCGCCTCGATGCAGACTTCCGCAAAGCGGTCCGCCTCATGCAGCGGCTCGCCGCGCCAGCCGGGCTGATCGGGATAATCGTTGAGCATCACGGCGGTGCCACTGTCCACAACCCCGTCCATGAACAGCTTGACGAAACCGGAGGATAACCAGTCATCGTTGTAATCGGCGCTCATGGCGCTGGCCTTGGCGAGGTCGGAAATCCTGTGGTCGTTGCGGTAATGATACGGCACCCTCACCCGCGCCGTCAGCCTGTCCTCACGCCGCAAATGATCGAGCACCTCAAGCGTGTAGCGGTTGCCATCCATGTTGACGAGACTGGTGAACCCGTGCCGCGCGCAATGGCGCAATCCGCGCTCCATCGCCGGTAAATCCGCCAGCATGTCGTCATGCGTCGGCTTTGGCACCGGATCGGCCCCGGTGGCGATCCCTGCCATGATACGGTTTTCCCCGGCCAGCCGCAGCACCGGTGCCTTGGCCTCGAACTCCCGCAACTCTCCGGTGGCAAGGCCATTGTCCATGACGATCTCATTGCCCGGGCCCAATTGCGCGCCCCGGAGAATGCCCGCCTGTTCAAGAGCCATGGTATTGGCCCAGGCGGTGTGATGGTCCGCCGCCAGCAGGCAAACAGGCCGGTCCGGCAGAATGGCGTCGAGATCGTGCCGGGTCAGCGGGTGATCGTAAATACCGTAATCGCAGCCCTGTCCCACGATGACCTTGCGGTCCGGATTGGCCGCCGCATAGGCGTGGATCGCATGAGCCAGCGCGTCAGGACCATGAACCCCGAGGAGTTGCAGATGCGCCAGTTCAGAGCCGCCCATGAACAGGTGCAGATGGCTTTCGATAAAACCCGGAAGCACTGTCGCCCCCTTCGCGTCAATCACCGGACAGTCCGCACCGGCCATCGACCTGGCCGCGCTGCCGAGGGCCGCGATCCTGTCGCCGGCAAGAGCCACCGCATCGGTTTCGGGGGCGTCGGGATCCATGGTCAGACCGCGCGCGTTAATGATCAAGAGGGTGATAGGCATCTGGCACCATGATGTTGCAAATTTCGACGATAGCAGAATGCTGTTTGCCGGTCCAATTTTTTGATCAAATTTGCACCATCCGGAGCGTTTCGCGCAAACGCGGCCTGAGGCGGTGATGGCCCTTCCCGGTGATGTCATGACACAGGCTGCCTTGGCGGCTCACGGCCGCGGGAACGTGGGGCAGGCCATCCCCTCGCGATGACGCCGTGAAAGGCCGTTCACGGGACCGCAAAACCGCACTCGACCCGCTTGACAACGCCGGCGACGGGGAGCGGTGCGTGCACGGGAGCCTGGTGGAGGTCGATTTTCGAACCGCGCGCGGTTGACGGCAGAGACAAAAAATAATATTTTTCATGTTGTTATGATGGCTCTTCCACCTTTCGGCAAACCATCGGGGCCAATTGCCTTGTGCCTCGGTCCTAACTGGGTAGTATCCCCGCGAAAACGGAGGGGGAGAGCATGATCATTCGGTCTGTCGACTGTCTGAACGAGATCGTGGGACGACTCGTTTCGGTTGTCGCGATCATGTTTGCGGGGATCATCATTTACGATGTTTTCATGCGTTACGTGTTCAACGACCCAACCCGCTGGGCCTTTGACGTCACGAAGCAGATGTTCGGTTTCTATTTTGTTCTTCTCGGCGGCTATGCGCTTCGGCACAATGCCCATGTCCGGGTAGATCTGCTCACGGCCAATCTGTCACAGACGCCGGCCCGCATTGTTGATGCGCTGGGATATCTGATCTTTTTCTTTCCCTTCGCCTGGGTGTTTGCATCCCGGTCCTATGATTTCGCGATGCGGTCCTATGCGCAGGGTGAAACCACCTACGGATCGGTGCAGCTTCCCGTCTATCCGCTCAAGATCGCGATGGCGGTCGCCGCAGCCTTGCTGCTGCTTCAGGGAATTGCGGAAGTTCTGAAGATAGTCCTCAATCGTCAGGAGGCGCAAAGTGACGCCTGAAGTCATTGCCCTTTGTATGTTCGGCCTGCTGCTGTTGGGTCTCTTCATGGGGCATCCGCTTGCCTTCGTATTGGGCGGCACGGCCGTTCTGGGCGCGCTGATCGCTGGCAAGCCAATGGTGCTGGGCATCGTCATCAACCGTATTTTCGGCGATGTGCTGGACAATTTCACCCTGATCGCCATCCCGCTCTTTGTGCTCATGGCCCGATTTCTATCAGACAGTGGTGTGACGGATCGAATGTTCGAGTCGCTCCGGCTCATGATGTCCAACGTGCGCGGCGGTCTGGCGTTGGCGGTTGTGTTCATCTCGATCCTGTTGGCGGCAACAACCGGCATAATCGGGGCCTCGATCACGGTCATGGGCGTCATGGCCCTGCGCCCGATGCTGCAATATGGCTATAGTCCGACGCTCACGACCGGGGTTATTGCGGCCTCGGGCTGTCTCGGGATTCTCATACCGCCGTCGATCATGCTGATATTGATGGCAAGCTATTCCCCTCTTTCGGTCGGAGAGCTCTTTGCCGGGGCCATGATTCCCGGCGTGGTGCTCGGCCTGCTCTATGCTGTCTGGGTCGTGATCGTCGCCATCGTAAGACCCGACATGGCCCCTGCCGTGGAGCCTGATGAAAAAGTCAGCCGCGCCGCACTTCTCAAGATGCTGGCGATTGAGGCCGTTCCGCCTTTGGTGTTGATCCTCGGCATCCTCGGCTCACTTCTGATGGGGATCGCCACGGCAACAGAGGCTTCGGCCATAGGGGCTGCGCTGGCGCTCCTGATCGTCATCTTTCGCGGCAAGTTCCGGTGGGCCAGTTTTTACGGCGCGATGCTGGAAACCGGACGCACCTCGGCGATGATCCTTTTTATCGTGATCGGGGCGACGGCCTTTACAGGCGTGTTCAACATAACTGGAGGGCTGCGAGCCACGCAGGAGATCATCCGCGGCATGGATATGGAGCCGTGGATGCTGATCACGGTGATGATGTTCATCGTGTTCATTCTGGGCGCGTTCCTCGACTGGACCGGGATCGTGCTTCTGTCCTTTCCGATTTTCCTGCCGATCGTCCAGGAGATGGACATAAGCCTGTTGTGGTTCGTGGTACTGATGTCGGTGGTGCTGCAGACATCGTTTCTTACACCACCCTTTGGATATGCGTTGTTCTACCTGCGCGCCATTGCTCCCAAATCGGTCAAGACTTCGGAAATCGTCATCGGGGTGTTGCCATTCATTGGCTTGATCCTGATCATGTGCCTCGCTGTAGCCATGTTCCCGCAACTGGTCCTGTGGCTGCCAGAGACTCTCTACACCAAGTAAACAAGGAGACTTCCATGCAAACGAAAACTGCCCTCGTGACGGGCCTCGCACTGGCCGCAGGGATTTCCACGCAATCCCATGCACAGGACAGCTGGACCATGACCACCACATGGCCGAGTTCGCTGGAACTGATCGAAATCGACAAGCACTTTGTAGAGCTCGCCAACAAGCTGACCGGTGACGCTCTGACCATCGAATTCTTTGAAGGCGGCGCGCTTGTGCCTGCGGGTGAAGTGTTCGGCGCTGTGGAATCCGGCACCATTCAGGCCGGGGCGGACTGGCCCGGTTATTGGGCGGGCCGGGATTCGGCCTTTTCCCCTCTGGCAACCACAGCCAGCCTTTTCAACGCCATCGACTATGTCAACTGGATCGAACAGTGGGGCGGCGCTGAGCTCTACAACGAAATCTACGGCAAGTTCGGCATGGTCTATCTGCCCTATGGCGTGACCAACAACGAATCCGGTTTCCGTACCAATGAGGCAATCGTGACCCTTGAGGATCTGCAAGGCAAGCGCCTGCGCCTTTCGGGTCTCGAACAGGGCCGTTTGCTCGAGAGACTGGGCGGCAATCAGGTGTCCATGGCTGGTGGCGAAATCTATCAGGCGCTGGAACGCGGCGTGATCGACGGTGCGGAGTTCTCGACCCCCAACGTCGATTTTTCCGGCGGCTTTCACCAGGTCACCCAGTTCTGGGCAACCCCGGGCTGGCACCAGTCGGCCTCGGTCTTTGGTGTGATGATCAACAAGGCGTCGTGGGACGCACTCTCGCCTGAAACACAGGATGACCTTAAAATCGCGGCTCAAGCCAATCTTATCTGGTCGCTCTCGTTCACGGAAAAACGCGCGACAGAGGCCTATCAGCAATTCGTTGACGCGGGTATCGAGATCACCCGCTATGACGACGAGACGCTGGCGCGCGTTCAGGAACTTGCCAACGAAGTGATCGTTGAGACCGCATGCGAAAACCCTGCCTCCGCCAAGGTCTATCTGAGTCAACTCGAGTACCTGGCCGACTACGCCAAATGGCGGGACGCGTCCGCCCCCTTTAATCTGGGCCGGACCCCGAATGGCCCGGACATCGAGGCCATCCGCGTGTGCGCCGAATAAGCGTGACATATCAATAGGGAAGGTTGCCTTACCGGGCGCGAAGGTCAGCCCCATGCCGAGAAAGTCCCCGCCATTGGCGGGGACTTTTTGCTGGTTATCTGATTGGTCTTGCAAGAGCCGTGCTGCCGGCTGGTCTGGCTGGCGGGGTCTTAAGCAAGCATCCGCCGAGGGCCGCGGTCAGGCAGCCTTGACCTGGTGCGTTGCTTCGTTCCATCACCACGGCAGCAACTCGTGCAGGCGTGAGACCGGCATGTCGGAGATGTCGGCGATGACGTCGGCGAGCCATGTGTCACTGCATCCTAATTAATCAGATTCTGCGGATTCGGAGCATTTTTGGGTCGTGTCGCGAAGGTGGTGGAAAATTGAAGGTGGCGTAATCTCCGGGTGAACGAACCCCACCCAACCGGCGGCTGGCGGAGATCCTGTCAAATCGCCCCGGCCGCATGGGGCAGGATGAATGGCACGTCACCAGGCGGTGCGATGCTGACGCGCAGGGGGCAATCATAGACCGCTGACAGGAGGTCAGAGGTCATCACCTGCGCGGGCACGCCCTGCGCCGCCACGCACCCCTGCCGCAGAACCACCATGGCGTCGGCGAACATCGCGGCAAGGTTAAGGTCATGCAGCACGCAGATCACGCCGCCGCCGCCTGCCGCGAAATCGCGGGCAATGCGCATGACCGCAAGCTGCTGACCGATATCAAGGCTTGAGACCGGCTCATCTAGAAAGAGCCAGTTCGCGCCATCGCTGCCGTGCGGTTGCCAGACCTGCGCCAAAACGCGGGCCAGTTGCGCGCGTTGCTGCTCGCCGCCCGAGAGATCCTGATAGAACCGATGGGCCAGAGGCCCGAGGCCGACGCGGTCAAGCGCGCGCGAGGGCAAATCTTGCTGCGCGGCATGAGGCCCGGCCAGATGGCCGAGGCGCACCACCTCGATCACGGTGAAGGGAAAGGCCAGCCGCGTGGCCTGCGGCAGCACCGCCCGTCGCGACGCCAGCGCCGCCGCATGGCGCGGCCCCACCGGCAGATCGTCAAGCGTGATCCGTCCCGCCGCCTCGATTTCACCCGTCAGGGCACGCAAAAGCGTCGTCTTGCCAGAGCCGTTCGGCCCCACGATGGCCGTCACCCGCCCCGGCCGTGCCTCGAGATCAACGCCTGACAGCACGGGCGTGCGGCCCAGCATTACACCTATCCCCTCAGCCCGTAGCGTCACAGGTCCACCAGCCCGCGACGTCGCAGCAAGATCCACAGGAAAACCGGCGCCCCCAGAACGGCAGTGACGATCCCGATGGGCAGTTCGGCGGGTGCGATGACCAGCCGCGCGATCATGTCGGCACCCAGCAAAAGGCTTGCCCCCAGAAGCGCGCAATTCACAAGCAGCGGCCCGTGATCGGGGCCGGTTGCAAGCCGCAGGAGATGCGGCACCACGATGCCGACAAAGCCGATCCCACCCGACCCTGCCACCGCAGCGCCAGTCGCCCCGGCCACGGTGAGGATGGCGAGCGCCTTGAGCCGCTGCACGTTGAGGCCAAGATGCAGCGCTGTCGCCTCGCCCAAGGCGAGCCCGTTCAGCCCGCGCCCGAGAAAGGCCGCACCTGCCAGCGCGAGCACGATGACGGGCACCGCCGTGGCCAGTTTGGCCCATGTCGCGCCTGCCAGCGAGCCAAGCCCCCAGAAGGTGAGATCGCGCAATTGCTGATCATCTGCGGCGTAAACCAGAAGCCCCGAAACCGCGCCCGAGAGCGCCCCGAGCGCGATCCCCGCCAGAAGCATTGTCGCCACCGAGGTGCGCCCGCCGCGTGTGGCTACCGCGTAGAGCAGCAGCACCGAGGCCCAGCCGCCGAGAAAGGCCGCGAGCGGCACGGTATAGAGGCCAAGGGCGGTCTGAAGCGCGGGCGGCAGCAACCCGCCCAGCACGATGGCGGTGACCGCGCCCAGCCCCGCACCGGCACTGACACCGACAATGCCCGGATCGGCCAGCGGATTGCGAAACAGCCCCTGCATCACCGCGCCAGAGACCGCCAGCGCCGCACCGACCAGCACGCCCATAGCGATGCGCGGCAGGCGCACCTCCCACAGGATGACCCGTGCGAGCGCCTCGTTCTCGGCCCCGCTGGACAGCAGCCCGATGAGCGATACGCCCGAGGCCCCGGTCTCGAGGCTCAGCACACAGGTCACCACCAGCAGCAGCGCCAGCCACAGATGCGCGGCACGCGCGCGGCGGCGGCGGTCCGGCACCTGCGCCGCATGCAGCGGTTCAACGTGGGTCAGCGTCATCATCTGTCCCGGCTGCGGAATAGAGCTTGGCATGAAGATCGCGCGCCGCCTGTGCGGTGCGCGGACCAAATCCCAGCAGGTAAAGCCCCGGCATCCGGATCACCGTGCCCGTCCGCGCGGCGGGCGTGGTGCGGATCGCGGGCAGCGAGAGGAGTATTTCGTCCTCGATCACATGATCGCCGCCGCGTGTCATCATCAGGATGGCATCGGGTGCTGCGGCGATCACCGCTTCGTCGGTCATTTGCTTGTAGCCCTCGAACGCGGTCACCGCGTTGACCGCCCCGGCCATCTCGATGATGCCATCGGCCTGCGTGTTCTGCCCGCCCGCCAGGACGCGCCCGCCCTGAAGGCTGAGGATGAAAAGCACGCGCTTTCGATCCTCGGGGGCAATCCGCGCAGTCTCGGCGCGGGTCGCGTCAAGGGCGGCGCGGGTCTCGTCGATAAGCGCTCGGGCGCGGTCCGGCACGCCAAGCGCCTCTCCGACAGTCGCGATCTTGTCAAGGATGCCGGGGCCGTTCTGCGCATCCGGCACCGATATGAACGGAATCCCCGACGCGCGCAGCACGGAGATGGTTTCGGGCGGGCCCGCGTCTTGGGTCGCGAGGATAAGATCGGGCGCGACCGACAGCACCCCCTCGGGGCTGAGCGCGCGGGCATAGCCCACATCGGGCAGGTCCGTCACCTCGGGCGGCCAGGTGGAGGTGGTGTCGCGCGCGATGAGCCGATGACCTTGCCCGAGCGCATGGACGATCTCGGTCACCGACCCGCCGATGGAGAGCACACGGCCTTCACCGTGTGCGAGGGCGGGCAGCGCGCAAAGCGCCGCGCCTGCCGCACCGTGCGCCAACACCGCGCGGCGGGAGAGGGTGGGGCGCGTCACGCCTCCACCGCCATGTCCGCACCGGGCAGGCCCGCCACCATCGCGGCGAACTCCGTGCGATAATCGCCCGTCTCCTTGCGCAGGCCGAAGACCTGAAAGATCAACCCGCCCTCGGCATCGAACGCCTCGACCGAGGTGGTGGGGCCTTCGCGGGTCTGTTTCTCGACCGCCCAGACCTCGGCGATGTGATCGCGGCGCAGATGCATGTTGAAACCCGGATCCATCACGTTCTGCCACGGGCCCATCGGCTTGAGCGTGTGGACCGGGCCGGAATGGATCTGGATGCAGCCGCGATTGCCGACAAAGACCATCACCGCGATGCCGCTGCCCGCAAGCGTAGTGAGCATGTCGTCCACCGCGTCCGGTGCGAGCGCGCGCACGAACGGGGCCCCGGCGATGCGGTAGGCACCAAGGCGGTTCATCCTGAGCTTGGATGTCAGGCGCAGGAACTGATGCGTGTCGGTCATCCGCCGCCATTCGGCGCGCAGGGCCTCGGCCTTGTCGGGGTGTGCCTTGGGGGCCTCGGTCGGCTGGCGCGGTGCAAGCGCGAGCACCTGCCCCTGATCGGGCAGCGCGAGCGAGGCGCGCAAGCCCTCCCATGCGCCATGATGCGAGCCGTCGCGCAGGATGATCTTGTGCACCGCGTCGCCCGCCGCGTCGAACACCTGAAGGCTGCGGCGTGTAGCGGACTCGACCATGAAGGCGTGGCGCCAATGCGTCGGAAAGATGCGCAGATCGATCGCCTCATTGAGCACCATCGCCGCGTGATCGCCGGTGTGGTAATTGGCGTATTCCCCGACCTTTTCATGCACGCAAGCTGTGTTGCGCGTCAGCGCCATGACCTCGCCCAAAACCTGCGCCGCGTCCATCACCGCATCGGGATGCGCCTTGATCCGGGTCACGCCATTTCCGCAGGAAGCGGCAATCAGCGCCGCCTCGGGCAGGCCGAGCGCATCGGCCTGATCGCGGGGGCGCATCTGCGGATTCTCTGCGCGGAAGGTGCGAATCGTTTCGGGAGACGGGGTATCGGTGACAGCCATGCCGACCTCTTTTCTGATGTGTGGAGGGATGGCTGCATCGCGCGGAGGCGACGTGGCTGAGGGACGGGATTTAACCGGCACCCTTATCTTGACTCTTTTGGTCATAAAACAGTATCGAGTGCAAGAGCCTGATCCTGAAAGGATGGGCTGCCAATGAAACGCCGTGCCAGCCCGCCGCAAGCACACCGGTGAAAACCATGTGTTTGACAATGGAAGGGAACGACATGGCACGACAGTCACGACGAGTTCTGATGGTATCGAGCGCGCTCTGCCTCGGCTGGGTGCTGGCCGCACAGGCACAACAGACGGGCGCGGAACCGGATACCGGGAGCAGAACGCAAGACACTTTTCGCCTGCCTGACATCCTGATTTTCGGAGCGGCCCGCGATGAACGCGCGTTGCTTGACACCCCCAATGCGGCCAGCGTCGTGGGCGAGGAGGCAATCCGCCGCCGCCAGCCCTCGACCTATGCCGACCTGCTCGACGATGTGCCGGGGGTGACCATCGAGGGCGGGCCGCGCGGGGTGAGCCAGGAAGTCAATATTCGCGGCTTCCAGGACGAGCAGGTGGTGCTGCGCTTTGACGGCGGACGGCAGAACTTCAACCTCGCGCATCGCGGGCGCTTCTTTACGGATCCGATGATCCTGAAACAGGTCGAGGTGCTGCGCGGAGGGGCCTCGACGCTTTTCGGGTCGGGCGCGCTTGGCGGCGTGGTCTTTGTCGACACCAAGGATGCGCGCGACGTGATCGCGCCGGGCAAGACCGTGGGCGGCGAGGTGAGCCTCGGCTACAATTCCAACGGCGACGAATGGAAATACGGGGCCACCGGCGCGGTGCAGCACGGCGCGTTCGACGCGCTCATCTTTCTGTCCGGGCGCGACCGGGGCAGCGATCTGGAGGACGGCAGGAGCGATGACATCGTCGACAGCGAGATCGACAGCGAGAATTACCTGCTGAAATTCGGTTTTGAGCCTACCGAGGGGCTGCGCCTCGAGGCCAGCTATCAACGCTATGAGGACGCGGGCGTCACGCCCCCCAACACCAATGTGCAGGGCACGCCCACCACCAGCGTCAACCGCGACCTGACGCATGAACAGTTCCGCGTCGGGCTGGACTGGAACCCGACGGGCAACGACCTGATCAATCTTAGCACGCTTTTCTACCGCAACGACACCGCGGTGCGTGAGGATCGCATTTTCGACGGGCGATTTGACACCACGGATTTCGAGACGCGGGGCTTCGAAATCACCAATGTCTCGGAATTCGACATCGGCGTGCCGGTGGCGTTGGCCTACGGGTTCGAGGCGTTCGAGGACCAACAGATGGGCACCCGCGACGGCGCGGCGCGCGCCCAGACCCCCGATGCCAAGCAGCAATTCTACGCCGTGTTCGCGCAGGCCGATTTCAAGGTCTCGCCCGCGCTCACGCTGACCGCCGGGTTGCGCTATGACGTGATCGACACCGATCCCGAGGGCGGATTCTCCAGCCGCTCTGACGAGGAATTCTCGCCCAAGCTGGCACTGTCCTGGCGACCGACGGAGAACACGCAGGTCTTTGCCTCGGCGTCGCGGTCGTTCCGCGCGGCGTCACTGACCGAGATGTTCCCGCAAGGCGTGCATTTCATCGCCGGGCCGGGATTCCCCCTCGGCGGGGCGGGGGCGCCGTTCTTCACCGGGATAAACGAGTTCCTGCCGACGCCGAACCTGTCGCCGGAAACCGCAGACCAGATCGAGATCGGGGTGCGACACCAGATGACGGGCGTGATCCGCTCCGGCGACCGCCTCGACCTCTCGGGCAATATCTACTACGCGCAGGTGGATGATTTCATCGACACGGTCGTGACTTTCATCGACCCCGCGACAACGGCTTTCAATCCGATCACAGGGCGGCTTGAGGTGAGCGGATCGACCACCTCGCGCAATATCGACGCCGAACTTTACGGGCTGGAGGCCAGCGCCGATTACGATGCCGGAACATGGTTCGGGCGCGCATCATTGACCATCCCGCGCGGCGACGGGCGAAATGGTGCGGGCAAGCTGGGCTCGATCCCACAGGACCGGCTCGTGCTGACCGGGGGCGTGCGCCCCGCGCCAGGATGGGAGCTTGGCGCGCGCGCCACCTTCCTGCGCGAGCTTGATGAGGGCGATCTTCCTGACGGAACCCTTGCCGTGGACGGGGCCGAGATCTTCGATATTTTCGCCAATTGGCAACCGCAGCGCGGAGCGTTTGAGGGCACGGTGATCAGCGCAGCCGTCGACAATGTGTTCGACGAAAACTACCGCGTGCATCCCAACGGTCTCAACAATCCCGGCGTGACGGCGAGATTCGCGATCTCCCGACGGTTCTGAGACCTGCAAAAGCGACGGCGATAAACTTGACTCTTTCGCTTTTATCGTCGTAGTTAGGGCGTCGCGCGACCGTATCGGCGCGTGAAGCATTCGACACAGCCAGCCTTGCGCCAGCCTTGTGGTTTCTCTCGGGTCCGGGAGTGTCAGGAGCATGGGCAATGAGCAGGCAATTCAGACAGGTTTTCAGAAGCGGCATCATCGCGGCATGGCTGTGCGCGGGCGCGGCGGGCATGGGCCTGGCCCAAGCGTCCGATAACGCCCCGCCACCGCAACTCGATCTGAGGCTCAACACGGTGAGCGGCACCGAAAAGGGGAGTTGTCGGCTGACATTCGTTATCCGCAACGGGCTTGACTCGGATATCGAGAAGCTGGTGTCGGAGGCCGTGCTGTTCGATGTTGCGGGGCACGTCACAAGGATGACGCTGTTCGATTTCGGTGCCCTGCCCGAAGGACGCCCGCGCGTGCGCCAATTCGATCTTGCAGGGCTGACCTGCGATGGTCTCGGCGCGGTTCTGATCAACGGGATCGGCACCTGCGAGGGGGCGGGGCTCTCGCCCGCTGCCTGTCTCGATGGTCTGCGGCTTTCGAACGACACAGAGATCGAGGTGTCGGGATGAGTGGCATGGCTGCCATGATCGAGCGGCTGCGAGGCTTCGTCGAGATGGGCGGGCCGGTGATTGCGCTGATCACCGCGCTCTCGGTGGCGACGCTGGCGGTGGCGCTTTACAAGTTGTGGCAGTTCCGCGCATCGGGCGTGGGGCGGCACCACGCCTTGCGCGCTGCCGTGACCGAATGGGACCGGGGCGACGCCCATGCCGCGCGGCGAACGCTCATGGGCTCGCGCAGCTATCTCGCACCGGTGATCGCGCGGGCTTTCGACGCGGGCGAGACGGCCGATTCAGCGACCATTCGCCGACTTGAGGCCGAAGCGGAGAAGCTGTTTTCCCACCTCGAACACGGCTTTCGGTTTCTCGACATGGTGGCGCAGGTGGCACCCCTGCTGGGCCTCTTCGGCACGGTTCTGGGCATGATCGAGGCGTTCCAGGCTCTGCAATCGGCGGGCGCGCAGGTCGATCCCTCGCTCCTGGCGGGCGGTATCTGGGTGGCGCTTCTGACCACCGCTGCCGGGCTGGCGGTAGCGATGCCTGCCTCGGTCGTGCTGTCATGGCTCGATGCAAGGATGGCCGCCGAGCGGGCGCTGGCAGACCATGCCCTGAGGGTGGTGTTGCGCCCCGATCATCACGCCGGAACGCGCGCGGCTGCGGCTCCGGTGCCGCAGGGCTTGGCGGTGCCCGAAGGTGCGTGATGCGGCCTTTCGGCGGCGGCGCCTCTCGCTCACCTCGCTCATCGACGTGATCTTTCTGCTGCTGCTCTTCTTCATGCTGTCCTCGACCTTCTCGCAGTTTTCCGAGATCGAGCTTGGCACCGCAGGCGCGGGCCAGCCGGGTGTGTCCCAGGTGCAGCCCATTTTCGTGCAGTTGCGTGCCGAAAGCCTGCGCGTGAACGCGCGCGAGGTGACGCTCGCACAACTGAACGAGGCTCTCGCCTCCCTGATCGAGGGTGACGAAACCCGCGCGCTCGTCAGCACCGGCGCAGATGTGACGGCGCAACGGTTGACCGATCTCCTGCTCGCCTTGCGCGGCATTCCGGGACTCTCGGTTCAGGTGCTGGTGCCGTCATGAGGGCACCCAACCCCCGCAAGCGGCCAGAGCCGACGATCCCGCTGATCAACATCGTTTTCCTGATGCTGATCTTCTTCATGGCTGCCGCCACGCTTGCGCCGCCGCTCGATGGGGATCTGCGGCTGGTGCGCACGGCTGATCTTGAGGGCCGCGCCCCGCCTGATGCGCTGTTGATCCATGCCGACGGGCGGCTGATGTTTCGGGGCGCGGGGCTGCCGGATGCCGCCGCCTATATCGCTGCGCGGCCTGACGCAGGGCACGAAACCGTGCGCATCGTGCCCGATGCCGACCTGCCTGCGCCTGACCTGCTCCGGCTGGGCGCGGCCTTGCGCGCGGCGGGGGCAGGGCGCGTGGTGATGGTAACCGAACGGGGGGTGCGATGATCCGCGTGTCGCGCGCCGTGGCGCTCGGTTGCGCCGCGTCGGCGCTGGCGCTGCATGGGTTCGCATTGTGGGTGGCCGACCCACGCCTGAAGATCGAGATCGAGGGTGGGACAGGCGCGGCCGAGGTAACGCTTGGCAACAGTTTTGCCGATCTGGTGGCAGGCGTGGCGCAGCCCGTATCGGCGACCACCGTGACGTCGAACCGGCAGGCAGAAGCCGAAACTGAACCGGTCGCGCCGGACGTGACCCGACGTTCAGAGCCGTCGCAGGCAAGCTGGCCTGTCGTGCAAACCGCACATATGTCGCCATCAAGCGATCGAACGCAGGCCATCCTGCCCGAGATCGCGTCAAACGCCACCGAGAGGGTGGTAGCGCGCGCGACGGCGGCACCCACGGCTGCGCGCCCCCCCGGCGACGTCGTCGAAGCCAATCCAAAGCAACAGACCGGTCTGCAGGTCTCGAAACGCCCGCAAGCACGCCCGCGCGAATTGGAGGCGACTGCCGCCGCTCGGCGCGCGCCCGCTCGGGCAACAGCGACACACAGCACCAAGGGCGGCAACGCAACCCGCGATGCCCGGCGCGGCGCTGCAACCGGGCGCGAGACGGCGAATGTCGCACAGCAGGGGCGCGACAGCACAAGCCGCAACGCCACGCAGGGCAATGCGGCGGCCAGCAATTATCCCGGCCTCGTGATGCGTCAACTCGCTCGCGTGCCGCGCCCGCGCGCCGATAGCCGTGGCGCAGCGTTGGTGCAGTTCACCATCGCCGAGGGCGGTGCCCTCGCCTCCGTCGGCATCGCACGTTCTTCCGGCTCCGACCGCCTCGACCGCGCCGCGCTTGATATGGTACGACGCGCGGCACCATTCCCCGCCCCGCCCCGCGCGGCTCAGCGCCGTTTTTCCTTTCAGATCAAAGGACAATGAAGACGTGTCACATCGGCATTGCCAAGAAAACTTTTGCGAAAAAGGGCTGTCCAAAATTGGCAATGCCGGCGTGACACGCGGCTTAGGCCGCGCGATTCTTTAGGATCATGTCCGACGCCTTTTCCCTGATCATGATCGCTGGGCCGTTGAAATTGTCCACGACGGGCATGATCGAGCAATCGGCGATGCAAAGCAGGGCATTGGACGGCAGAGGGGCGATCACCACAGGACCTGCTCGGATCAGCCAGTTTCAATCGGGAACACAGCGAATGGCCATCGCGCGGCTCCATCAGAAGCGGCAGGCGCTTTGAGGGTTGTCAATCGCGGACCTGCGGAGGCAGGGCAGGGCAGGGCACTGCTGTGGTCTGAGGCAGGGTGATATCCGTGAATGATATCAGTGCAAATCCAGATTCGCAAAGTTGACGGTTGGCAGACAATCGGCCAACCGATCGAGCACATGACCCTCGACCTCGCTGATTGATCAGGCGCACCACAAACCGCTCAGACTTCATCAACCCGTCGTCGTTGATCTTACGGCTGTCTGCCACTCAAAGTTCTCTTTTCGCGCCAATTTCATCCGCCTGAGATCCAAGTTCGCACCTTCTGAATTGTGCTGAGATCAATTCACTTTGATAGTTCACTTGTCTGTGATGTTCATCACCCGCTTCTCCTCGCACAGGTGCAAGGGGCAGGGTCCGCCAGAAGAGCTTGGCCGACATAAGGGAAAGCGTCGCCCGATATGAGTCTGAAACCGAACGGAGGTCAGCACATGATGACAAGGACAGTTATACAGGCATCCCGCCGCGCAGTGGTGCGCACCCTTGCGGCACTGTGGTCTTGCCCCCGTTTCACCGGACACTCAGGCGGTTGCGGTTTGAGCTGCGATGAACTCGCGTGGTGAGCGCATTTTCAGCCCTGAGTGCGGGT
>NZ_JBEPPW010000025.1:0-27820 GCF_040547525.1 Roseovarius sp. MBR-6 | reverse complement strand
CCATCAGCGCCAAGCAGCATAACATCAACCAACAGAGCCGGAGCCCTCCAGACCAAAATCACGCCGCCTGTTCCAAATCATTCGACGACGGACAGTTCCGGAATACGCACGCAACACTTTGATGTGGTGCGCTGAACAAGGGATCACGCCGGGTTTCCTGATCCGCGATGCCGACACCAAGTTCAGCGCCAGCTTCGATACCGTCTGGGCATCGGAAGGCGCCCGGGTCATCCAGATCCCGCACAGAGCACCGGACGCCAATGCCTTCGCCGAGTCCTTCATTGGTACCATCAAGCGCGAATGTCTGGATTTCTTCGTCTGCTTCAGCCGCTCGCAGCTCGATTACATCCTGCGGACCTGGGTGCGCCACTATAATTTCGAGCGCCCACATCGTGGACGGGACATCGGGAACAACGTGCTGCAAGTCGATTTCCGGCCCGTCCGTGACGGCCCGATCCGGCGCAATCGCCAGCTTGGCGGCATTATCACTTCCTACACCCGCGACGCGGCGTGAATGCACTTTTTCCGAGCAATCTGATCGGAATGAGAGGGGGTGCCGAGTTCATATTGCCGGGCTCCACCTACGCCCTCAAAAATTCGTTTGCTCAAACGTAATGGGTCCCACTTGCATTTTGGGACCCGGGGGATGGGCCTGAAAGACAACCCTCTTTTGGGGGTGCCGCTCGGTTTCCAAGGAATTTCTGATCCTTCGGACATGTGATCGAATACCTTTGCACTGTTCGCCACGCCTCCACAATTCAAGATGCCGGTTTTGTGTTGAAAAGCAGCTCTATAGCTCGGTCAGCCAGCGGCCTCGACCATTTCCTCATCGCCGATAAGCAGTTGTCGGATGCGATCGAGTATTTTTTCACTGTTCGCCACGTCTATGCTGGCGGTCTCAAGGATCGTGGCATGCCCGGTGATGCGATGGCGAGCGTGAACAGCGTCTTCGGTTCCGAGGCCGGGGTGATGGGGATAGAGCAGCGTCAATCGCGGAGCGTGGTACAGCTGTGCATAGGCCATCATCTGATACACGTCGGCCTGCGAGACGCCTTGCTTGGGATCATCAATCCGCGAGGATATCCGCTTCCACTTGGTATCGATGACATGGGTTACGCTACCATCCCTGCGGATCAGGATGTCAGGTCTGGTCTGGAAAAGCCCGCGTTCGCTGTCCTGCGCACTAAGGCAGAACAGTCGTCCACCTTGGAGCGAAACGGTAAGTCCAGTTCCCGCCAGTGCGCGAGCGATCAGCCGTCCGACATATTCTTCGAACAGTGCGTTCATCTCGAACAGCATCGCGGTGCCCTCACCCGTTCCGCCTGTCGTCGTCTGGTAGCGGTCGTGCAGGAAGAGACGCGCCATGGCGAACAGCTCTCGCCAGGACCGGTTGGTCCGATCGATGACGACCTCGTCCCATCGCAGGGCTGGGACCGGAACGTCGGCGATTTCAGCATAGACAAACGCCAGCTCGCGCAGGCGCTTCTGGTTGACGCTGCGCCGCGAGAGGCGAAACAGGTGAACCACTGCCGCCTTCATGATCCTGTTGAGCGGCGTGTCTTCCGAGAGAAGATCGAAACGGCAGGCGAGACGTGAAGGATTGACCGCATGTCGGGTGAACTGACGGTTCACGTCGAGCTGGCCACGCAAAGTCGGCAAGTCTTCTTCCCGCCCGACATAACGGCGCGGCATGCCCTTGCGCAGGGTTTCGGTCAGCTTGTCGCAAAAGATACGGATCAAGATTTCCAGGAGCGTTTCGCGCTGCCAGGCAAGATCGGTAATGACACCGAGGTCGATCTTTAGATCAAGCGCTACGGCAAGCATATGCACCAAGCGTTTCCGGATCGCGGCGTTCTCGTGATCGGGTGTTTCACCGGGAGCCACATCGATCTTTGGCAGGATCTCCAGGCTTGCATCGCCCGATGCCAGAATCCCGACCACGCCACGGGCACGCAACGCGTTCCTGCCATGCTCGAGCACCCCACTGCCGCCGCGTCCGGCGAAAGCCGAGCGTGCCGCCAGCCCCGCAAGTCGGTCGGCATGGTGCACCGTGATCTGACCCTTGGCCTCGCCGTAAGCGAGCTTTTCCCACTCACGAACCGTGTAGGCGGGCATCAGGCTGCGAAGTCCGAGAAATCAAAGCTGGTCTTCACGCTCCAACGCCGCTTGTCCCCGCCCAGATCATCATCGGCGAAGCCGACTGGCGCTGCCAACCGTATGGATTCGAGAAAACGGGCGCCGCTGGCACCATCACCATCGCCGAGCACCGCAGCAACCTTTGACCAGTCTTCGTAAAAGTACTCCGCCAGAAGCGGGATGACCTTGTGGCGCATGACATCCTCCACATCGGCGCGGGTCGTGCAACCTGTGAAGTAAGCATGGCCGATCTGGTGTTCCCGATCGAAAAGATACTCGATCCGCTCGTTGAGGGTGCGCAGAAGCTTGCACAGATCGACCCCTTCGAGGTTTGCGGCATCAAGCTGCCGCGCCGCCAGCGCCCGCCGCAGTTCTTCAACGTCGGGCATCAGCTCGCGGAAGGTAAACCGTCGGCGCAAGGCGGTATCGAGCAGCGCAATCGAACGGTCCGCGGTGTTCATTGTGCCGATAATGTGCAGGTTGGCCGGCACGCCGAAACTCGCCCCGGAATAGGGAAGCCGGACTCTGACTTCGTTTTCGCAACCGAGCCGCTTGTCAATTTCGAGCAGCGTGATCAGCTCGCCAAAGACTTTGGAGATATTGGCCCGGTTGATCTCGTCGATGATGAGGACATGCGGCCGCGCACTGGCCACCGGCCGCTCGGCATTAGGATCGATCACCACCGATTCCAGCGCATCCCAATCGATCCTGTTCGGATCGAGGCGATAGGCCGACTGACGGCGGAAGTTTCGGGCGTAGAAAGGTGCGCGCTCCGCTCCGTTGTCGTCCCGCCAGATCCATTCAACGCTGCGACGATGCGGATGGAAGTCGGCGTCGGCATCAAAATAATACTCGCCGCTCACGCGTCCGAAGGCGCGATAACTGTCACGGCCGTCGGAGATGACCACATAGTCGCCGACCTGAAGGCCGGACCGAAACGCGAAGAGCATTTCGATATTTGGATCCTTGCCGGATGCATCGGGATCCTTTTGGTCGTTCCACGCCTTTCGGATTTCTTCGAAATCGTCGAACCGCTCGTCCGACCAGTCGATATCACCGCCCCAGCCGAGATGGATCAATCCGCCATCGAGGCCTTCGCGAATTCGGCTTTCCTGGCTACCGCGCTGACCGAGAGCAATCTTGTAGATCGGGCGCGAACGGTCGAGCCGCTTTGCCGGCGCATCGCCTGTGTCGAGTCGTGCCCTCTCGCTGATGATCTTGAATACGCCGGCATGGGGCTTGAGGCTGAAACCGCCGGAAGTGCCGGCGCCCTCGTCGTCACCTTCCTGTTCGCTCCCTGTCGTCGGCCGAAGCCCTTCAACAAAATCCTCGTAGGAAAATGACTGGTGGAATGTCACGAACTCGATCCGACCTTCACCAGCAAGGCGGCGATACTCGGTCATCAGGGCATCGCGGTCATGGCGCAAAGGCGCCGCCGCGTTCCCGCCCAAGCAAAGGCGCACCGCCTCCCAAGCCGTGGCGTAGGTTTTCCCGGTTCCCGGCGGGCCGTAGAGGATGAGATTGGTGGCGGTGGGCATTGCGGTCATGGGTTCAAAGGTCATGGGTTCGTGCCCTTCCGCCGAGGCGAGCTTAAAGGTGAAGACGGTGGAACTGCTGGGATTTGGCAGGGTGTGCGTCGGGGGCGGAACCTCCGCGAGTTTCTGGAACTCCTCGCTCCCGAGCGCGCTACAAATTGCCGGATGCCGATCGTGCAGACCGATGTCGCGGCCTAGATCGCCTGCTCGTATGGCAACTTCTGCTTCGCCGTTCTCGCGAGCCAGTTCGATATAGTAGTTTCGCGCGCACAGGCGGATGCGGTCGGCACCTGCGATCAGGTGTTCGTAGCGCTCAGGCGAAGCAACCGGCGCGCCTTCGGCATCGACGATGATGTAGCCCGCATTGTGGAGCTGGGCCGCGGCATCGGACTTTTGCCCCCAGCCTCCGTTGAGTTCTGTTTTGCCGCGCAAAAAGCCGACGACCGGCTTTGAGGGGTAGATCCGGTTGGGCCGGTCGCGTGTCGATCGCACCCAATAGTCGCGCGGCTCGCCGAAGGCGTCGAAAATCGCGGCGTGCTCGCCCGATTGGCGATAGCTGTCGTAGGCGTCCATCGCCGCCTCGATCGCCTCGCGCGAAAAGGATGCTGTGTCCTCTTCCTTGTAATTGTGGACGACCCACAGTGCGCCTTGCACATCGATCATGTCGCGTGGCGCCAGCCCCTGAGCCTCGAAAGCGCTGCGGACCGCCTTCATGAAGCGCAATTCGTCACGATAGGTATCCGCCACCGACGAGTGATCGGGGAACCGACTGCCCACAGCTTGCAGCCATAGATCCTGACGTACGGAATGACGGATATAGATGCCCTCGTTTGGGGCGAGATGCAGGAGCAGGAATTCGCCGATCTGACGGGCCGGATCGGGCTTACCGTTTGGGACAGCCGCAATCCAGGCGTTGACAAAGGCATCCAGTGCCAAGGCGTGACCGTCGGCTGCGCCAAGCGCGGCATCGACGAGCTCGCGCAGGGCGGGCCAGAGCTTTTCACGATCCGCATCACCCTTCGGCGACAGCGGCCAATAGGCGCGCCATTGCAGCAGATTGCTTTTGGCGAGCGCGGTGTTTACGGCATTGGCGAGATCCTGATCGGATCCGGGTTGTGTGATCGCTGCCTTCAGCTCGGTTGCGATCTCAAGCTTATAGGTTCGCTCCGCCTCGTCGAAATGTGGATCGGGTCGGTCAAAGCGGTCCAGGGCGGGAAAGAAGTGGCGGAGGCGCTCGATCCAGCGCGTGATCGCCGCCGGGTTCAGAACCAACGCATCTTCAGAATCTAACAATGCCTCGAGCAGTCGGCGCATGGCTTCGGCATTATCGATCCGCACGACAATGCAATCAGCATCGCCAAAGGACCAGTCTCGGCTGAGGGCCGAATGCCGCCCACCATCCTTCATTCCGCTCTGATAGGACCGCAGCTCGCTGGCAAAGCCGCTCGCCTCGACGCGATCGCGCCATTTTGCATGAAGAAAGATGTTGGCCGGATTCTGCATCTCCCACAGCAGGCGCTCACCTCCGCCAAATTCAAAGGACACCATTTTTTTGGTGACCCCGCCGCCCGGGCGCAGGCCCGAGCTGCGCAGCACGTCGAAAAGCGCCCTGCGCAGCGGTAGGGGGCGGTCGCTTTCTTTTCATCGAGCCGAGCCTCGAAACTCTCCCACATTCAAAAATCTCCAGACTCAGGCAACGCGCACAGCGTATTCACCAGCTGCATCTGCTTTACTGTCTCGCATTTCGTCTCGCGCAGACGCGGCGCGCCGAAGACCAGCGCTAGAACATCTTTAATCCCCATTCTAGCTCAATTCATCCCGTTCTTTCAGGGAGTAAGCAAAGGAGCGGCACCGCACGAGGCCGACGAAATGGCATGGTGACGGAAGGCAGGGCTTCGCGCAGTAAATCGAGCAGTGCCTGCGTCTCGGCGCGTTCTGCATGCGTTAGCGGAGCGGCCTGATCTTCTCCGGCGAGACACGCGTTGAGGCGGTCAAGCGCTTGCCAATCGGCGAGCGGCGGCCGCTCCTCGGCTCCGGGTCCCTCCACCGCTAGGACCACTCGGTGGACGGTGCCACCTGTTCCCGTAACCTCGTCTTCGACAGCAGCAAGAAGCATGGATTGGGCAAGGTTGCGAACTCGGGCAATCAGCACGGGGCGCCCCGCCGCCTCGGCAAGCGCATGGTCCAGAAGCGGGTGGCCGACACCAAGAAGGCGGTTCATCCGCTCGTTTCCAGGCAGCCTCCGGTCAAAGACGAGCCCATTGTAGCGCGGCTGCAGATCGAGGCTGCGCTTCCAGTCCTCTGGCGTCGCGACGGACAGACCGTCTTCGCCCCGCGTAACACGACGCCCCATCAGCACCATGGCGTTTCGGAAGAACGGCTCGAGCGCAGGTAGGTCGATCCGGGGGATGCTGCCTCCGATCGCGCCAAAATCGAACCGGGCGACCTGGCCGAGCATCGCTCGGACGGTCTCGAGCGCATCGCGCCCACCGAAAGTGGCTGTGCGCGCGTCGAACCATTCGGCCAGCCCCTCGCGCTGGTTACCGGGGACTGCGTTCGACCCCTCGGTAAAGAGTTCGTCGAAGAACCGCCCGCCCTGCATGCCGATCACGAGCTGGGCGATGTCTTCGGCCTCTTCCATCGAGGCCGAAAGCGCGGCCTGGATGCGCGCGAGCTTCGCCTCGAGCAGCGCCCAGATGCGGGCCTCGACCGTGGCGGGGTTGCGGAGCAGGAACACCCGGACCGCCCGCTTCTGCCCGTAGCGATTGAGCCGACCGACACGCTGGTGCAGGCGCATCGGGTTCCAGGGGAGATCCACATGCACAAGGGTCGCGCAGCGGTCCTGCAAGTCGATCCCCTCGCCGCCTGCCTCGGTCGAAACAAGAAAGCGGGTGCGGCCAGCATTGAAATCATCCGCGGCGGCGTCGCGAGAAAGGCTTCGGACGCGGATCGCGCCATCCGCTTCCTGCACAGCCAGCCGTTCGTCTCCGTTGATGAAACCCACGCAGCCCTTGCCGAAGCGCGCCTCAAGCGCGGCAATGACGAGGGCCTGAGTAGCCTTGTATTCGGTGAACAGGAGAAGTGGCTCGCCCGAGGGCAGCTGTTCGTCGATAAGCGCGATCAGACGGGCGATCTTCGCCTCCGCTGTGATCCCGCGAGCCAACGCTACTAAGTCGTCGAGCCGCTCAATTTCGCCCTGCATAAGGAACAAAGCCACTTGGTCGGGCAGCGCCTCATCTTGCTCGGCCGCTTCGTCGAGTGTCTCAGCTTCTTCGGGCAAATCTGCTGTCACCCGCTGCACCGCTTCGGCCAGCATCGCGCGCCGGCGTTCGAGTGCGCTGCGGATCGCCGCGATCGAACTCGCCGCCAGCTTCTGCAGCGCGATGAGCAACAGCATCCGGGCCGACTGCTCGCGTCCCGTCAGATTCAAAGCATAGGCCCGGCCATCGAGGATGAAGGCGCTCATGGTCTGGTAGAACGCAGCCTCGGCTGGCGCGTAGTCATAGTCTACGGTTTCGGTGCTTACGGGTTGAAAAAGCCGATTGCCCTCAAGGTCGGTCACGAGCGCCTTGTTGTTTCGGATCATTGCCTCGCGGAGGTTCGGAAGCTGATCGCCCACAGGTTGCCGGGGATCAAAGAGATCGGGCCGGATGAGCCGCATGAGCGCGAGGAAGCCGAAATCCTTGCCGCGGTGAGGCGTTCCCGTAAACAAGACGAGTGACTCTATCCGGCCCCTGTCCTGGAGCTCGCGAAGCAGGTCGTAAGTCTGTGTCGAGATGCGTTCTTGAGCTTGGAAATGGTGCGCTTCGTCAACCATGACCATGTCCCATGGCCCGGCAGCCAAAAGACGGTCGCGAGCTGCAGGCTGACGCAGCGTGTGGAACGAGGCAACGACTTGCGAAGCTGTGTCCCAGAAGCTGATCTTCCCGCGGTCCTGCTCGCGTGTGTATTCCTGAAGGCGAATGTCGAACATGGACTTCATGCGTGCGCGCCATTGCGGAACTAGGCGCGCCGGGGCCAGGATCAGGAGCCGCTGGATACGGCCACCTGCCAATAGAGGCGTCAGGATCAGCCCAGCCTCAATCGTCTTTCCAAGGCCCACGTCGTCCGCCACCAACCAACGCGCGGGCCAGTGCTGGGTGACCTGGCGACACACCCAAAGCTGATGCGGCAGAAGCTGCACCCGCGAACGTGAAAACACCCCCCATTGGTCGTTGATAGAGCGGATCAGCAGCGCCTGCGCACGTGCGAGCGCGGCGAGGGGATCATCGGAGACGCCCTCGGTCAGGGCATCGGCGAGCGATCGGACCACCTCAAGCTCTCCACGCTCGACCTGTTCGAGCGCTGCGCCAAAGCGGACGATAATGGTATCGCCTAGATCGTGGACAACACGGCCTTCACCGTGGCGCGGATGGCGAACGGGACGGTCTTGAGCAAGTGCAGTCATTCTTCGTTCTCGTCATTGTATTCCGACACATCGGCCTGTTCGTGAACGTCGCCATTCCAGAGCTGAAGCGGAAGGTCCAGGTCGCCGAGGAAAGCGGCGTCCGGGCCAAGATGGTTGAAAACAAAGCCGTGGATGTCTGGTGAAAGGTCCATCTTGTATTCTGGGGCCTGAAGTGAATGGCTCAGCCGCTCTTCGAATAGTTTGCGCAGATGCGCTGTTCCCCCCCAGCCGTACGGGTGCATGCGGCTCGCCTCGTCGTCCTCCCAAAGGCCATGCCGCATCGCCTCTCGTATCATCCAGTTGGCCCCGAGCCCGAGGCTTTGCGCAAGCGGCGCGCCCTCAAGCCCGCGTTTCTGCCAAATTGGACTCATACTTGGTCGCAAGGCATCGCTTAGGGAAATACTTCCGTCGCGTTCGATCGCCCTCGGCAGCAGTCTGAAAGCCTCAACATAGTCAGGCAGCCAGCGCGCAAGGGCATAGAGGTCGGGGAGAGTGCGGCGCCATTGCGGAAAGTCGATTTTCCAAACGTCGGGCCTAGCGAAATTCTCGAGCCGTTTCAGCCAAGGCATGGCGGCCTCGCTCAACTCAGCTTCAGAGAGCGCGTTGTTCGAAAACCTTGCCTCGGCCATTTCCTGCCACCAGCCCTCTCGGACCGCGGCCTCGACGAAGCTTTTGTGGGCACCCTGATTGTTCCAGCCCAACGTGCGGAAGATGCCGAGAGCGAAGAAAGTGAACCAGCCGAGCCGGTCATCTGTGGCCTCGCAGTCGCGAAGGCGTCCCGGAATGAACCCTTCGGGCCAGACGCGGGTGTCGTAGTTGCGCCGCTGATCGGTGTGCTCCCGTCGCCACCAATCGCGGATCCGGGCGAGTTCTTCGGCCGGATCAGGCGGCGCGTCCCAAGGCTCTGCGGTGCCCGGGTCGAACGGCGACCACCGGCCCGAACCGATGCTACGAGCGAGCGATGGATAGAGAATGGTCATGAGCCGACCGCGCGTGTCGTCATCAAGGCCCTCCACCAGTGCGCTTTGGCGTAGCTCGTCCGGATCGCCGGGTAGCCAGTGCGGTCGCGCGCGCGCCAGAAGTGCCCCCAGGCGCTCGCCTTGGCCGCCCTCTGCAACGTAGGATAGAAGCGCACATCGGGCAGCTTGGTCGACCGTCTCTTGCGCCCAGCGCTCAAAGGACTCGGCTTTCCTCTGAAAGCCGCTCTGCCGTGCGGCCAGACGGTAGAATGAAAGCGCGGCGTTAGTATAGGAGCCGTCGGCAACGTCCGTATCGGGTGCGAAGGCGAGAATGCGGCGTTCCTCCTCATCCGCATCCACGGCATCGCGCGGCGCCATACGAGCCTCGCGCCAACTGCCATCGGCCATTCGGAACCTCGCACCGGCTGCAGCCTTGAGCAGTTCCTGCTGCTCCGTCCAAGCTAGGGCATTTACGAAGTCCTCATCGAGAACTGCACCCAGCTTTGCGGCGGTTTCGGGATCAACCTGCTTGTTCTCACCCA
Organism: Roseovarius sp. MBR-6; assembly: GCF_040547525.1. Lineage (NCBI taxonomy): Bacteria > Pseudomonadati > Pseudomonadota > Alphaproteobacteria > Rhodobacterales > Roseobacteraceae > Roseovarius > Roseovarius sp. MBR-6. The sequence goes on along the minus strand of NZ_JBEPPW010000025.1, from coordinate 18,201 downwards.
GTTCTGCCTTGACAAGCTTTGCCGCATCGAAGGTTTGCGGTGCGTCGAACCCGAGCCGCTGGAGCAGCTCCGCTGCCTTTAGACTCACCGCCGAGTGCGCGATGTCCGCGATCCCCCGCCAGCCCGTGAGCCGCCTGAGCCGGCTCCGCTCAGCAAGCGGCCCGGCGATCTGCCAGCGAACCTGATCCACGCGCAAGAAAGGTGCGAAGGGTGCCGGCAGCCCGGTCGGCAGTGCCTCACGCTCGCGGAACAGGTGCGTGAGGCCACCTTCGCGGTGGAGGTGCGTCTCGAGTCGTTCGTCTTCGGCGTCGCGGGACACATCCGCTGTTAAGAGAAGTGTGAGGCGTTCAAGGAACACTGCGCGCCCCGAGGCGGCGTTCCGGTCGGCAAGCCCAGAACCTTCCGCAAAGCCCGCCCAGTCGCGTTCGATGAGGTCGTAGAGTTCGACCAATCTCTCCCCTAGCGCCCGACCCAGACGACCGAAGAGCGCCGCGCGCTCATCGACGCTGCCCGCAAGCCGCCCGCGCCCCGGATCGACGCGAAAGCCATAGGAGTTGAGAAGCCAGCCGGCCCGGCACTCCTCTTCAAGTGGCGCAAGCAACCACAGCCTAGCTAGGGTCTCGGGCAGCGCTTGAGGGCCGTCGGACCCGAGGAGCAAGAACAACCTCGTATTGCTGTCCAGGATAAGCGCGAGCGCCTGGCCGGGTTCTGCGCCTTCGAAGACGACGTGCTTGATCCCTGTCGTGCCCGTCTCGCCGAAGTGGGCCTTAAACCGGCGGCCATTAAACTCGATCTCCCGGATCGCCCGCGCCGTGGCTGGCAGCCACCGAACGCTACTTTCGAAGGCCGCTCGCGCCTCTTCAGCCTTAGCATGGAGCTCAGGGTCGATCTCCAGCTCGATAAGCGTTGCGCTCCTCCCATCCCGCTTCTCGTCCATCGAGAGTGTCCGTCCGCCCTCCCAAACCTCAGGCAGCATGCCTCCCTTAACTCGGCAAGATGCCTCGAAACCGGAGGCGATTCCCACCTCGTGTGCAATTAGATGCACGCTCTTGAACCCCAGTCCGAACCGCCCCGTCACATCCTCGCGCTTTTCGGAAAGGTTCATAAGAAGCATGTTGAAGAGGTCTCGCTGCCAGCCCTCGCGTTCGCCGTCGGCCGGACGCCCGGGACGATTGATGAGACGTCCCCAGTGCTGCAGGCGCAAACGCTCGGTCTGGAACACAACACGGCACAACGATGCCACCTCGGGCGGGTGTTGAAGCGTCGCGTCGTCAGCATTCTGGAAGAGTTCAAAAACCACGCGCGCAGGGCCATAGCCGTAGCTCCCGATGCCCTGGCGGATCAGCGCGAGCAGTTCGGAAGCCGTCTCTGGCGATGAAACCTCCTCCCAGAGCGAACGCTTGGCCGCAGGCAATTGGTCTGCACGCCGGTTCGGCGGGATGGACTGCTCCTTCGTCTCATACCGGTTCAGAACGTCCCGTAGCTTCGATCCACGGACTGGCTTCAATTCTGCCAGGATCTGCGGCAGGCGATCTTCGAGGCGAGCGCGCGTATCCTCGACCGTCGCTTGTTCAGCCTGGAATGCTTGACGGAATTCCTCAAGGACAGCTTCCTCGCAATGACGGAAATGCCATAGAGCGAGCCGTCCAACGGTAGCGATTAACTCCTCCAGTGTGGCCCGCGCAATCGAGCCATCACTATCAGCGAGCGTAACCTCATGGGCCATCGTGCCAAGTCCGGCAGTGGCACTTTCCGTTTTCAGCCTGCGTTGCTGATGATGTCCCGCACCAAGAACCTGAAACGGTGTGAGTATTGCGCTGGGCGCGTTTCTAAAACTTCCGTCAAGAGCAAGTATCGGGACCGGTCCGCCGGTAGTAAGTTTGAAGTGCAGGCGAACGTCTTTGCGGATCGACGAGAGATCGTACGTTCTTCCGGTCTGATTGGGGGTGAGTTCGCCAACGACTTCGCTGAGCCTATTCTGAATCGCAAGAATTTGTGCCTGCGGCAGCGCCAGATGATCGCGCGCCAGCCTCTCGAACAGATCGCGATCAGCAACTAGCGCGGCGAATAATGCGAGTGCCTGCTCCGGCACCTGCGCCCGCAGTTGCGTCAGAACCGCGGCCAAGCTTTGCGAACAGTCTTCCTCTGACAAAACTGACTGCTCGACATCCGTGTTTTCATATGCGGCACCATCCTCGGCAGCGGTCGGATCTTCATGTGCCGGCAAAAGCGCAGCGAGTTCCGAGTAAAGCAGGACATCCGGCGCGACCCCCGTGCATCGGACAGTGACCTCGCAACCTGGCTTCCAGGCGCCTGCCGCGGTGGGCACCAAGACTCTGCCCATAATCGCCCGGAGACTCGAGGTGGGCCATGCAGTCATCGCCCGGAAGCTCGCCTCGTAGGCGACGCGCGCAGAACTCTTCGCAGCGCGGGCCGTGCTTTTCCCTTCCTGCGCCATCCTCGCCAAGGCGTTGAGCCACTCGTCAACGCCCAAGGACGATACTCTGTCGGCGGTCCCAAATTGCGTGAGGACCTCGCACACCCGGCTTGCGTTCTTCTCGTTGTCCTTGGCAGGCGCTCGCAGCACGGCGGCGAGAAGGGGCCAGCCAGTGAGCGGGAGGACGGCGCCGGCAGCAGCGAGGTCGGTAAGCGCACCTCCCAACTCCTCATTGACCTCGCCCATGTAGGCGACAGGTCTCGAGGCCTCGACTATGAGCAGAAGCTCGTCGAGAGAACCTGCCTCGTCGGAAAGTACGCCCCGGTCTCGCAAAGCGGCGAAGCCTGGGTGATCGCGAAGCGTCGGGGCGATGGCGCTCACCGGCAGGAAAGGCAGATCGTCACCAAGCGCCTGCCGCGCGGCCGTGAGAATTTCGTCGGACAGGTCGAGCACATCCTCGGGCTTCCAGGCGCTGCCGCGACGGTCAAGGAGCCAAGGGACCCGGCCGATCTGGTCCAGGTCAGGCCGGTCGACCCGTGCGAGTGCCTCGATAATCTCGGCGGCGAAGCGCGAGGGTTCGGGTTGACCGAGGCAGACTGCGATCTGCGCCGCGGGTGACCAGTGATGCACGAGCGCCTCGGCGCGTTTCCTGGCCTTCTGCCCCATGGCACCACCAAGCATAGGCACAAGGGTGGTCATGCTCGCTGGGACAGGCCAGTCGCGGTTCGATTGGTAAAGGTCGTTCGGTGACGCCCAACCGCCCCGCGCCGTAGGCAGGATCGGTAGCTTGCGGAGCAATTCCTCGGGGATGCCAGCGCATAGGATCGCCTCGGCCGCCTTTAGGTCGAGGCCACGCTCGGGCAGGTCCTCAGCGTTACGGCAGAGCAGATCACCAAGTTCCGCGCCCTCGATCGTAGAGATCGACAGGTGGCGAGCCTTGGTTCGATCGAGCGTGTCGAGAATCTCAGCCGGTACCAGAGCATCTTGCGTTGAGGTCGCGATCAGCCGCGCGATAAGCGCGTCCAGCGCCGGGGCTGTCTCTCGCAGCGCCTCAAGTTTGACACTAGGATCAAGCGCACGCCGATCCCCGGCTGCAAGCGCCCGCAGGGCGTCGCGCTTATCCGCATCATCTGTGAAGATGCTGTTTAGCAGCGCGGCGCGGGCCTGAGGTGGACCGAACGCCTCAGCTCGTCGTGCCAACGAGCAGACGGCGCCGGCATCGAGGCTAGCCAAGCGAAAAGTGGGCCGAACGGATGGGCTATGGCCCACATCTTGCAGTGCAGCGGCAACTGCATTTGGCAAAATGAACGCATTCGAACCGGGCAGCGCATCTGCCAGCAGCCCGAGGAGTTTCTTCTCTGGCGGTGTATCACGGAACAGCAGCCCCTCGCGTGCGGTGGCGTCGAGTTCGGCAAGGCTCAGTAGGCGGCTGCCACTACCATAGAGCGCCCGAACCACAGGAAGTCGGCGAAGCTCCGGGTCGGCCAGTGCCGTTTCCAGGTTCTTCAGTCGGCGCACGATCGCGAGGGATGCCGCACCTGCGGCCTCGCCCCGCGCTTCGTTCGCGAACAGTGGCTGTAAGGCTGCGATCAGAGGTCGCGCATTGGCGGCGTCGAGCGTCGGGCTGTCGGCGGTCCCCTCCGGTAGCCATGCTCGGGGCAGACAAAGCGGCGCGTTCTGCGCCTGCGCAAGTGCGCGCAACACGTAGCGCTCGGAGGCAGAGGGTGGCAACGGCACGATGTCCGCACAATTTACGGCGGCGAGAACCTCGGCGATCCGGGCATGCGGCGCAAGCGTGGGCGCCGAGGCAATCGCCTTCCTCAGCCGGTTGATGACCGGCTCGACCGCAGCCACGCGCAGGTCATCGTTGGCGCATGCGACAAGTAGAAAATCGGTCAGAACGCGCGTGTGTCTTTCGCTTGCAAAGCACTCGGGCTTGAGCTCCGCCAGAAACTCCGTCAGCTCCTCGGGGTCCCAGCTTGGCACTTCGGGCGCAAGCAGGGCGTCTGCGCCACAGACCAGAGTTAGGTTGCGCGCCACAGCCCATTCGGCGACATCGGGCAATAGCTCAACGAGCGCGACGCGCCCGCGCTCGTCGGGTGCCGGCAAGGGCCGCAGGGTCGTCCCGGCCGGAACGAGGCGCCAGCGCGCCAACGTGCTGTCACGAGTGACGTCAACGCAGCGGGCTAGCACATGTTCGGCCGCGATGGCTTCGCGGTGAGTCCGGCCGAAGTCGCTGGTCGCCAGCGCTCTCACCGCAGCGGCCAGTGCATCGCTCGAGAGTACCTGTTGTGCCAGAGCGTCGTGGAAGACGACTGGGATCAGCGGCAGAACAAGCCTGTCGCGGATGCTACGGTTCCAATCGGCACGAAGCGCGGCGTCGTTCGAAGGCATCTGCTCAGCGTGTTTCGGGCTGTCATCATCAAGACCGATGATGGACTTACGCCCGCTGTCGACGAAAAAGCATCCGTGGAGGAGCAACTTCAGGCGCCCCTTGCCATCATGGTGGAGGACGCGAAAAGCCTCAGTTACCGGCAGGAGCACCGACCAGTCAGCAAGGAGCCGCCCACGGCTGTCGGGCTCAATCACAAGGATCGCAGCGCCGTGTGGCGTGGCCTTTTGCTTTTTCTCCTCATCGGTGTCCGGGTTGCGGCTGAGGGGCCAGTTGTCAGACTCCCTTAGGTGACTACAGAAGGTGTCGGGCGCGCGCCTCTCGCGGCCGAGGCTGACTATTCCAGGGCCAAGCGTGCCTCCGAAACTGCGATCTCCCGGGTCAAGCCCGTACCCGACCAGGCCGGGGGCCTCACCGCGGTCGAGTTCAACGCGTACGCCGTTAATCTCGACCGACACGCGGCGCACATCGCGTAGCGATGCCAGCATTTCAGCGAGACGCTGTCGGTCTGCAAGGGGCGCAAGGCTCTCTGGTGCGAAATCCATGGGCCTTATGCCCTTGCTCGTCGGCTTCGGGCGCAGCCCGGGGCGTCGCAAGGGGAACCACAAATTCAGTCTGCGACGCGAGGAAATGCAGAGTTCCCCAGCCGAAACGATAAGCGTTGCATCGCTTTCATCGATCGTGTCCCAGCGAAGGCAATCATCGCCTTCGCGCCCGAGCGTCTCGAAAGGGTTCACGACAAAGGGAAGGTGTTCTGTCCCGTAACCGCATGGAACAACGACAAAAGCATCGCAAAGGTGAAAGACCGATTTCTGCCCGAGGCCGAACCGCCCTACGGCTGCTTCGTCGAGCGCCTTCACGCTTCCCCCGAAGGTTTGCATGCCTGTCGCTGAGCCAGCATCGAAACCACCGTCGTTGACCAGCAAAAGGCCCGGCCCACGGAGCAGCGGATTGGCAGCATCCGGCCATCCGCTGAGGAGGCATACGGCTACGCTTTCAGCTTCAGCTTTCGGGTCATCGGCATTCTGCAGAAGCTCGCGAAGGACAGGGAACCCGTCAGCATAGGGATAACGCTCAAGGTTGTGGCGCAGATGCTCGACGATGTCCTTTGGGTCGAATCTCATGACGCCTCTTTGATTTCAGCCAGTGCCGTCACCGCACAGAGCGTGTTAATCAGCCTCATCTGTTCGACTGTCTCGCATTTCGCCTCGCGGAGGCGCGGCGCGCCGAAGACGAGCGCCAGCCCCTTGGCGCGCGAGACCGCCACGTTGATCCGGTTGAGGGAGAACAGGAAGTCCATGCCACGCGGCGTTTCCTCGGCCGATGACGCTGTCATCGAGACCAGGCAGACGGGCGCTTCCTGTCCCTGGAACTTGTCCACGGTGCCGACGCGAATGCCCTCGGGCAGCGCCTCGCGCAGGGCGTTCACCTGTGCGTTGTAGGGTGCGACCACGATGATGTCGGACTGACGCATGGGACGCGTCGTGCCGTCCTTCTCCGTCCAAACGCCCGTCAGCAGTTCATGAACGGCAGATTGGATGGCCGCGACTTCCTCTGGTGCGATCTGGGCATTGCCCTCATGCGGGACCGGCACCCAGAACGCACCTGCTGGGGGAAACGCGGTGCCGGCCACGGCCTGGCGCGCGGTATCGGGGTGGCTGGTCAGCCGTCCCTCGTAGACTTGGTCGGAAATGAAGCGGCAGACATCTGGATGCATCCGGCGCGAGACAGGCAGGAAGATACCGCGGTCCGGTGAGATCGTCGCGTGATCGCCCAGCATCCAGTCGAGGCAGGAGAGGTTCGCGGGGTCCGGATGCGCCCCCTGGATCACCTGCGGCAGCTGGCGCGGGTCGCCGACCAGCACGATGTTCCGCGCAGCACGCCCCATGGCGACCAGGTTGGCGATGCCAACCTGTCCTGCCTCGTCGACGAAGAGCCAGTCCAGGGTCTGCTCGAACTCCGGGCGCGAGAAGAAGAACGCAGTTCCGCCGACGACATGGGCCTCTGTCAGCGCGGGGTCGTCGTTGGACGTGGCCCGCGTGATGCCAGTGAAGCCGTCGGGATAGCCATCCTCGTCGCCGCTCACCTTGTGGGCCAGTTCGGCGTCTTCCAGAGTGATGTCCGGATCGTCGTCTTCCAGCGCGGCGAGACAGCCCATCAGCACATTCCGGATGGCCTCGTGGCTGTTCGATGCGACGCCGACGCGGTGCCCCTTGCGCACCAGAGAAAGGATGGCGCGCGCAGTGACATAGGTCTTGCCGGTTCCCGGCGGCCCCTGGATCGGCAGCACGGTGCCGTCCATCGCGCCAACGGCCGCAATCGCGCCCGCGACCGGATCAGCGCCATCCAGCAGGTCAGGCTTCGCGCCGGTCGTCAGGCGCGGCGCCGCGCGGGACAACAGATCGTCGACGGCCGTGAATCGGCGCGGCCCGCATTGATCGGCAATCACATCGCGAAGCGCGACGGCGATGACACCGGTGTTGAGCGGCCAGTCTGGGTGGAGCGTCAGACGGTCTAAGAGAAGATGTGCCTTCGCTGCCCCGGCCTTGAGAGTGATCTCACGTGCGGTCCGGTCCAGAGCGGCGATGCTGATCGTGGCGGGCGGCCCGTCAAGGACCGGCACCGTCGCGTTTTTGCCGCCCCGCAACTTCGTCTCCTGCTGCGGGAAGCGATAGGTGCGCGCCATCGAGCGTTTCACGGGCTCGGCCGCGCCCACGGCCTCGAGCCCGGCAAGCGCGTCGAGATCGTCGATCAGATCGTCCTCGTCCTTGCCAACGCTGTCGAACACGGCCCATTGCGCGGGCTTTGCTTCGCGCTTGTGGAAGAGGCCGAGGTTGAACAGCATCTCCTGCCGGTCCTCGGGCAGGTCGGAGGCTGCCAAGGCCGAACGCAGCTCTTGCGTATCGGCGTCCTCCTCCACCTCCTTGGTGCCCGCGTCCTGACCAAGCGACGGCCAGGGGCCACTGGGTCGAATGCCGACCAACCAATCCCTCAGCTCCTCGGTAGAAATGCAGTCGACGCGGTTGTAATCCTCGATCTCGTCGAGGATCTGCTGCGCGCCCGTCTCGCGCCACCGCTCATAGGCGACGACCGAGCCGCCCGCCGTCTTCACCTCGCCATCGCGTTTGCGGTCGTAGAAGGCCTCCATCGACTTGATGGAGTAATTGGGCTCGGATCCGATCAGCGCACCGCGCACGACGGCGAACAGATCGACGAACCGCCGCTCGCGCAGAAGCCGATCGAGGAAAGCCTCGCCGATCCCGTACTTCGTGGTCAGTCGGCGCAGGGCGGTGATCTCGTAGGGCGCATAGTGATAGATGCGCGCGTCCGGATAAGCCGCAAGGCGCGCACGGAAGAACTCCAGCAGCTCAGCGAGCGCGCGCGCCTCGGCGGCATGGTCATGCGCCCAGAACGCCCGGAATTGTCCGTCGAACCAGACGCCGTGGAGGTATTCGAGACCGCCCTCGAAATGTGGATCGCCTTCGATGTCATAGAACAGGTCGCTCGCCTGCGGCGCGGGCAACAGGTCGAACCCCTTGCCGGGTTCCGGTGCGCGCAGCTCAAACGCGGGCGCCCCTCGCTTTCGGGCGTGTTGGAGGCGGGCCTGCGTCACCAGCCGGCGGCGTGTGTTTTCCGCCATGCCGCGGACCCGAAGATCGAGGCTGGCGAGGGCTTCCATTGTCTGGATACCCGCTGCTTCCAGCTTCTTCACCTGTCCACGGCTGACGCCCGCGACATTGAACAGGCTGTCCTCGGCCTGCCAGACATCGGCGCAATGGTCGCCCCAGCGGCAAAGACCACAGTCCGCGCAGGGGATCGGACGGGTTGCCGGTGGAACGGCCACGAACCCCTCAAGCCGCGCCCGCGCCATGCGCGCATAGGCGGCGTAGTCCGACAGCCGAAGGGTCGCACGGGTGCCGTCCCCCAATTCGACATGGGCGAACTCGGGCGCAACGTCCTGAAGCTCGGCTAGAAGGTCGGAGTAGAGCACAAGTTGCAGGACGTGCTTCGGGTGTGGCCGACGCTTGAGCTTGGTATCGGTCACCTCGTAACTGAAAGGTCCAAGCGCGGAGGGTCGCTCGACGCGCTCCAGGAAATCCGACCAGCCGCCCCAGTTGCCTGACAGGAAAGCGCCCTGAAACACCACGTCCGGGCCAGCAACCAGCGCCGCACGCGTGGCCTCGGCGTCGCTGGCAAGGTTGCCCCTCGCGATCTCCACCACGTTTTTGCCCGCCGCGTTAAGCTGGGCCAGATGGGCGGCCTCGTGGGCGTCACCCTGTTTCTGCAGCAGCGCCGCGTCCTCGCTGTCTTCGCGCGGCTCCGGTCCGTTGCCACGCATATGTGCCAGATCAAGGGTCGTCGCGTGCGCGCACCCCATGAAGCGCATGAGATCCGAGGCGGATAGAAAGATACGGCCGTCGAGGTCCCTCATTAATGCTCCAATACTTGCGACACTCGACCCCCGAGGGAATCGCCTCGACAGACCGCAAGTCGATCAATAGCTTATGATGGTGTCAATTTCTGGCATAGAGGTCAAATGTCTTTCTCCAAGGCCCAGGATCTGCTCCGTCTCGCCCAGATGGCCGCTTCCCGGCGTGGCGGCGTCAGCCTTGAGGACATCTGCACCGAGTTCGGCGTGTCGCACCGGACGGCGCAACGGATGACCGAGGCGTTGGACGCCGCCTTCGCCAATGTCACCACCATGGACACCGAGGATCGCCGTCGGTACTGGCGGCTGGAAGCGCCCCCGCCCGAACGGCTGCAGCCGCGACAGGAAACGACCATCGAAGCGCTGGAAATCGCAGCCCGCACCGCGCGCGACCAGGCGCGATTGCGCCATGCTCGCGCGCTTGAGGATCTGCGTGATGGGCTGCTGGCGCGGCTGACACCCCGTGACGCAACGAGGTCCGAGGCCGATGCCGAGGCTGTATTGGCCGGTCTCGGCCAGGTCATGCGCCCCGGTCCAACCGTCGCCCTACGTCCCGACGTGACAGATGCAGTCATGGAGGCGCTGCGAGGTCCATTCCGGCTGCGCGTTACCTACGGATCGGCTGACGCCACCCCCCGGGTGATTGAGCCGCACGGCCTGCTGCTGGGACACCGCAGTTACCTTGTGGCGCGGCAGCCAGCACGCAGCGAAACGATCCTGAACTTCCGCATGGACAGGATTCATATCGCCGAGGTACTCGACGAAAGCTTTGCCTTCGCACCGGGATTCACGCTGGTGGACCATGCCGCCAAGGCCTTCGGCGTCTATCAGGACCCGGCGCAATACGGCGAGGTGACTTGGCGCTTCGCGCCTCGGGCCGCTGAGCGTGCTGCAGAATTCCGTTTTCACCCAACGCAGGTTCTGGAGCCACAGGATGATGGAAGCCTGATTGTCCGGTTCACTGCGGCCGGCTGGCTCGAGATGGCTTGGCACCTCTATCAGTGGGGCGACACGGTCGAGGTGATCGCGCCTGACGGGTTGCGGGCCTTGGTCGAAGGGTATCAGAGGCCGGATTTCGACGCCTTGCCGTGACGGGATTTTCAGAGGGGGATCGTGAATGATGGATATTCTCGACCACGCGGCGTTGAAAACCAAGCAGCGCGCCATTCGCAGTGGCTTTCCCGAGACAATGGGTCTGCGCGCGCATCGCGCCATCAGCTGGATCGGACGTGCCGAGGCGTGTGGTGACGACGATGACGCCCGCTTCATCTTCCTCTGGATCGCGTTCAACGCCGCCTACGCGGACGAGCGGGAATTCCAGTCGGTAGCCCCTGGCGAACGTGCTGCCTTCGTCGACTATTTCGGCAGGCTGGTGGCGCGCGACGAAGGTCGCCGGATCTACAAGGCGCTGTGGCAGCGCTTCTCAGGCCCTGTGCGAATGCTCATGGAAAATCGCTACGTCTTCAATCCGTTCTGGCAGCACCACAACGGGATCGAGGGCTTCGAGGACTGGGAGGACAAGTTCAGAGCATCCTCACGTAGCTTCGCCCAGGCATTCCAGGATGGCGACAGCGTTCGCGTTCTGAGCTTCGTCTTTGACCGGCTTTACGTCCTGCGCAACCAACTGGTCCATGGCGGATCAACCTGGAACAGTGGGGTCAACCGGGCGCAGGTCCGCGACGGCGCTGCAATACTTGCCTTCCTGATGCCGGTATTCGTCGATTTGATGATGGAGAATCCCCACGAGGATTGGGGGCGGCCATTCTACCCGGTGGTCACATGATGCAAGCGGGGTTCGCGGCGCCGAACGGCATTATCGGTCGGGTCGCACCTCAGCACTGATCATCCGGACATCAAGCTCTGGATCTTCCCATTTCCCTGCTACAGTCAACCATCGTTCGATTTCCGCGCGAAGGCCGGGATCGTCGGACTTCAGGTGGAATGTATAAAGCCGATTGACGATGTCGCGCATCAACGCGCGCATCTCGTCGTCATCGATGCGGGAGACGTCCTTCCAAAGGATCCGGTTGCCGTCTGCGTCAATGACGACAATATCGCTCCCATCGCCGGTTCGGCTTATGGGCAGCTGTCCGGCATGGAGGTCTTCAAGACGACTATTGCGGACGCAGATCACCGCTATCGCCTTGGCGAGTTGAGCAGCAATTCGCTTTTCATCGTCCTCATTCATGAGCCGAGCATATCTGCGACAAGGCGTGGCAACCAGCGCCTCATCGATCTCAGCCGATCTTGCAGCCCCAGAAGGACGTGTGATCGGCGGCGAAGTAGCCGTCCGCGACCCGGAAATATCCCTGCAGCTCGACGGTATCGCCAGCGATGAGTTGCACCATGGTCTGCAGCCAGATCGCGGTGGCGAGCGAGACATGGGTGGCGGAGATTTCACCGAGGGAGCCACGGATTTCGGTGGTGCCGTTCAGGACGAGCCGCCCGCGCATGCGCGCCGTGGCGCTGGCGTTGATCTTGTAGAGGAGCGTCGCGCCGAAGAGGTAGGTGCCGTCGACCGGGGCCACGAAGTGGTTGTTCGCGGCGTCGAAGGCGCCTTGGTCGTTGTAGTCGGTGTTGTTGAGGCCGATCTTCGTCCAGGTCCCGACGCCGACATAGTTGTCGTAGTTCGTGTACGCCTTGAATCGCGGCAGCCGGGGCTGGTCGACGATGCCGGTGGCGTTGTCGACGCTGAGCCCGTCGAAGAAGGTGCTGCCGTCGGCCGAGACCGCGAGGCGAAACCGGTCCGAACCGAACAGCCCCACCAGCGCCTTGGTCACGAATCCGGTCTGGAGCGTCAGGCCGAGATCGTCGCCCGCAGCCTCCTTGTTCATGGTGTAGAACAGATCGCCGGAGCCGCCCTCCGCCACGGTCTTCGCCGTCCAGAGCGCGGCATTGAGCTTGGCCGAGAACGGGTTCGACGCATCCGCCGTGGTGCCCAGCCCCAGCAGCGCCATGTTCTGCAGCGCCGCCGGTGTGGTCCCGATCCAGCCCGCTCCATCGTAGACCAGCAGCAGTCCTTCGTCCTCCACCCACGCCCGCCATCCGGTGCGCGGTGGCAGGCGCAGCCAGGCGCCATCGGTCCAGATCGCAACGTTCAGGTTCCAGCCTGCCCAGTCGCCCGTTGCGGCGGAGGCGACGATGTATCGGTCGCCGTCGGCGGGGCTTCCGGGCGGCGCGGTAAGGTCCCGGTCGAGGACGGAGAGCTGCACGAGCCCGTCGAGCAGCCGCAGCGCCTCGTTGTGGGTGACATGCTTCTGCGCCTGCGCCGCGAGGATGTAGGGCAGCAGGAGATGGGTCGTGGCGTCGGACATGCGGTCCTCAGAATGTGAGCGTGACGGTCTTGGGCGCGCCCCGCCCGACGAGGGCGGAGAGCTGGTAGATGCGGATGTCGAGCGTGTCGCCGGGGTCGAGCGGACCGCCCCAATCGGCGGTCTGCTGGGCGGCGGTGTAGATGACGCTGGTGGTGGCCGTGCTCAGCACCCGCTTCACGGTGGCGCCGTCGAGGATCTCGACCTCGTAGGCCTCGGTTTCCTCTGCGAGAGCCGCCTCGGCCGCGCCCCAGCTGTCGGCGGACAGCGCGCGGGACCGGCGCGTCCAGCGGATGGTCAGATCGCCGGGCGTACGCGGCGTGCGCCACGGCTGCTCGACATGGGCGATGGAGAACGGCCGCAGCCCGACGCCTTCGGGCGTGAAGGCCTGCGCGACATAGGTCTCGTCGCTGACCGGACGGCTCGCCGGGCCGATGCGCCAGTTCCAAGGGATCCCAAGGTCGGCCTCGGCGATTGGTAGCGTTGCGAGGCTGTCGTCGAGCACCACGATCCGCGCGCCAGCAGGCGCCGGGTTGCCCATGGCACCCTCGGTCCCGCGCTGGCCACGCAGGAGCCGGATCAGACGATAACGGCCCGGCGCCAGCAATTCGGCCGCGCCCGCCTGCACGATCTCCCAGACTCCAGGTGCGCTCTCGATCGCGAGCGCGTTCGCCCCGGCGAACAGCGTCAAATCCGTGACGCTTTCGAGGGTGCCGGTCAGCAGATCGACCACCAGCGCATTGCCGAGATCGAAGCGCGATGTGGGCCCAGCGTAGAAGTCGGAGACCAGAGCCCCGATCCGCGCGCGGCTGCCGAACGTGGTCAGCAACTCGAAGCCATACGTCGAAGGACTGCGGAACACCGCCATCTCGCCCGGCCACGGAACCGCGTGCGCGGCGATCAGCGGCCTGTGCGCGGGCTGGTCCTCGGTCAGCTGCGGCAGGTCCATCAGCACCGCATCCGGCGCGCCGAACACCACGGCCCGCGTCAGCGACGCCGCGCGGGGATCGCCGGGCGGCAGGTCGTAGGTAGCCCGGTCCTGGCGGACCGCCTCGATGCCGCGCGCCTCGGCGTCAGCGATGGAGACGAGCCGCAGATCGACCAGCCGCCCGTCATGGGCGAGCCGGATCGCATCGGCCGGATCGAGCGCGAGACGTGAGGGCGGCAGACGGAACGCCGCCGTCTCGCGCCCCACCCATGCCTCCATCAGCGCGCGTCGGCAGCGGCGCTCGGCCTCCTCGGGCGGAACGGCCATCGGGAAGGACTCGGAGGCGATCCGGGTCGTGTCCACCGTGATCCGCCGCGCCTCGACGAGGGCCGCGTCGTAGTCCTCGTCAGCGCGAGCGATCTGCCACTTCAGCGCCTGCGGCAGTTCGGTCTCCTGGCCGCGCGTCAGTTCCAGCACGTCGCCCTCACGGGCGGCCACCAGATTGTCGGGCGCGAGGGTGGCGACTGAGGCCCGGCCGCGCATGACGAAGCGGATCACGCCCTCGGTCTCCACCGCATCGAAGCCGAAGTGGCGCGACAGCGTGGTGATCGACGCGCGCGGGCTTTCCAGCGCGGTGATGGCGTAGCCCTCGACCGCGCCCCAGAGGCCGGTGACGTCGATGCGGTTCTCGGACAGCCCGGCGCGCAGGCAGAGATGCCGCACGAGCGCCGCCAGCGACACCGCGCCGAGCCGCCCGGTCAGCCAGTGGCCTAGCCGCCAGTTCGCGCCGTCCGTCCAGACGTCGGTCAGCGCCGGAAAGAACGGATAGGGCCGCGCGTCCCAGGTCCAGGCGGCGCATTCCGGCACATGCACCATCCGGCCGCCGTAGACCGAGGACACCGGGTTGTTCGCGGCCTCTCCCCACCAGAGATAGGTCGCCTCGAGATAGGCCCGCTGGATCGCGTCGTCGCGCCAGCCCCGCGAGAAATGCGGCGTGAAGCTCTCGGACGACTTCGGGTCGAAGAAGACGTTGGGCTGGTTCGTGCCCCGGTCGATGGCGGGACAGCCGAGCTCGGTGAACCAGATCGGCTTGGATTGAGGCACCCATGCCGTCGGGCTTCCGCTCTCCACTCCGCCGGGGCGGTCGTAATGCGCGTTCGACCACCAGCTGCGCAGGTCCTTGTAGCGGAACACCCACGGCTTGCCCGCGCCGCCATCGGTGATCGGAGTGCGGACCTGCGCGGAGCGATCAGCCGCGCTTGCGTAGAACCAGTCGAATCCTTCGCCGCCCGCGATGTTCGCCTGCAGATAGGCACGGTCGTAGATCGCGGGCCAGCCCTCTGCCGCATCGGCATGCTCGAACCCGTCGCGCCAGTCCGACAACGGCATGTAGTTGTCGATCCCGATGAAATCGATCTCCGGATCGGCCCAGAGCGGATCGAGGTGGAAGAACACGTCGCCCGAGCCGTCGCCAGGCTGGTGGCCAAAGTATTCCGACCAGTCGGCAGCGTAGCCGATCTGCGTCCCGTACCCGAGGATCGAGCGCACATCCGCGAGCAGATCCCGATAGGCCTGCACGGCGGGATAGGTGCTGGCGCCCGAGCGGATCGTGGTCAGCCCCGGCATCTCTGTCCCGATGAGAAACGCATCGACCCCGCCCGCCGCCGCGCAGAGATGGGCATAGTGCAACACCATGCGCCGCAGGCCCCAGTCGCCGGGCGTCCCTGCCCACGAGACCGACTGGCCCGCCACGCTGAACCTGGCGGGCGTCGCCGCGCCGAACAGCGCCGCGACCTGGCTTGCGGCCGTCGCCGTCTTGTCCACCGTCCCCGCGAACCCTGCCGCGGGAGAACAGGTGATCCGCCCCCGCCACGGG
This sequence comes from Roseovarius sp. MBR-6, assembly GCF_040547525.1. Lineage (NCBI taxonomy): Bacteria > Pseudomonadati > Pseudomonadota > Alphaproteobacteria > Rhodobacterales > Roseobacteraceae > Roseovarius > Roseovarius sp. MBR-6. Next base: position 2,828 of record NZ_JBEPPW010000025.1, on the reverse strand, counting down.
AAAGCAGGCTGCCCCGTCTCCGCGGCGTTGTCGGAATACGGGTTCGGCAGGGTGTTGCCGGGCGGCACGTCCATCAGGATGAAGGGATAGAAGGTCACGCGCAGCCCGCGCGCCTTCATCTCCTGGATCGCCTGCACCACAGCGAAGTCGGAGGGCGTGCCGCCATAGACGGGGCGGTCCTGATCGTCGCGGCTGACGAGGAAGGCGCTGGCGCGGCTGACGCCGTTGACCGACCAGCTGACCGGCGTCGTCGACTTGGCCGACACCTCGACGCCCGGCCGCACCTTGCACGATCCCGCGCGCAGATCGTCGCCGAACCAGGCGACGACAAGGCTGACGCTCTCGACCGCGGGCGCCATCGCCTGCAGCCGGTTCAGCGCCTCCACCATGTCGGTGGAGTCTGCCAGCGCGTTCAGGTTCTCGGGCACCGTCGCGCCGCCATCGGTCTTGCGGATCGCCTGCGTGGCGTAGGTGAACTCTCCCGACGCCGGGATCATGGTGACGGCGCGGGTCAGCCCCTCGGCGGTGTCAGGATCAGCCAGCGGTCGGAACACTTCGAAGGACAGCTGCGGCAGGCGGTTGCCGTAGGACGAGAGCGCCAGTTCCTCGAAGACCACATAGGCCGTGCCGCGATAGGCGGGCGTGCTGGCCGCTCCCATCTTCGCCGCGATGAAGGGATCGGCGGTCTGCGCCTCGTCGCCGGGGTACCAGCGCCAGGTGACGCCGGAGAGGTCCATCGGCTTGCCGTCGGCCCAGATGCGGCCGATGCCGGTGATCGGTCCCTCGCAGAGCGCCACGGCGAAGCTGGCGTAATAGAGATACTCGGTCGTCTTGACCTTGCCACCGCCGCCGCCCTTGCCGCCGCCCCGCGTGGTGGTCTTCGTCTCCTCGCGGAAATCGGTCGCCCAGATGATGTTGCCGCCCATCCGCATCCGGCCATAGAGCCGCGGGATCACCGCGCCTTCCGTCGCCGAGGTGATGCGCAGCGTGTCGAGCCGCGCGCCCTCGATGCGCTGCGTCGGCGCCAGCGACGAGATGATCCAGCTGTCAACCACCGAGCCGATGGTGGAGCCGATGAAGCCGCCAATGGTCGCGGCACTGACACCAAGGATCGCGCCGCCGATCGAACCGCCAATGGCAGCGCCGGCCGCGCCGAGAACGAGGGTGGCCATGTCGGGGTCTCAGCGTTGCGGGAACAGGAAGGCGAAGGCGATGCGCCGCCGCCAGGACGGGGTGAGCGGTTCTTCGATCACGCCCAGCCGCTCGTATGCGTGGAGGAAGGAGCCGGGCTCGGTCAGGATCCCGACATGCTTGGCGATGGCGCGGTGCTTCATGCGGAAGAGCACCAGCGCGCCGGGACCGGCCTCTACGGGAGGAACCTCGATCATCATGCGCCGCGCGCCCTCGGCCAGAACTTCGCGCGGTCCGGTCTCGCCCCAGTCCCGGCTGTAGGGCGGGATCGGGAACGGCTCTGGCCCGACCACCTCGCGCCAGACGCCGCGGGCCAGACCAAGGCAGTCGCAGCCGACACCGCGCAGGCTGGCCTGGTCGTGATACGGCGTGCCGAGCCAGGACCGCGCGATGGCGATGACGCGCGTGGGATCGGCCAATGCGAGGGGTTGCGTCACAGCACGCCTCCCTCATGGCCGCCATCCTTGGTGGCGTAGCGCAGCACGGCATCCTGGCCGGGGATGTGCGGGAAGCCGCGGAAGTTGGCGGTGTTGGCGAACTTCGCGCCGCAGGTCTCCATGCGCTTGTCGCAGCCCGCGCGGATGGTGAAGCCGTCACCCTCGGCGATCGCGCGCACCGGCGCTTCGAGCAGGGTCAGCACGGCAATGCCATCCGTGACCTCATGGCCCAGCACCTCGGTGCGCCGCCCCGCATTCGCGCCGCTCGTCCAGTCCAGCGTGCCGAAGGCGAACCAGCCAGAGGCGAAGCCGCCGAGGCCCGAGGCGGTGAAGGCGCGGTCGCGCAGGAGATCGATCACCGCCCCCGTGCCCTTGAAGGCCGGGTCCTCGAGATCGACGCCGCAGCGCGCATCGCCGACCGCGGCGTCACAAGTAGCCTGATACGTCCGCCCGACGGTCTGGCCGAGGACGTGGGCGAGCGAGCGCACCTCGGCGACGAAGGCCATCCGCCCGCGTCGGATCTGACCAATGGCGCCGCGCCGCATCAGCACGCGCTGCCCGGTATCGGCCCAGTTCACCCGCCAGACCTCGACCTCGGCGTTGTCCCAGCGGCCGTCGAGGATGTCGGTCTCGGTGATCCGGTCCGAGGTCAGCACGCCTTCCGCGTCCTGCGCATCGACAGACAGGTCGGAGCCCGAGCGGACCTCGGAGGCCGTGAGCCCGCTCTCGGGCTCGAAGTCGGTGCCATCGAAGGCGAGCGTCCGGTCGTGGTCGGTGAAGCCGAAGGCCACACCATCGGCGCGGGTGATCCGCCAGCACCAGGCCAGCGTGGTCGTGCCGTCGTCGAGATGGGCCTGCAGGGCGGGATCGAGAGATTTCATCGGCGCAGTTCCAGAAGCGGAATGGAGGTGATCGAGCCGAGCCGCTCGAGGTCGAGCGTCACGTCAAGCATATCGGTGTCGAAGCGGACGGGCACGTCGAACTCAAAGCCCCCGGTGATCGCGACGCCGGCGCCCGGCGCGGCGCTGAAGGTGACGACGCCGGTGGCGGTGTCGACCGACCAGCCGGAAGGCTGTTCGACGCCCGCCAGCGCGATGCGCAGACTGTGAGAACGGCGGTGCGAAAGTCGGCCACGGTAGCGGCGGGATGAGCCTGCTGCGGGCGGCGTAAAAGTCGGCCACCTTTACCCTTTCTGGTGAC
>NZ_JBEPPW010000024.1:0-27921 GCF_040547525.1 Roseovarius sp. MBR-6 | reverse complement strand
CGAGCAATTATCACGTTGCAAGCCACGCGCGAAAGCAAGGGGAAGGTTACATCGAACATCGTCTGGGACCACCCGCATGAGACGATTCCGCGCCACTATCGCGACATCATCGTCACGCAATACGGGATTGCCGATCTGCGCGGCCGTTCGGATGCTGAATGCGTCATGGCAATGATTTCGATCGCGGACAGTCGGTTCCAGCCCGGGCTTCTGAACCGGGCGAAGGCGGCTGGCAAGCTGCCCAGCGACGCCCAAGTGCCAAAAAAGCATCGAGCGAACACGCCCGAGCGCCTAAAGAGCTGGATGGGCACCCTCGTGAATGATGGGACCCTGCCGGTTTTTCCGTTCGGCACCGACTTTACTGAGGTCGAGCAACGCCTGCTTGGCGCCCTTGCAATCCTGAAGGCCAAATCGGGGTCCCGCCGGAAAGTTGCGGGGTTGGTGTGGCAAGGTCTCTTGGCCAGTTCGTCTGCACCCCAGTTGCACGCCTGCCTTCATCGGCTCGCGCTGGAACACCCGCGGTCATTCTCGGAATGGTTCTCAAGGTTCGCTGTGAAGGGCGCCCTTGAAGCGAGCACGCACGGGCCTTGATGCACGAAATGCGAAACTGGTATCCGCAATCGGGCACTGCATGCACGCGGCGACGGCCACCGGCTGCATTCGAAGAGTGTCCCCGGGCGACTTGACCTCGTGTTTTCAAAACGTCAGGCAATCTTCTTCGTGCATGGCTACTTCTGGCATCGCCACGAGGGGTGTCGTTACAAAACCACTCCATCGACGCGTCCAGAGTTTTTGGCAGGCGAAGTTCGACGTGAATGTGATCCGCGACGCCGCCATACGGGACCAATTGATATAAGCTGGATGGCAGGTTCCAAAGGTTTGGGAGTGTTCACTGCGCAAGACCGACCAATTGGCCGCGACGGTTGAACATCTTGCGGCATGGCTTCCCTCAAACGGCAGACAGCTTGAAGTTGACGATTTAATTATCAAGCATTCGGGGTGGTTGATACCCTGGAGACTGCTCTGAAGACCAAGATGCGCTGAGTCTATCTGCAGTCGCGCACCTGGTCTCGGATCCCAGCATAATCGCCCATCATCTCGATGACAGTCGATCCGTCCGGCAGCTTCGATAATTTCTTGGCCGGTTCCGATGTCGCCTACCTCAGAACCGACCGTCACGCAGCCTGTCAGCGATTTCGTCACGATCACCAGGACGGCGAGCCGCCGCCTCCAGCTTCCGAAGTTAAACATCATTGGTTCTCTCCATGGTTTTTAAGGCGTTCGGTAAGGCGTCCCGCTCGCTCGCCGGAGCGCCGAAGCGAAAGCAGGAAAAGGAGCACGTCGGCAACGATGGCACCGTAGCGCGTCGCCGCCCGCATCCCCGGACCCGCGGCGATCCCGCTGAGGAGCCCGCCGATCATCGGGCTTCTGATCATTCCATGTATCTGGGCGTGCTGACGCGCCAGCCGCGTCGCCGCTGCATGCCCACCCGTCCGGCCTGCGACTGGGGCGGTGTCTCAGGCTGGATGCGGCGACAGCGGTGGTCTCCACCCCGGCCTGTTTCTCGAGGCTCTGCCACATCCGCTCGTCAAAGCGATCCGCCCCGAGGTTCCAGTCGGCGGCGCGGGCATAGACGCGGGTGTCGAGCGCCTCGCTGCGTTCGCGCATCTTCTGCAATTCCTGGCGCGCGTGGCCGCGCTTGGTGCGGATCGTGTCCAGCTGCTCGGCCACCAGCTGCTTGATCCATTCGCTGTCGACCCAGTCCAGCAGATGGACGTTGCCCGGCGGGTCAACCATGCTGTTGGCGCGCGCTTCATCGCTCAGTTCCTCCAGCCGCAGATGGCGATATGTCTCGGCCTTGAATGTGGGTTTCCAGCACCCTCTGCAGGATCGCGACCTCGATGATCACCGGCGTGCCCGAATGCTGTTCCATTCCCAAGGCCACCTCGGCCGCCATCAGCGCCGCCGCCCTGCCGGGCCAGGTGACTCAGGCGTCGCGCTCCCTGCCGCGCCAGTCGAAACACCAGCGTCTCGGCGCGGGCCCCGGTCGACCAGGATGCCCTTCCGCTTCTGGATCGCCAGCTGGCGTTCCTGCGCCTGGTAGACCGTCAGCGCGGTGCGGGCCTTGAGATAGGACGAGCTGTCGGCCGGGCCGGAGAAGCCACTGTCGCCACCCGTGCCTTGTCGCTGCTGATTCGGATCGGTCACCCCGGCCCGGCGTGCATCGGAGGTAGACCACCAGTCGCCCGGCCCTGCGCGCCTTCTGGATGGCCCCGCGCGAGAGACCGGAATGGGCGGAATACGCGATCTGACGGTCCTTCCATGGCGCAGTCCGTCCCGGATAAAGCAATGATATGGCTTGGTATTCAGTTGATTATACTCTGCGACAGAGCGAGTCTGGATCCACGAACACGATGCAACTCACCCCCGGAGACCCCGCCATGACCACCCGCCGCGCCCCCAAACAGAACGACAAGGCCCTGAGAGCCTTTCTTGCCGCCAGGGCCGAGATCGACACCATGCTCGAGCGCCTCAGGATCCACAGCGAGGAGCATTTCGAGGCCAGCCCCGAGGAGATCAACTGGGGGCATGTTGGCACGCTGACCCATTACGCGGGCCTCCTGCGCCGGATTACCGACAGCGCCTTCCGCGAGGGCGAATGCGCCGAATGACATCTTCAGCCCGGCACTGCGTGCGGCCCGCCTCCATGGCGGGCTTCACCCGGTAGCAGGGCTGGCACCGGGCTGGCCCTCAACGACCGGAGGGACAGATGCCCAAACTCACCGACACCCAATCCCTGATCCTCAGCGCTGGAGCCCAGCGCCCCGGCAACATCGCGATGCCGCTACCCAGGGGCCTGCATGGCGCCGCCGCGAAAAAGGTCGTCAGCATGATGATCACGCGCGGCTGGCTCGCGGAAGTCGCTGCTGACATCCGCAAGGGCGACCCGCTCTGGCGCGAGACCGGTGACGGGCATGGCACCACGCTTGTGGTCACCGACACAGGCCTGCTGGCCATCGGGATCGAGCCGGTGGTGGTGAAGACCATGGCTGCGATCCGCACACATGCCGCCCGACTGCCCGCGCCGAAACAGCCGAGCCCGCGTGCGGGAACAAAGCAGGCCATGCTGATTGCGCTGCTGCAGCGCCCCGAGGGGGCCACGATGGAGGTGATCATAGCAGCGACTGGCTGGCAGGCTCATACTGCGAGGGGCGTGATGTCGGGCGCGTTGGGCAAGAAGCTGCGGCTGGTCGTGACCTCGGTCAAGGAAGATGAGCGGGGGCGGGTGTATCGGATTGCCCGACCGGCTTAGTGTTAAGCCTCCAGCCTCAGGCGAAGACTGTTGGAAATGGCTCCAAGCCCACTCCAAGATGTCAGTCTGCATCTTGGAGCGGTCACATTTCGGCAGGGCGGCAGGACGCGCCTGCCAATGCCGAAAAGCAACTCGCGGCTGAAATCTCAGGCTATCGAATCCTGGTGACAAGGTTATCAATGGCTTGGAAGCCTTTGTTGGCACATGGAATTCGGATGCCTGACTTTTGACCTTTGACCCCGCCCCTTTCCTCGCCGCTTGCGTCTCAGTTGATCTTGAGGTCGATCCGAAATCCGCGCGGCTTTTTGCCTTTGCGGCGGTGCGGGGTGAGGCGGCATTGGTTCACAAAGGGGCTGCACTAGACCCCGCGCTGGATCGGCTGGAGGCGCTTTGCGACGGGGCGGCGCATCTGGTGGGCCACAACATCCTGCGGCACGATCTGCCGCATCTGATGGCCAACCGGGCGCGGCTCGCGGGGTTGGGGTCGGCGCCGATTGACACGCTATGGCTGAACCCCTTGGCCTTTCCACGCAATCCTTACCACCATCTTGTCAAGCATTATCAGGACGGGCGGCTCCAGGTCGGGCATGTGAATGACCCCGAACAGGATGCCCGGCTGGCGCTGCAGGTTCTGGCGGATCAGATAGCGGCCTTCAACCGGCTGGGGCAGGAGGCGCCGGATGCCCTGATGGCCTATCACCATCTGACGACGCGGGGCGAAGCTGCAGGTGGGTTTGACGCGCTGTTCCAATTCCTGCGTGGCCCCGCCCCCAATGAAGCCGCCGCCCACACCGCCGTCCGCCGCCTGCTGGACGGCCGCGCCTGCAATCATCGACTGGACCAGACACTTGGCCGCCTGTCCGACCCGCGCAACGGCTGGCCGATGGCCTATGCGCTGTCGTGGATTTCGGTGGCGGGCGGGGATTCGGTCATGCCGCCTTGGGTGCGGCTGCAGTTTCCGCAGGCAGGGCGGATCGTGCGGCACCTGCGCGACACCAATTGCGATGATCCGGCATGTGGCTGGTGCGCCGAGAAGAACAACCCGAACGCAGCACTCGAACGCTGGTTCGGCTTTCCGACCTTTCGCCCGCAGCCCGTTGATGACATGGGCCGCCCCTTGCAGGAACGCATCGTGGCCGAGGCAATGGCGGGCAAATCCGTGCTGGGCATCCTGCCCACGGGCACCGGGAAATCGGTCTGTTACCAGATCCCGGCGCTGTCGCGGTTCGACAAGACCGGCGCTCTGACTGTGGTGATCTCGCCGCTGGTCGCGCTAATGGCCGATCAGGTGCAGGGGCTGGCGCGAGCGGGGATATCGGCGGCGGTCACGGTGAACGGCATGCTGTCGCTGCCGGAACGCCATGACGCGCTGGAAAAGGTGCGGATGGGCGATGCCGCGATGCTGCTGATCTCGCCCGAACAGCTGCGCTCACCGTCGATCCGCACGGTCTTGCAACAGCGCGAGGTCGGTCTTTGGGTGCTGGACGAGGCGCATTGTGTCAGCAAATGGGGCCACGATTTCAGGCCCGATTACCGTTATGTCAGCCGCTTCATCAAGGAATTCTCGGGCGACAGCCCAGCGCCCGTCCTGTGCCTGACCGCGACGGCCAAGCCCGAGGTGGTGCGCGACATCCGTGACCATTTCCAGACGCGCCTGGGGGTTGATCTGATGTTGCTGGATGGAGGGGCGGTTCGCACCAACCTGTCCTTTGCCGTGCTGCCCACGCAGAAGGCGACCAAGCTCACCGATATCCTCTCGGCAATCGAAGCAAACCTGCCGCCCGAGGGTGCATCGGGGGCTGTGATCTATTGTGCAACACGCGGCGCCACGGAGAAGGTGGCGGAGTTCCTGAAGGGGCAGGGGCTAGCTGCGGATTTCTTCCACGCTGGCCTGCCGCCCGACCGCAAGCGCGATGTGCAAGAGGCGTTTCGCACCGGCCAGTTGCGGGTGATTGCCGCGACCAACGCTTTTGGCATGGGGATCGACAAGCCCGATATCCGGCTGGTTGTGCATGGCGACATTCCGGGGTCGTTGGAGAATTACCTGCAAGAGGCGGGCCGTGCGGGCCGCGATCGCGCGCCCGCCAATTGTGTGCTTCTGTTCAGCCCTGAAGATGTAGAGCGGCAATTCTCGCTGTCGGCGCGGTCTCGACTGGCAAAGCATGAGATTGGCGCGATCCTGAAGGCGCTGCGCCGGATGGAAAAGCACAAATCTGGCGAGGTGGTCGCCACACCGGGCGAGATCGTGCGCGAGGAGAAGGATCAGGAGTTCGAGCGCGACAAGATCACCGACGACACTCGCGTGAAAACCGCTGTGGCCTGGCTGGAAGAAGCGACGCTGCTTAGCCGCGAGGAAAACCGGGTGCAGGTGTTCCCGTCCTCCCTGCGCATCCGGTCGGTTGATGAGGCGGCGGCCATCCTGGAACGGGCGCAGATCACGGGGGTTAGGCGCACCCAACTGATGGACCTTGTGCGCCATGTGATGAATGCGCCTATCGATGCCGGGGTTTCGACCGACGATCTGACTGGCGCTTGTGGATTATCGGGGCGCGAGTTGCATCGGGCCTTTGCCGATCTTGAGGTTCTGGGGATCGCCAGCAACGACACGGGCATCACGGTCTATGTTCATCTGGGTGTCGAGGATACCTCAACCCGCCGTCTGGATCACGCGGTACGGATGGAAGCGGATCTGATTGCCTTGATGCAGGAGGCGGTGCCGGATGCTGAAGTCGCCGAGGCGCACCCCTTGAACCTCACCGAAACCTGTCAGGCCTTGCGCGACAAGGGACATGTCCAAGTGCGGCCCGATCTGGTGGAAGCCATCCTGCGCGGCATGGCCCAGGATGGGCGCGATCAGGATGGCGGGCGCGGCAACCTGACTTTGCGAAAACTCAGCCGCAACACGATCTTCGTGCGGCTGGAGCGGTCTTGGCCTGTGGTTGCCCGAACCGCCGATCTGCGGCGGCAGGGGGCGCAGGCGCTGCTGTCGCACTTGACCGGCAAGGTCGCCAAGGGCACACGCGGCAAGGATATTCAGGTGGAAACCACCCTAGGCGCGATGCTCGATGCGCTGAACGGCGATGCCCTTTTGCGGGCCGAGGTCAAGGACATGACCCGCCTGATGGACCGCGCGCTTTTGTGGCTGCACGAACAGCAGGTCGCCACCTTGGGTCGGGGCCTGACTGTGTTCCGCCCGGCCATCACGGTGCATCTGAACCCCAAGGGTGGCCCTTTCACCGTGCAGCACTTCGCACCCCTCGAAGAGCATTACGGCGAGACGACGATCCAGACCCATGTGATGGCCGCCTATGCCGAGAAGGGGCTGGAGGCGATGGACCAGGCCCAGCGCCTTTCCGAGGATTACTTCGTGCTGGACCGCGACGCTTTCCTGCGCCGCTGGCTGCCAGGGCGGGGCACGGAAATCCGGCGACAGACCACCGGCACCTCATGGCGGACAATTGTCGATGCGCTGGATAACCCTGTTCAGGCCGAGATTGTGCGTGATGACCGAGAACAGACCAACGTGCTGGTGCTGGCGGGGCCGGGGTCGGGCAAGACGCGGGTGCTGGTTCATCGAATTGCTTACCTTATCCGCGTGAAACGCGAGGACCCGCGCGGCATTCTGGTGCTGACTTACAACCGCCATGCCGCAGCCGAGATCCGCGAACGCCTGCGCCGCCTGATCGGGGATGACGCGGCGGGGGTGACGGTCTCCACTTGCCACGCGCTGGCGATGCGGCTGATGGGGGCGAGCTTTGCGGGCGATCACGAGGGCCCGCGCGACTTCGACGGCATCGTCATGCAGGCTGTTGCTTTGTTGCGTGGCGATGGTTTGACCAAGGCAGAGGCCGAGGCGCTGCGCGAGACGCTGATCCAGGGCTATCGCTGGCTTTTGGTAGACGAATACCAAGACATTGGCCCCGAGGAATACGCCCTGATCGGCGCCGTGGCGGGGCGGTCGCTCGAGGATGACCTGCGCATCAGCCTCTTTGCCGTGGGCGACGATGACCAGAACATCTACGCCTTCGCTGGGGCGAGCATCGACTTCATCCGACGGTTCGAGGCGGATTATGCCGCCAAACCTGTCTGGCTGACCGAGAACTACCGCTCCACCGCCCATATCATTGCGGCGGCAAACGCCGTGATCGCGCCCGCCGCCGAGCGAATGAAGGCAGGCCATGACATCACCGTGAACCGCGCCCGCGCCAAGGCGATGCCGGGCGGCGATTGGGCAGCGCTGGACCCCGTGGCGCAAGGGCGGATCAATCTGCTGGATGCGGGGGGCGATGCCGCGCAGGCGGTGGCTGCGCTGGACGAACTGGTGCGCCTGTCCAGGCTGGACCCGGATTGGTCCTGGCGCCGATGCGCCGTGATTGCCCGTGATTGGCGGCGGCTGGAACCCGTTCGCGCCTATGCCGAGACGCTGGGCATCCCCATCGACATGGCCAACGAAACTCTGCCAAGCCTTTGGCGCCTGCGTGAGATGCAGGGCTTCATCCGCGCCCTGCTGGCAGATCGGACGCGACTTCTGACCATCCCCGATCTGGTCGCCATCCTGAACGCGCAGCCGCAATCCCGTTGGACCGACCTGATCGGTGAAGGGATTGGTACTCTTGCACGCGAGCTCGTCGAGAAGGCCGCCCCGGTGCCTGATGTCGTCCAATGGTTCGGCGAATGGGCGCGGGATGTGCGGGGCGAACAGCGCGGGCTGCTGCTGATGACTGCCCATCGCGCCAAGGGGCTGGAATTCGATCATGTCGCGATCCTGAACGGCGGCTGGGATCGCCCCTCACGCGGCGAGGATACGGATGCCCCCCGCCGCCTGTTCTACGTCGCGATGACGCGGGCGCGGTCCACTTTGACGATCTTGACTGACGGCCCCCACACATTTGTCCGCACGGGTGACGCTATCCTGTCCCGCCGCGTCACCCCCGACGCCGACGCCCTGCCGCGCGCGCGCCTGCGCTATGTGCCGCCCGACCCGAAGCTGGTGGACCTGTCCTTTGCCGGACGTCTGCGGCCTGGTGATCCGTCGCTGGCGGCCATCGCCGCCGCGCGCCCTGGTGACCCCGTCCATCTGATCCGCGACGGCGACCGCTGGCGGATCGAGAACGCCCAAGGCCAGACCCTTGCCCGCCTCTCCCGCGCCTTCGCCCCACCCGAAGGCACCACCTTCCTGCGCGGCGAGATCGCGGCCATCCTGCACTGGCGGCGCGAGGATGGGGACGAGGACTATCACCACCTGCTCCGCCGCGACGCATGGGAGGTGGTCTTGCCCGAACTGGTGTTCGAAGCCGGGGCGTACGCTGTCCCGGCGGATTAGAACCGTGGCTGACGGCCGTGATCAGACGTGGCCCTGGCCAATCCATAAGGGATCGAAAAGGGTGCCTTCCGCTGGCTGGATTCCGGCCAAGGTGGCTTCCGCAAAGTGGATTCCCTGGCTTCCGCAAAAGAATCCAGCACGCCAAGATCGTGATTAAGTAAGTCATTGATAACGAGTCGCTTTTCTCCCGATCGTGCGCCAAGTGGATTCCGCCTGGATTCCCCGGTGAAGAAGCCAGTCGCTAGCTAAATGCCGCGCTCAGCCCCCCCGTATACGGATCGCGCCGGGGAGGAACCATCGGACGGGGGCATGGGGATTCTTATGATGGTGAACGCGACGGTAAGTGTTCAGGATGATATCGGGGTTGTCCTCCACACATCCTTGACCAGAGAGATCAAAAACGAATGCCTCTTTTCAATCGACGCTGCATTCCAAATTGTGAACGCTTCCAGTTTGTCGTTGATCCTCGAAATTGATGTGTTCTGGCCGACCTGAGTCAGTCCTGCTATACTACGCGTCAAATAGATACCGCTCTTCCGGTATTCTTCCAGCTTGCCCGCATAGTAGTCATTGCCCGCGACTATATTGATTGGCTTTTCGAGCAGGGTAAGATTTCCCAAACGGCTCTTGAAGTCATCATAGTCAGCGGAAGGGTTTTCTTTTGCCCAGTTGTCTCGAAGCGCTGCTGTCGGTGTGGCAGGTAAAATGTGCTCAATTTCCAGCTTGGAAAAGGGCTCCAGGCTGCCACGTGAATTTGAGCCGCTGAAAGCCATCTCCACATGTTGGGATAGCCGAGCAAGCAAGTAACGGGTTCGGTACTGCTGCATAGAGTGCAGCGTCAAGCGTTTGAGAGCATCTGCAAGTTCGGGGGACTTTGCAGCCATGCTTTTTTCAAAGTGCTCTGTGACGAACTTATCAAGTTTAAGCTTTTGTGAGCTGGGATCTTTCTCGCCTGAAATCTCGCGAAGTTCGTCTGCCCATACAGAGAAATTACGCTCAAGATCCTTTGTCGGTGTCTTGGTGAAAATGTAGTAGAAAAGGAAACTCTCAAGCTGCGCTACGAAGTGGTCAAACAGAGATTTTGGAAGATTGGCAGCCGCAAGCAGCATGACATAATGAAGACTGAATGCGCCGCCTGTCAGCCGCTTGAGGCTGTCCATTGCAATGCTGGGCTTATGGTCATTTCCCAGCCCATTTCCAAAAGCTAGGTAATGCTCGACATTTCTGGTTACCTTTCGAACGAACTCGAAGGGCTTTTCAGCATAGTTGCAGAGAGTTGCGTTGTTCTTGCTTGTAAACCAGTCATAGATCTCGTCCTCCCGGACGACCGCATCACCGCGATCGTTCTTGATGGAATAATTTGCCATCAAAAAGTAACGCAGGAATCGTAGAGGCTTTTCCTTCTCCTTTTCCAGTGGCTTAGTAATTTTCTTCCACTCGTCCTTAAGATGTGTAAACTCTGTCTGCTGAACCTGTGTAAAAAGCAGATTTTTAAGTAGGTCCATGGGATTGAGGCCTACACCGCGCTCGTTGATGGTCTCGAAAATCTTGAGTGCGCTGCTAACGTCGGTCGAAATTTGAATGAACACAACGTTATTGGCTAGATATCCCCAATACCTTTTCAGTTGAACCAGATCGGAGTAATTGTCTTTCAAATAGCGATAAATCGTTCCGTAAGCGCCAACCAGGTTTTCGAGAGAGCCAAAGCTTGCGATTCCTGACGCCTGAATGCCCGCGCGCACAGCCAGGGGATCTGCGTCAAGTTCCACCAGTTTTGCCATCACTTCACCTGCGTTTTCGTAACGCGGCTCCAACTTCAAGCTTGTGCGCGATTCACCCGCGGCGTCGGTGTAGCTTGTTGAAATCAGACCACCGATTGTCGCGCGTTGAGGCTCCCCCTTGAACAAATGATGCAGAGCGCAAAGTAAAAGAAAGAAAGTCGTCAGACGCTGCTGGCCGTCGATGACCTCAAAATGGTTCTTCTGCCCTGCTGGTGCCACCAAGACAGTGCCAATGAAATATTCTCGCGTGCCGCCTGCGTCAATCTGCTCGTTTATGTCTTCCAGAAGCTGGTAGACCTCTTTGTCGGTCCAGACATATTCCCGCTGGTAATCGGGGACGATGTAGAAGCATTCACGAAATGCTTCGTCGATACTGAACCGATGGTTTTCAATCCTAGCCATGCCGCACCTTTTCAAATTAGTCTTGTTCAGCCATCAGTGATCTCTGACAGCATGGCTTCCGCCTGCGCCAGAACCCCCCGAACAGCAGCGTCCTCCAGATCCGGTGGATAGCCATACTTCCGCAAGATGCGTTTCACGAGCACCCGTAAACGGGCCCGGGCACTGTCGCGGTGCGCCCAGTCGATGCTGACGTTGGCCTTGAGACCTGTTAACAATTCATGCGCGATGATCTTCAACTGGTCGTTGCCAAGAACATCGACGGCGCTCTGGTTGTCGGCCAAGGCGTCGTAGAAGGCGATTTCCTCCGGCGTTAGGCCGGTTTCTTCGCCACGGTTTCTGGCTTCGCGCACTTCCTTCGCCAGTGCTATCAGCTCTTGCAATACCTCGACGGTGCTGATCGCGTTGGTGTGGTAACGGGCGATGGCTTCTTCTAGCCGTTCGGAGAATTTCCGCGTCTCGATGACGTTCGATTTGCTGCGCGATCTGATTTCGTCGTTCAGCAGCTTTTTCAGGGCTTCGAGGGCAAGGTTCTTCTTCTCCATCTGTCCGATTTCGGCCAGGAACTCGTCCGACAGGATGGAAATGTCCGGCGACGAAAGCCCAGCCGCCGATAGAATGTCGACGATTTCGGTCGAGGCGACAGCGCCATTCACGATCTGGCGTATCGCAAGGTCGCGGTCGGTGGCAGAGCGGCCGGAGGTGTCGGCGGCCTTGACCATAGCGGCACGAACCGTCTGGAAAAAGCCGACCTCGTCGCGCACATCGCGGGCAGTGTCGCTGGCGGAACAAAGCGCAAAGGCCTTGGACAGCCCCAGAACGGCATCCTGATATCGGCGGTGCGCTGCCTTCTTGGCTTCCTTGTCGGTTTCGCGCTGCGTCGCTTCATCCTGCTTGGAGAGGATCCAGTCTATTGCTTCGGCCAAGGCGACAAGGCGTTGGTGCGGGGTGCCGGTCAGCCCTTTGGAATAATCCAACCCATGGAAAATGGCGCGGACCACATCCAACCGTTCCAGAAGGGCAGCAACAGCCTCAGCCTCGTCGATCCCCGCCTGCTCCTGGTCCGACTTGGAATACTGGCCCAGCGCGGACTTCAGGTTCTGGGCAATGCCGATGTAATCGACGATCAGCCCGGCGGGTTTGTCACGAAACACCCGGTTGACCCGTGCGATGGCCTGCATCAATCCGTGCCCGCGCATCGGCTTGTCGATATACATCGTGTGCATCGAGGGCGCGTCAAAGCCGGTCAGCCACATGTCGCGCACAATCACCAGTTTGAGTGGATCGCCGGGATCCTTCGCCCGTTTGGCCAGCAGATCGCGCCGCGCCTTGCCGCCGATATGTGGTTGCCAAGTTTCCGGGTCCGAGGCGGACCCCGTCATCACGATCTTTACCAGACCGCCTGCATCGTCGTCGGAATGCCAATCGGGCCGTAGCGCGATGATCTGGTTGTAGAGGTCTACACAGATGCGGCGGCTCATGCAGACGACCATCGCTTTCCCGTCCATCGCCTGCACCCGCGCCTCGAAATGGGCGACCAGATCCTCGGCGACCATGCGAAGCCGCTTTTCGGACCCGACCAGCGCCTCGACGGTGGACCACTTGCGTTTCAGCCGTTCCTGTTCGCTGACAGCTTCGTCTTCAGTCAGGTCCTCGATCTCGGCATCGACCTTCGGCTTTTCCTCGTCGGGCAGTTCAATGCGCGCCAGGCGGCTCTCGTAATAGATGGGCACGGTGGCGCCGTCCTCCACCGCGCGACTGATGTCGTAGACGTCGATGTAATGGCCGAAGACGGCGGGCGTGTTCACATCGTCCTGTTCAATCGGCGTTCCGGTGAAACCGATGAAGGACGCATTGGGCAGGGCGTCGCGCAGGTGCTTGGCGAAACCATAGGCGATCTCGCCGGTCTTCTCGATCCGGGCCTTGAACCCGTATTGGCTGCGGTGTGCCTCATCCGCGATGACCACAACGTTGCGGCGATCCGTCAGCATCGGGTAGGCGGCGCCCTTTTCCGGGGCAAATTTCTGGATGGTGGTGAACACCACCCCACCCGAGGCGCGCGACAGCGCCTTTTGCAGATCCTCGCGGCTGTCGGCCTGCACCGGGGTCTGGCGGATCAGGTCGCGGCACATGGAGAATGTCGCGAACAACTGGTCGTCGAGGTCGTTGCGGTCGGTGATCACCACGATGGTGGGGTTTTCCATCGCCGGTTCGCGCACCAGCTGACCCGCGTAAAGCGCCATCAGCAGGCTTTTGCCCGATCCCTGCGTGTGCCAGATCACCCCGGCCTTGCGGTCGCCCCCGGATCGGCTGGCGTCAACCGTGCTGATGACTGCCCGCTTCACGGCGTGGAACTGGTGATAGCCCGCGATGATCTTGGCGATGCCGCCGCCTGTGTCGCCAAACACCGTGAAATCCTGCATCAGTGACAAGAGGCGCGGATGCGCGAACACCCCCTCGATCAGCACCGACATTTCCGGCGCGCCCTTGGGGGCCACATCGGCACCATCGGTCGTGCGCCAGGGCATGAAGCGTTCAACGTCAGCCGTGAGCGAGCCGATCCGCGCCTGAATGCCGTCGGTCGTGACCAGCACGGCGTTGGCGCGAAACAGCGATCCGATCTGCGCCTTGTAGGTCTGCAACTGGTTGAAGGCCGCGTCCAGCGTCGCGGTCTCTGCCCCGGGTTTCTTCACCTCGATCACGCCCACCGGCAGACCGTTGAGGAACACCACCACATCCGGGCGGCGGTTGTTGCCGTTCTCGATCACGGTGAACTGGGCGATGGCAAGCCAGTCGTTCAGCCGGTCGTTGGGGTCCACCAGTCGCACCGCATCGCCTCGGATGGTGCCGTCCTCGGCGCGGTATTCCACCGGCACGCCCTCGACCATGGCGCGGTGCAGCCGGCGGTTTTCTTCGATCAGCGCGGGGCGCTCGGTGGCGATGACCTGTCGCAGCGCATCCTCGCGTGCTTCCTCGGGGATCTGCGGGTTCAGGCGGGCAATGGCCGCGCGCAGGCGGCGCGGCAGGATCGTGTCGGAATAGGCGTCGCGCTCCGGGCTGCGGCCATCAGGGCCGGACACCGCGTCGTTTAGGCAGGCATAGCCCAGCGTGGAAAGCTGATCGAGCAGGACGGCTTCGACTTCGGCTTCAGTTAGCGTAGTCATGTTCGCCCCACGATGTTGGTGCAAGGCAGGCGTTCGAGTGCATCGAACACGGCCACGATTGATGTTCGCAGGTTTCTGAAATCGACCCAGATTTCGACAGGAGGCGAGCGATGCGGATCAGAATGGCTGAAACTGGCGCGTGCGCCATCGGCGAACCTGAATGCCATAGCTTTTGGGTCTAGTCTGTCGAATTCCTCGATGAAACGGCAGAGTGCCTCAACTTGGTCGACCGGATACCGAGATTTCAACAGGTCCCGCAGTGTGAGAGAGATTATGCCGATGTCATGCGCGTTCTTCTTGCCCTTTTTCTGGTCAGCCAGCTTCCGCCAGTCGGGAACGATCGACTTCAGGTAAAGTTCCAGCGTATGCCTGCACATGAACAGCGCCGGAAACGATGACCGCCAAAGATCGCCGCTGTCGAGGGCCGCATCGATCAACTGGAGCGTCGCTTCTCGATAGACGCTTGCAAGGTCGCCATCGCTCAAGGGCTGCCAATCTCCGTGTCCGATTAACAGGAAACCATGGGTCCATGTTTCATCCAGTCCGTCCGGCGGGTCCATGAACACGGCTGGCAGCAAGGTGTTTTCCTGGCTTGCCATGGCGTCGTCGGAATAAATGGGCATGAAAAACCTCGATTCAGAAATGCACTGTGGCGTTGTCGATCACTTTTGCACCGCAAAACGATTTGTGGGTCATTTGTGCCCACATTTTGACCCGCAAAGTGGCTTGTTGTGCATAAGTGATCCTCAAAACGCGTCCCGCCCTTCGCAGATGTTCAGCAGCTCGGGGAAGGCCAGCACGGCAGGCCTCCTGCCGCTGGACGGCCTGATCTCGCGCAACAGCCCGTTGTCGCGCACCAGCCGCAGGATGCGCTTGGCCGTCGGTTCGGGAATGTCGGCCTGCGCCACGAAATCCGACGCCACAAAGATCGGGCGGCTGAAGAACCAGTCGAGCGCGCGCACGCCGTATTGTGACCGCGTGGCCCCGACCATCCAGTCCTTGCGCGCGGTGTAGAGCGCGTGGATCGCCTGCGCCTTGGCCTGATTGGTGCCCGCCTGTTCGATGATCGCGCGCAGGAAGAACCCGCACCAGCCGGTCCAGTCGCCGTTCCGCGACACGGCCAGCAGGCGGTCGTAATATTCGTCGCGGTGGCTTTCCAGATATTCCGACAGATAGAAATTCGGTGCCGACAGTAGGCCCTTGGATTTCAGGAACAGCGGGATGATCAACCGCCCCAGCCGCCCGTTGCCGTCCAGAAAGGGGTGGATCGCCTCGAACTCGGCATGCAGCACGGCAAGCTGGATCAGCGCGTCGGGGGCCGGGGCGTGGATATAATCCTCCCACGCGCTCATCGCATCGGGCAGCGCCTCGGCGGAACAGGGGATGAAACGCGCCTGTTCGATGGTGCAGCCCTCGGGTCCGATCCAGTTGGGGATGCGGCGATAGTCGCCCGGCGCCTTGCCCTGGCCGCGCACACCCTGCATCAGGCGCGCGTGGGTCAACCGGATCAGGCGTTGCGACAGGGGCAATTCCTCCAGCAGGCGCGCGGCCTCGGCCAGGGCGGCGCGATAGTTCAGCACCTCGTGGATATCGGCCTTTTTGGGCGTGCTCTCATCCCCCGGCTCGCCCTCGGCTTCGAATTCCAGCACCTCGCCGATGGTGGCCTGCGTGCCCTCGATCCGGCTGGACAGCACGGCCTCTTGCGTGGTCAGGGGTGAGAGCAGCACGTTGGGGTTGGGGATGCCGTGCAGCACGCCCTCATAGCGCGCGACGGCGGCATTGGCCGGGCCGATCAGCGGCAGAAGCTGCGGCCAGTCGAGCGCATCGGGCGGGAAGCGGCCCTGATGATAGGCAACCGCCATCACGTCCCCTCGCTTGTGAGGCGCTCAGCCTCGACCACCCGCAATTCCCCCGACATCAGGCGCGGCAGCAGGAGGTCGCGGGTCTGGGCGAGGGTGCGGGATTCTGCCTTGTTCGCCTCAGCTTTTCTGATGAGTGAAACCAAGGCATCGGAAAATGCGCTGATGATGGCGTCGCCCGGCCACACTATCCCAACTTTGGCAATATCGCCGTTGGATACAAAGGGCTGCGCCGCCCCCTTTTTGATCACGTCCATGTCAATGTGACGCAAAGCGATCAGCAGCCATTCACCGGAAACGCCTGCATTGGGGCGAATGAGGGAGGCGTTGTTGTTGATCCATGCCTTCCCCCGATGGGAGAAGAACTGGCCGCAGTATGCGCCGACACGGCCAACAGAAATCACGAACCCGTCTGCGTTGTGGTTCGTGGTGTAGCCCATAAGACCCGCTCCGCCGAATACCGGGACTGGCCCAGCATCGGCGATGTGTTCCTTTTCCAGTTGCTTGCCGCCCTTGAGTTCGGCGAAGTCGCCAACAGGACGAACCTCCCACCCCTCCGGCTTGCCCTCGGCGTCGAGGCGGTCGGGGAAGAGGGACCAGAGGTCGGGGGAGAGGTAGGGGGAGAGGTAGGGGGTGCGGCCTTCCATCTTGGCGCGGGTGGGGCCGAAATTGACGAACCAGTCGCGGAACAGCGCCCGCGCCATGGCCTCGAGCGTGGCGTTCATCTTCCGGTTCAACTCGATCTTGTCATCCAGCGCCCCGAGAGTGGCGGCAATGGCGTGTTGTTCGGGGAGGGGCAGGTTAGGGATTCGGAAGCGGCCGATTTCAGCAAGATTGACGTTTGGCTGCGCTGACTGCGCTACTCCTCCTAGAACGGACTGAACGAAGCTTGGATTTCTCAGGCAGAAGCTGATGAAGCGGTGGGATGCGCGCTGCTCGTCGACGCGAATGATTGCGACAGCCTGATTGGTGTTAGCGGGAAGATGGTCTCGACGCGCGATCCCGCATTTTCCGAGGTTTGCGCCTGCAATTGAATAGAGAACATCTCCATTCTGAATGATGGAGCGCTTCAAGCGTTGGTTCGTTTCCTCAGAGATGAACGCAAACTTGGTGGCATCAATCGAGCCGCTATAAGTAAGGCTTTCGGACTTGATATAGTTCACTCCGCTGTCGGCAAAGCCGCCGTCCTTCGCATTCGGCGTCGTGCCTTTCGTGATCTTCAGGCATAGGTCAGCCAAGGGAACGAAATCACTCACACCCCAACCCCCGCCAGCCGCGTCCGGATGGTCGCCGTCAGCGCCTCGGCCTCGGCGAACTGCGCCTCCAGTTGCTCCTGCAAGGCGGCGAAACGCTCGGCAAAGGGCGTCTCGTCCTCCTCTGCCGCTTGCGATCCCACATAGCGGCCCGGGGTCAGGACGTGGCCGTGGGACCGGATTTCCTCAAGGCTCGCTGATTTGCAGAAGCCCGGCACGTCGGAGTAGCCCTCGCCCAGCCGCCACGCGTGGTAGGTGCCCGCGATCTGCGCAATGTCGGCATCCGAAAACTCCTTGCGCGTGCGGTCCACCATGAAGCCCAGCTTGCGGGCGTCGATGAACAGCACCTCGCCGCGACGGTCGCGCAGCGTCTTGTCCCGCGCGATGCCGTTTGATTTGTCCCGCGCCAGAAACCACAGGCAGGCCGGGATCTGGGTGGAATAGAACAGCTGCCCCGGCAGGGCGATCATGCAGTCCACGACCTCGCCCTCGATCATCGCGCGCCTGATCTCGCCCTCGCCCGACTGGTTGGAGGACATCGAGCCATTGGCCAGCACCACCCCCGCCGTGCCGGTGGGCGAGAGGTGATGCAGGATGTGCTGCAGCCAGGCGAAGTTGGCGTTGCCCGCAGGCGGGATGCCATATTTCCAGCGCGCATCCTCGCGCAGCCGCTCGCCGCCCCAGTCCGAGATGTTGAAGGGCGGATTGGCGAGGATATAGTCGGCGCGCAGGTCGGGCAGTTCGTTCTTGTGAAAGGTGCCCTCGGAGTTCCACTTGATGTCGGCGTCGATGCCGCGCACGGCAAGGTTCATCTTGCACAGCCGCCAGGTGGTGTAGTTGCTTTCCTGTCCATATATGGCGATGTCGCCCAGACGGCCGCCATGCGCCTCGACGAATTTCTCCGACTGCACGAACATCCCGCCTGAGCCGCAGCAGGGGTCATAGACGCGGCCCCGGTAGGGCTCCAGCATCTCGACCATGGTGCGCACGACCGAACGGGGGGTGTAGAACTCGCCCCCGCGCTTGCCCTCGGAGCCCGCGAACTGGCCGAGGAAGTATTCGTAGACCCGGCCCAGCAGATCGCGCGCGCGGTCCTTGCCCTCGCCCAGCGCGATGCCCGAGATCAGGTCGATGAGTTCCCCCAGCATGACAGCGTTGAGCGCGGGGCGGCCGTAATCCTTGGGCAGAACGCCCTTGAGCGAGGGGTTGACCTTTTCGATGGCGATCATCGCCTCGTCGATCAGGCGGCCGATGGTGGGCTGCTTGGCATTGGCTTGCAGGTGCGACCAGCGCGCCTCTTGCGGCACCCAGAAGACGTTTTCGGCGAGGTATTCGTCGGGGTCCTCGGCGCCTTCGGGGTATTCGGCCAGCAGTTGCTGGCGTTTGAGTTCAAAGCTGTCGGAAATGTGCTTGAGAAAGATCAGACCAAGGGCGACGTGCTTGTAATCGGATGGCTCCATATTGCCGCGCAGCTTGTCGGCGGTCTTGAACAGGCTGGCCTCGATGCCGAGGTCGGAGCCGTTGTCGGTTGATGCCATTGGTAAATCCGCCTCCCGAACTTCTTTTTGTGAACCGTATTGCAGCCATAAGCTGAAATCCAGACATTTGCAGGTGATTGGAGGGGGTTCGGATCAGCGAGGCTGCCATGGCCGCACTTTCGGCATCACCGCCGTCACCTCGACCTCCCTCAGCATCCGGCCCGCAACCAGCCCATCCCGCACCCAATCGAGCGCTGCCCACCAATCCTCATATCCCCGCCGGGCGGACGCGATCTGTTCCGGATGCGGTCGCCAGGTGACTGGGCAGGCCACCACCTCGACGCTGCGCCAGCGACCGCGGTGCAGCACGTGCTCGACACAAACAACCTCGGTCACCGCGCGCACGCCGTGCTGGTTCTCGCGCGTGTCACGTGGCACGCAGCGCGGCACGGCGCCCGGCATCCAGTCGGGGGTCAGCCCGGCCCTTGCCAGTTCCGCCACGCGGATGGCCATCTGGATGCCGCCGAAGCTGTCGGGCATTCCGGCGACGGTGGCGGCGATCACCTCGGCGTCCGCATGGGTATAGCTGCCCATCTTGTGCTGGCCGCCGTCGACCTTGCAGCCAAGTGCTGCGCGTTGCAGCAGGACGTATTCGAGGCCGAAGCCGCAGCCTTCCTCGGTCACGTCTTTTGGTGGCGGCAGTTCCAGCTGGGCCTTTTCCACCCGAAACGCCCATTCCAGCGCGGCCTGCACGCCCAGCGCGCGTTTGACGTTTGTGCCGCCTGCGCGCCCAATTCGCCCCTGGACGCTCATGGCTGCAACCTTTCAAGGAAATCCATCTGTGCCGGGCGCTGGGCCGAGTCCAACGGCCGCCAGATCCACGGGCCCGAGGCCATGGGCAGATGCGAGAGCGCGCCACGCATGTGCTGCTGCCAGCGGGTGAACTCCGTTGCCGAGCAGGCGCAGAGCGCGTGACCGATAGGCCAGCCCATCAGCCATCCGACGAAGAGCGGGTTCAGCCGCCGCCGCGTCCGGGCCTTCAGGATCCGCCGCGACACGACCCGCCCATGCGAGGCAATCATCGAAGCCCACAGCGGGCGCGAGATCGGGGCGTGCGGCGAGCACTGCCGCCCATGCGGCATGGTCACCGGGTCCGGGCGGGTGAAGCCCTGTTCCGCCCGGTAATGCAGGATATCCATCCGGGATTTGCCATCGGCCCGGGTGATGCTGGCTTCGCTTGATCCTTTCCAGTTCTGCGCAGCCGGGGTCGGCCATTGCGCCGCCTGTGCTGGCAGGGGTGGCGTCCCGCCCGCGCCATAGCTCTGCCCCGGTCCACCCTTCGCGCCATCCGTCGCCTTGGGGGTCGACCAGTTGGTGATACCCAGCGCCAGCGCCTCGGCCTTGCGGGTAAAGTCGCTGTTTCCCGCCGGGTTGTAGTTGGCCGTGCCGGGATGCAGGCTCATCGGTGTGGGCCAGGATGAAGATCCGCAACCGCTGGTGCGGCGCGCCGACTTCTGCCGCAGAGAACAGGCCCGCCGCAGGCGTGTAGCCCATGCGCCAAAGCTCTCGCAGGACGGTCTCAAGGCCGAGGGTGACGTGACCGGCGACGTTTTCGAGGAACACCCATTCCGGGGAACATTCCCGGATGACGCGGGCAACCTCGGGCCAGAGGTGGCGGGGATCGTCGGCACCACCGCGTTTTCCGGCCGCGCTGAAGGGCTGGCAGGGATATCCGGCCAGCACCGTGTCGAAGGCACCGTGGAAGGGCCGGGCGTCGAAGCTGCGCAGATCATCCCAGATCGGCGCCGGGGCAAAATACCCCGCGCGCTGGGCTGCGATGAGGACGGCGCGAGGCCAGTCCTCCCATTCAACAAAGGCGCGGGTGTGATATCCGGGCTCGGCGAGCATGAGGCCCAGATCAAGGCCTCCGCCGCCTGCGCAGAGCGACAATCCGTGCCGGGGACGTGACACCATGCCATTCACAGCACCCCCCGCTGCCGAAGCCGCTCGGGCGTGACGAGGCCTCGTGCCAGCATGGCTGCGCACATTGCGTTGCTGATCATGCTGGCGGGCAGGAAGCCTTCTGAATTGACCTTGGCCGCGTAGAACGCCGCCAGTTCATCGTCTTCGGGTCGGGGTGCTGCATCTGCCTTGCGCCGCCGCTTGGCCTTTGTGCCCTTCGAAGTCGCGATGGCCGCCTGCGCATCGCGCCGGGCTGCACGCTCCATGAACCGATCCAGCGCCTTCGGCCCATCGGGCGGTTCGGGATGATCGCGGCGGGTCTCGATGGCGACCTCGATGATCCGGCTCGTTGACAGCCCGAGGTCTTGGGTCCAGCGGCGAACATGCGTCCTGGCTGGCCAGCCTTGCCACCAGGCGGGCAGGGTGGCGTTGGCGGCAAAGCCCAACGCTGAAAGCAGCTCTGCGAAGAACCGATCAAAATCGGCCTCGCGCGCAGCCGCGTCCTCCTCCTCCTCCTCCTCCTTTACAGGTTCTCTTAAGGGTTCTCTTACAAGGTTAGTGTCCAAATTCTGGACACGGCTTTGGTCATTTTCTGGACACGGGTCGGCCTGTTTTCTGGACACGGCTCCGTGTGCAAAATCTGGACACGGCTTTTCGACGGTGGCGCATCCCAACGCGTTGTTTGCGAATGGTTCTTCGCCAGGTTGTCCGTGTCCGATATTTGGACACGGCTTTTCCTCTGACGACACGATTTCCCATGGGTTTCCGGCCGCTGCCGTGCTGGGCACCGGCGTGAACCCCTCCTCGAAGCCGAGGATGTAGCGCGTCGACATCTGGCGCTTCGTGATCGGGTCGATGCGCCGTTCGCGCCGCATCAGACCACATTTTTCCAGACGGGAGAGATGGTTGTTGAGGCCGGAGCGGCTGACCTGGCAGTCATAGGCCAAGAGCTCCTGCGACGGAAAACAGCCATGCTCGGGGTTGTAACGGTCGCAGAGGTGCCAGAGCACGATCTTGGTCGTGCCCTTGATGCTGCGCTGGTCAAGCGCCCAGACAGTTGCCTTGTGGCTCATGGTGCCGCCCTCCGCGTCGGGCGGACACTGCTGGTGAAGCCGTTGTCCGCCAGCGCGCCCAGCGCATCGTCGACCGACCGGACCAGCGCCCAGCCGAACCCCTGCGCGCAGACGGTGTTGCGGAAGACCTCCTGCGATTTGCGCAGTCGGCCGGTTTCGCTTTTGACCTCGAGGAACAGGACGCGGCCGCCGGAGATCACGATCAGATCGGCAAATCCGGGATGGACGCCCATGCCGACCAGGATCGCCTGACGCTTTGCGCCGCGCGGCCCGGCCTCGGTGACCTCGTTGACGCAGTGATGGACGATGGCGTCGCGGGGCAGAATGAGCCGCAGGGCCTGCACGATGGCGCGCTGGGCATCGGCCTCGGGTGTGCTGCGCCGGTTCATGCCGCACCGCCTTTCGGGAAGGCGGCCGCCGCGATGGCAAGTATGGGGCGCCGGTCCAGCAAGCGAAGCACCTCAAGCGCATCGCCGCATTCACGGGCATCATCGGACTGACCGACGACAACCCTGGCCGCGAGGATCACGAGAGATTCCGGATGCTGGGTGGTGTCGGCCAAAACACCGCGCGCCTCGATGAGGCGGTCGTGCATCCAATCGCCGGTGGTCGAGGTCGGAATGCCGGGCGGGTGGGGCAGGAGGGTGGTCATTTGCGGCCCTTCCCGTTTGCGCGCTTGGTGCTCTCCTGCTTTTCCAGCCAGTCCAGAACAACGGCGCGGCGGTAGTAGATCGTGCGCCCGGCCCGCACGCAGGCGGGGCCCATGCGCCGGTTATCCCAGCGCCGAAGCGTGTCGACGGAAAGGCCAAGCTCTCGTGCCAGATCAAGGCGGCTGATCCATCCCGCCATCAAGGGCGCAGGCGGTGCTGCGGGATGTCGATGTGTCTGCGTCATGCGGTTTCTCCCGGTTGTTGCCCGAACAGGGCGTTTGCCGGTTTGAGAAGGCGCAGATCGGCGGGGGCGGCGGGAAGGCACTGAGTGACACTGAGTGACACTGGCTTTGCACCCCCGTGCCGCCCCTTGTTTTATTGAGGTTTTGCGATTTCTGCCAAAGTCATGCTGCGGTGCAGCGCGCGGGGCGCTTCGCTTGTTTGGGGCGCGCAGGGTAGAGCGTGGCAGCGCGATGGGCACCAAACCCTGCAAAACAAGGGATTCGGGCGGCTGGGCACGGACGGCGCTGTGACACTGAGTGACAGTGGCTTGGCACCTCGGTGCCGGTGATTGATTTCATTGGGGTTTTCCGGGCGACGCGGCATCGGGCGACATTGGGCCGCAATGGCGTGCAGGTCGTGCGGCGATCATCCTGGGGAGAAACTGCCGTTCACGCCCCGTTTGCCCGATCCCCGTCCGAATGCGGGCGGCGCCGGGGTGCAAAGCGACTGCCAGCCAGTGTCATTCACCGCCGGTCAGTGCCTCCCCGCCGCCCATAGGCCCATGATTACCTTGATAAGCCTGCGAATCCACGCGTCATGACACGGGCATTGAGAGGAGGGTGACATGCCCAAGCGTATGAGATTGAATGACAAAACGGTCCGCGAACCCATGCCGGTGAAAGGGCGCGACTATCAGATCTTCGATACCGAAGTGCGCGGCTTTGCGGTGTGCATCTACCGATCTGGCAGCCGCGCCTTCACACTGGATTATCGCTATGCCGGTCGCCAGCGCCGGATGACTATCGGGCGCTGGCCGGAATGGAGCGTGACCGCCGCCAGAGACCGCGCACGGCAGTTGCGGCGCGAGATTGACGAGGGTGGCGATCCACTGGCCGGGAAAAGCGAGCTGCGCACCGCCCCGCATGTGGGCGACATGATCGAGCGCTACATCGCCGAGCATGTTGTCAAACTGGCTCCGGCCAATGCCGCAGACCAGAAGGCGATGCTGGCCAAGCTGGTGGCACCGCACTGGGGCAACAAGCTGGTGACCGCCATCACCAAGACCGATGTGGCAAAGCTGCTGGCGAAGATCGCCGAGGGCAGGGCGCGCCCGGCAAAGGTCAAACCCAACAATCGCGCCCGCAAATTGCAGGGCCCCAAGCCCACGCCGGTGCGTGCCAACCGTGTGGGCGAGGTGTTGCGCAAGATGTTCACGCTGGCCATCGACTGGGGCTGGCGCGAAGACAATCCTGCCTCTGGCTTCCACCGCCGCATCGAATCCGCGCGTGAGCGGTTTCTGAGCCCGCAGGAAATCGCCCGACTGGCCTCGGCGCTGGATGCAGCATCAGACCAGCGCGCGGCGGGGATCATCCGGCTTTGCATGCTGACCGGTGCGCGGTTGGGTGAGGTGCGGCAAGCGCGGTTTGAACAGTTCAATCTGGAACTCGGTGTCTGGTCAAAGCCTGCGGCCACCACCAAGCAACGCAAGATCCACAGGGTGCCGGTCTCGGGTGACGTGGCGGCGATTGTGCGCCAGCGCCAGCTGCTGGTCCCAAGCGGCGTGCCATGGCTCTTTCCCGGCGATGTGCCCGGCCAGCCCGTGAAGGAAATCCGCCACTTCTGGCGGCAGATTCAAAAGATCGCTGATCTGCCCGATGTGCGCATCCATGATCTGCGCCACACGTTTGCGTCGTTGCTGGTCAGCGGCGGGGCCTCACTGGAGATGATCGGCAAGCTGTTGGGTCATACACAAATGCAGACAACCCAGCGCTATGCGCATCTGATGGACTCGCCCCTACGGGCGGGCGTTGACGCGGTGGCGCATATATTCCGGCCCCGCCCGACGCTGGTCCGCGATGCGGACAGTGATCGCAAAGAGGCCTGACCACGCGCCGGGTCAGGCGTTCTCATCCTGTCGGAGCTCACTCAACATCTTCCACAGATCATCGACATGGCGCCGGATGGAGCGCTCGCTTGGGATATCGTCGCCGTTCGAATTTGCCACGAACCAGTCCTGAATGTCGCTGATCATTTCGGCTTTGCTGGCCGGAATGCCGTGGTCATGGATGCGGATCAGAAAGGCCTTGGTCATGCCGTCCCAATCATAGGGCGATGCTGACCCGGTGCCGCCACTGACCCGACGCAGCAGATCATGCTTGTCCTCAAACTTCATGACCTGTTTGCTGCGCACAAAGAGATCGGCGATTGACACATCGATGCCCTCGGGCGGATCGGTGACAAAAAGCCAGTCTGTGGCGTCTTCGGTGCGCAGGCGGCGCAACTTCGCGGTTTTGGGGCCGGTCCCACAGCGGCGAAACATCTGCACGATGTCCATGGTGCAGATGACAACCGTGCCTGAAACTCTCTCGGTGTCGCAGAAGGTGGGAGGAATGCCGGTGATCACATCCAACTGACCAGCTGCCGACCAACCGGCAATGTCGGCCAGGGTGCACCCCCAACGAGCCGCCACTTCATTCAGGGTATAGAATTCGCGCTGGGGGAGTTTCATCGAGTGATCCATCTTCTATTGGGCCTTGATTGGGCACTTGGCAGCCGGAATTATCCGCCAGGGGCAGTGATTGTTTGTGGGGCAGTTTTTCATCTAAGGGTTGTCAAATCACCAAGGACTCGTCCTGAAGGCGATCTTGCCCCATACGCCCCCGTAAGAACCAGACGTCGAGAAAAACAGAATCGTGATAGCCTTCGGGAAGAGCGTGGGTCTGATGCGATTTGCCGAGATCGCGGCCGCCCGTCACAAGGGCGTGTCCCTCGTTGAGGGGAGCGCGGAATTTGGCCTCATCAACGCGGCGATGTGGGGGTGTTGCCTTGAGGGGCGGCCCGTTCAACGCCAACCAACTACGCTGTGAGAGGGGAGCTGTCATCGCTGCATGTGCGGATTAGCGGGGCCGAATTGCTGGGAGCTGGCATTCTGGCCGCGCCACGGAACCAACTTTTTTCCGCACCGCCGCAAAGCCGCAAGGAGCCCATTGCGCACAGTTGCGATCAGATGATTCATCAGAGATGACAAGCTATTGTCGGTCGAATAACCTCTGCTTATGAGCAAGAATGATAAGCTTCGACTGTGCGTCGAGATTGACGAGTTTCTAAGGGCCAAAAAGAGTCTCAAAGGCTCCCAGCCAGTCTGGAGGCCTAACGGTCGGCCAGACCAGCTGGACGCCAGATGGGTGATCGAAGAGGCAGGTGGCGTCTCCCGTGCGCACCTGGCCTTTCGCTACAACCGGGTCTCCACCAACCAACCCAGCGTCTCGCTGATCTACGAGCGGAAGAAAGTATGTCGCGTGGATGTGAAGCCGCAGGATGAATATGATGGGAACCCACCTCAAGCGCGGAAGTTCGGGCTACCTGCGAAGGTCTACGGAACCCATATCCACCGGTGGGAACACAATAGGGAGTATGTCCTTGAGTGCCTGCCACCAGATGAATGGGAGATCCCCATCAAGCAGGAGATTTCCCAATTGACTCAAATGCTTGGACATATTCTTGCTTTGATCTGCGACGAATGTGGGATAGACTTTACCCCTGAACAGAGGGATTTGAACCCGCCCTCCAGAGAGGACCTCTTCAAATGAAAGCCCTGTGCGACATCATCCTGGCAAGCACATCTTCACTGTGGGCTTGCAAGGAGACAGAGAATGGCGCGCGGATCCGCACGACATGTGTGTTCCCGTCATTCGAGCCTGTCTTCGTCTACGTGGCGAAGCTCGGGGAGGGCTTTGTCGTCCATGATGCTGGGGAGACGGTCGCTGTGATCATGGCCCACGGTCAGGACGGTGATGCTGCGAAGAGAGTAATACGCTCCGAGTGCAAGAGATACGACGTGGCGTTTGGCGAGAGGAGGATATCCCTCAAGATAGATGCTTCCGAGTGGCTTGAGACTGCTATCGTTGCCGTCGCCAACACGGCGGCCGCTGCCGCAAGGAACGCGCTCAAGGACAACAACAAGAAGACTGAGCGTGATTTGGCAGACGTGATCTACGAATTCCTAGAGCCGAGACTGGCGAAGGGGACGGTTACCAAAGGTTTCCCGTATCTTGGGGAGAGCGGAAGGCGCTACAGGTTCGACCTTGCTGTTCAGAGCAAGGACCATTTGACGCTAATTGAGACCGTCACACCCCATGCCATTTCAGTGAACTCAAAATACGTCGCACTGGCCGACGTTCCTGCGGAGGCATCAGTTAGAAAGATAGTCGCGCACAATAATGACCTATCTCAGGAGGACATTTTGCTTCTCCAAAACGTAGCCACCGTTGCTGGGCCAAATGGCGTTATGGAACTTGTCGCTGGAAGTAGCACCAAGCATTGAGCATTGGTGATCGCTGCGGAAATCCCGCCTTCTGCGCATTAAGGCTGGTTATTCCAAGCTGTAAATTGCCTGCTCCGAATGCGCGCTCCGTCCCGCACACCGGTCACACAAGTTGGAAAATGCTGCGCCCGCACGAACGGCTGGTTCGGTAAAGACGCACTTCGGCGATAATCAACCTAGCAAAGGTCCGTTCAGGGCCGAAAACGATTATGGTCGGCGCACGAACAATCCTCTTACATCAACGCCACATCAACCCACGAATGCATGTTTCGCACCAAGTTTGCTGCCGAAAGACGGTCAATCCCGCCCGCTGCAAACATGGAAATCGCGCAAAATCAAACGGTTGGCCCGCAAGCCTTTGAAATCCCTAAGCTATTGGAATCGCGTGGATTTTGGCTCATAACCTGAAGGTCGTAGGTTCAAATCCTACTCCCGCAACCAAATTCTCTAACCTTTCCAAAGACTTAGAACCCGACAAAAACACTTGTGCAAGGCCCGCGCAAAAACGAGTCAACGCCAAGTCAACGTTTTGCAAGTCCCCTTGAAAACCCAGGGGGATTTTTGCGTTTGGGGGCTCTCGATTACACTGGTCTTGCCCCCGTTTCACCGGACACTCAGGCGGTTGCGGTTTGAGCTGCGATGAACTCGCGTGGTGAGCGCATTTTCAGCCCTGAGTGCGGGTGGTTGTCATTGTAGTCCTCGATCCAAGCGCCGATCAATCCAAGAACTGTCTGGGCGTCCGGTAGCGGCGTCACCTGGACGTAGTCGCGCTTCAGCGTCTTTACAAACGCCTCCGAGATGCCATTGCTCTGTGGGCTCTGAACCGGCGTGAAGCAGGGCTTCAGGCCCAACTGGCGGGCGAAGATCTGCGTGTCCTTAGCGATATAGGGCGAGCCATTATCGGACAGCATCTCGATGACCGACGGCGCACGATGATCACCAAAGCGGCGTTCCACGGCCTCGAGCATGATGTCGCGGATGTCTGAGCCGCTGATCCCGACGTTCACCACGGCGCGCCAAGCGATGATTTCGCGGTCATGAGCATCGATGATAAAGGCGCCACGGACGATGTCCCCGTTCCAGCAGGTGAACTCGAAGCCATCGCTGCACCAGCGCAGGT
>NZ_JBEPPW010000023.1:0-28939 GCF_040547525.1 Roseovarius sp. MBR-6 | reverse complement strand
TGAGCCTGTGTCTTCATCATATCGGGGAGCAGCCACCCTGCTAGTCTTGGTGGGGCTTAGGAGGCCGAGGACCCGCGATTACCCCATGTCTGATCTTCGGTCGATACGCGGGCATAACCGATCAGGGGCATCAAAACAGTCTTTTTGCAGTTTCATACATCGCTAATAAACGACCGTTTGGCGACGGCGATGCGAGGGTTCAAACTATTGACCAAAACTTTGTATTGGCATATATTGCCAACTAGGAGATTTATGCCATGGTGACACGCAATGTCGTTCTGACCGAAACCCAAGACCAGCTGGTTCAGGCTTTGGTGGCGTCTGGACGCTATCAGAACGCGAGCGAAGCAATGCGTGCGGGGCTACGGCTGCTCGAACAGGAAGAAGCTCAGTTCGCAGGGATCCGGCAAGGCTTGCTCGAGGGATTGGCGCAAGCTAGGTCAGGCGAGTTTGCCGAAGGTAGCGGAGAAGAGGCGATCCGACGGGCCTTTCGGCTGACGCGCCGCGCAGAGGCCAGCCTGGTTGAGATTGCCAAGTGAACGATAGCGAACTTCGGGTTCAAGCAGGCCGAACTTTATGAAACGGAACTACTCGACCGCTGTCAGGCGATCCTGAACGGTCAGGCGCATAGCCGGAGCTGTGCTGTTTTGGTCGATGATGCTGCGGATTTGCGGTTCACGAGGGCAGGGGAGCATTTTCTGGTGTTTCTGGATCAGCCGGACGAAGTGATCATCGTCGACATCCTGCATTCCCGAAGCGATCTTCCAAACCATGTTTCCGCGCTGGCGGCGTCAAGGAATGATATATCATAGTCCCGCCGCCTTGGTCAGGTTCACCCGGAACCGATCACGGCGGCGTTGATAGCGGCGGGTCATTTCCGCCGAGGCGTGGCCGAGTTGCTTCTGGACGTAGCGCTCGTCGACCTCGGCGGAAGAGGCCAGGCCGGCACGCAGGCTGTGCCCCGAAAACAGCGCCAGCCGTTCTTTTTCGGGCAGGTCTGACCGGATGCTCGTGTCCAGCACGGTGCGCTTGATAAGTCGCGCAACATGCTTGTCATTGAGCCGCGCCTCCAACGCGCGCTTGCCGTCGCGCGAGGTGCGGACAAAGACCGGCCCGAAGTCGATCTTCGAGAAGTGCAGCCATTGTTCCAGCGCATGGACGGGACAGGTCTGATCTGACGAGCCGCGCCCGATCTCGACCTCGCGCCAGCCGGTTTTGGCGTTCAGGGTGAGCAGCGCGCCCTTGTCGAAAATCTCGATCCAGCCGCCGCTGTCGGGCGTGTCGTCCTTGTGGACGTCGAGACTGACGATCTCGGATCGCCGCAGCCCGCCCGCATAGCCCAAGAGCAGGATCGCCCGATCCCTGAGCCCGCGCAGGTCGAAAGGAAGCGTGGCGACCATCGCGAGAATATCCTCGGCCAGGATCGCCTCCTTCTGCACGGGTGGACGCGCGTGTTTGCGTCTGATCCCAGCGAGCACTGCGGCGATGTGGCGGTTCTTGCGATCAAGGGTGAACCCCCGTTGCGCATAGTTCCAGGAGAGACCGGACAGGCGGCGGTCGATTGTCGCAACGGATAGGGCAGGGGAGGGGGCCGAACCGGACGCCAGATCGGCCAGGTAGAGCCCAATCATCTCGGGCGAAGGCGGCAGCGGCTCGGCGCCCTTCATCCGGCACCAGCGCGCGAAATGCGCCCAATCCTTCGCGTAGGCCGTCAGCGTGTTGTCGGACGCTGCAGCGCGGGCATAGTCGCGGGCGGTGTCGACCAACCGATCGAGGGTGCCGGAACCAGCCACAAAGGTCGGCAGACTCAAGCCCTCGTCGTTAGGCCGCTCTCTCTTGTCGCACTCGTTGATCGAAGACCCGTTTTGCGCCGCTAAGCTCAATTTCTCGTTGTTTTCTGACATGTCGTGGAGCATATCTTTTAATGTCCGATAATGCAAACTTATTGGACACAAAAGGATCACACAAGACAAGGCGGTTTTGGCGCTATTTTCTGGCTGTAAGCGCCGCCTCGAGTTAAGGTCTCGGCATGACTTCTGTTTGCGAGACCAGTCTTGGCGATGAACAGACCCTTGCCCGGATACCGGGTTGGGTCACTTCTTCCCGCGCCGAAACCCCTGAAGATGTGGCGTTTTTGTCAGGGGCGGCGTTGGCCCATCTGCATTTTGCGGTGGCCAAAGCGGCGGCCTTCCAAGCCTTGTTGCGGGACCGACTCGCACTGCGCGCAGCCGAGGCCTGTGTCGCGTTTTCCGGGCGACCGGAGCGGGTAGGGGAGTTGCGCGACGCGGTGCATCTGATGCGCCCCGGCGATCTGCCCGGCCCGGCGGGCGAAATCTGTCTGGCCTGGCGACGCGCGGTGGAACGGCCGATGTCGGTCAAGGCGCTCGGTCGGGCTTTGCCGACCTTTGAGCCGCGCCAGATCGCGACGTGGCTCGATGCGGGGAAAGGGGCGCCGGTGACCCGTGCCGCGATGGTGCTCGAGACAGTGCTCACCGAGGCACCACGCGCAGACATAGCAGGGTTGATCCTTGCGGACGCGGCCTTGGCTCAGGCGCTTGGCTGGGAGCATCTTATGCCGGTTCTGGCTTCTGATCTGAAACGCGCCGATCTGCGCAAGCATGGCGATGATCTTCGCCTGGCCTGTCTTCGCGCGCTCATCGCGTCGTCAATCGAGGCTGTCCGCCTTGCCGCCGACCTGGGCCGACGGGCTGAACACCTGAGAGCCGTTGCCCCGAAGCTGCGGGCCAAGGGGGCACGGGAGGCGGTTGAGATGTTCCTGACCCATGACGCCGTCGCACCTTCGGCCTTACCATTGCCGGATCGCGCCGCGCGGCGGCTCTGTGATCGGCTGGTTGATCTCGGCGCGGTGCGCGAGTTGACCGGGCGCGACACCTTCCGGCTTTACGGGGTGTAGGGATGGCCAAGGAACACCCCGACCCAGAGCTTGACCGCGAGTTGACCGACTTGCCGCCGGAGCTTCGCTGGCGGGAATGGATGCGACGGATCGAAGCCGTGCTGTTTGCCTCTGCCTCGCCGGTGCCACGCGAGCACTTGGCGCGGGTCGTCGGGCAGGAGGTGTCTGTCGACTTGCTGATCGAGGATCTTGCCGCCGATCTCGAAGGGCGGGCGTTCGAGATCGCCCAAGCCGCCGGTGGGTGGATGTTCCGGACGCGGGCTGCCTACGCCTCCGCGATCCGCGCAGCGGCGGATGTATGCGACCAACAGCTGGATCTGAGTGAATTCGACGTCGCTGTACTGGCCGCCATCGCCTACCACCAGCCGATCACCCGCGATGGGCTCAAGGACATCTTCGGGCGTGAGATCAGCCGGGACCTGATCGGGCGGCTGAATGCGCAGGGCCTGATCGGAACCGGGCCGCGCGCGCCGCGTCGTGGTGCCCCCTATACCTTCGTGACCACGGACGTGTTCCTCGCGGCCTTCGGGATGGAGAGCTTGCGCGACCTGCCAGACCCCGAACAGCTGGATGACGCCGGGCTGGCCGCGCACACCTGAAACCCGCCGGGACTCCTCACGGCACTTGCCGCTTCTGATGGAACCGCGCGGCCGCCGGAACTCGTCTGTGTATTTTTGCCATTCCATATCTGCTTCATGGCAAACCTTGCTCCAAAGAGACCGGAACCAAAACCGGGCAAGACCATTGTTCCATCTGCGGGATGCGTTCCGCTCCGGCGATATCTGGCTCGCCCAATCCCGGCGCTAAGGTGATCTGAAACAGGCGCTGGTTCCCGCCGAGGCGGTGAAGGACATACCAAGACTGGCAGTGCCGCTCGATCCGGAAGCCTGGCTTGCCGACCGCACGGCACGCATGGCCGATGGGCTGGCGCGGCTGGCCGGGCGGAGCGCGCCGGAGCCACACTCGGCGGGTCGATCGAGAACGGCATCCTCAATGTCGAGCACCTGAGCGCAGCGGTGCCTGAAGAGGCGGACGAACTGGTGCTTGACCTCTACGACCGGCTGCCCGCCATACGGATCACCGAGCTGTTGCAGGAAGTTGATGCGGATAACCGAGTGGAATACGCGCAAGAACGGCGATGTCGAAGTGGCCAACAATCGCAGCCTGCAGCAGGTCTCTATGACCATTGAAATTTTCTATGAAATGGTCAACCACAACATCACCTCTGCCAATTTCTGGCCTGCCATCTTCAATCACACTTATCCATGTGGTTGGTGGTGGAAGTGTTCGTCTCGTTGGGCTCGATAGCACTGATTTCGGCTCGCTTCTCCAAGTTGGAATGGATTTCTACGATCACGGTTATCTGTGACCGGCTCTGATGCTGTAACCGCGCCCCGACGGCATTGATGTGCCTCGGTGGGATAGCAGGACTGAACCTCTGATACTTGCGCGTGGCAGGATCGATATGCGGCATGACTAAACTTGGTACGCTGCCAGTATGCTCGTTGAGGAATTTGTGAGGCTCATAACCCGCGAAGGTATTCGGGCAAGGTATCGAAGTGGTCGAAGGCAAAGCTGTGGGGCAGGTCTTCGACCGGGGTGCTGCGATAGCCGCCGCTGTAAAGCCCGAAGTGCCGCCCCGCCGCGCGGGCGGTCTCGGCATCGACCTCGCTATCGCCGACATAGAGCAGCGGGGGCGCGTCGAGCGCGGCAAAGGCGGCATGAAGCGGGGCCGAATCGGGCTTTTTCTGCGGCAGGGTGTTGCCGCCGATCACCACCTCGAAAAAATCCGAAAGATCGAGCGCGTCCAGCACCTGCACCGAGAGGCCGCGATACTTGTTGGTGCAGACGCCCAGGCGGTGGCCGTCGCGCCGGAGCGACTGCAAGGCCGCGACCACGCCGGGATAGGGCCGGGTCAACTCGGCGGGGCGCGCGCCATATTGCGCGAGCATCCGTTTGTTCATCTCGGGATGGATGGCGGGATCGAGCGCCAGCGTGTCGATCACCCGCCGCACCAGATTGGGAATGCCATGGCCGATGAACGACGTGAGCAGCGGCACCGGCAGGGCCGGGTGATCCATCTCCGCCAGCACGCGGTTGGCGGCAGCGGCGATATCGGGCGCGCTGTCCACCAGCGTGCCGTCGAGATCAAAGACAATGGCGCCTGTCATGGCTTACTCCGTGTAATGGGTGAGATCGGGCAGGACGGCCGCTGCCCCGGTGAAATCCTCGCCCGCCGTATAGGCCGAAGGCGTGACGATCACCGCAAGCCCGGCTTGCAAGGCGGAAAGCAGCCCGTTGCGGCTGTCCTCGAAGGCGAGGCAGACCTCGGGCGCAAGGCCGAGCCGGTCGAGCGCCAGTTGGTAGACATCGGGCGCGGGTTTCTTGGCCGCGACCTCGTCGCCGCAGGCCAGCACGTCGAAGACGGCCTCGGCGGGGCGCTCAAGGCAGGCGAGGCAGAGCGCCTCGACATTGGGGCGCGAGGTGGTGGTGGCGACGGCAAGGCGCTGGCCAGCTGCGCGGGCGCGCGCGATCAGGTCGGCCACGCCGGGGCGCAGCGGCATCCCGCCTTTCGCCACAAGCGCAGTGTAGCGTGCGGTCTTGGCGGCGTGGAGGGCGGGAATATCCACGCCGGATGCCCCGATTTCGGCCATGAAAGCGGCGATGCGTTCCTTGCCGCCGGTGGTTTTCAGAAGCCGCGCATAATCGGCGCGGTCCCAGTGCCAGCCAAGCCCCCAGTCGGCGAAACTCTCATTGAAGGCACGGCGGTGCACCTCCTCGGTCTCAGAGAGCGTGCCATCGACGTCGAAGATCAGCGCCTCAGGCATGGGCCGCCTCCGCCGCGGCGCGGATCGCGCGGATATTCTCGCCGTAAGGCGCGGGATTGGCGACGCTGCCGCCCTTGAACACTGCCGATCCGGCGACCAGAACATCGGCCCCCGCAGCCGCCATCAACGGCGCGGTCTCGGGCGTGATGCCGCCGTCGATCTCGATATGGATGGGCCGGTCGCCGATCAGGGCGCGCAAGGCGCGCACCTTGTCGATCTGGCTATGGATGAATTTCTGCCCGCCGAAACCGGGATTGACCGTCATCACGCAAATGAGGTCCACCATGTCGAGAAGATGCGGCACCGCGTCGATCCCGGTGCCGGGGTTGAGCGCGAGCCCCGCCTTCATGCCGGCACCGCGAATCGCCTGCAACGTGCGGTGGATATGCGGCCCGGCCTCGAGATGCGCGGTCAGGACATCGGCCCCCGCCCGCGCATAGGCGTCGATATAGGGATCGACCGGCGCGATCATCAGGTGCACGTCCATCACCGTCTTGATATGCGGGCGGATGGCGGCGCAGAGCGGTGGGCCGAAGGTCAGATTGGGGACGAAATGCCCGTCCATCACATCGACATGGACCCAATCGGCACCCTGCGCCTCGATGGCCTCTATCTCGCGCCCGAAATCGGCGAAATCGGCCGACAAGATGGAGGGGGCGATCTTGATGGAACGGTCAGACATGAGCGGCCTCCGTGGCGTGAATGACGGGGATGAAGCTTTCGGATTTGAGCGATGCGCCGCCGACAAGGGCCCCGTCGACATCCGGCAATGCGAGGATTTCAGCCGCATTGGTGGCCCCCACCGAGCCGCCATAGAGGATCGACAGCGCCGGGTCGGGCAGGCGCGCGCGGATGAAGCCATGGGTGCGGGCGATCTCGTCGGGTCCGGGCGTGAGGCCGGTGCCGATGGCCCAGACCGGCTCACAGGCGATGACGGTATTGGCGGGCGTCGCGCCCTCGGGCAGCGATCCCATTACCTGCGCTGCGAGCACGTCAAGCGTCTCGCCCGCGCGATACTGCGCCTCGGTCTCGCCGATACACAGGATGACCGTAAGCCCCGCCTCCCACGCCGCCAGCACCTTGGCCGCGATTTGCGCGTCGCTCTCGCCGTGATCGCAGCGGCGCTCGGAATGGCCCAGGATCACCCAGCCCGCGCCCGCATTGCGCAGCATCGGCGCGGAAATGTCGCCGGTGTGCGCGCCCGAGGGCCGCGCGTGGCAGTCCTGCCCGCCAAGCTCCATCCCGACAAGGTTGCGCGCCGAGCGGATGAGCGTCGCGGGCAGGCACAGAACCACCTCGCAGGCGGCGGGTTTCGCGGCGTTCGAGATTTCCGCGACCGTGGCCAGATCGGCCACCGTCCCGTTCATCTTCCAGTTGCCCGCCACGATCCTGCGCCGCATCAGAGCGTCCCGTCGGCGTAACGCCGCGCCATGTCATCCATCGGGATGGCCTTGATCTTGCTGGCATTGCCGGCGGTGCCGAACCGTTCGAACCGGTCGAGGCAGAGCGCCTGCATCTCTTCCATCGCCGGGATGGTGAACTTGCGCGGATCGAATTCGGTCGGTTTGGTCATGGCCACCTTGCGGAACTGGCCGGTGATCGCCATGCGGTTGTCGGTGTCGATATTGACCTTGCGCACGCCCGAGCGGATGCCGCGCTCGATCTCCTCGACCGGCACGCCCCAGGTCTGGGGCATCTCGCCGCCATGCGCGTTGATGAGATCCTGAAGATATTGCGGCACCGAGGACGAGCCGTGCATCACCAGATGCACATGCGGGATCCTCGCGTGAATTTCCTCGATGCGCGAGATGGCCAGCGTCTCGCCGGTGGGTTTCTGGCTGAACTTGTAGGCGCCGTGACTGGTGCCGCAGGCGATGGCGAGCGCGTCCACCTTGGTAAGCCGCACGAACTCTGCCGCCTCAATGGGGTCGGTCAGAAGCTGGTCATGGCTGAGCGTGCCGGTCGCGCCCGATCCATCCTCCTCGGCGGCCTGGCCGGTCTCGAGGCTGCCCAGAACGCCCAACTCGCCCTCGACCGAGGCCCCCACCCAATGCGCCATGCGCGCCACGCGCTCGGTGATGGCGGTGTTATACTCCCACGAGGCGGGGGTTTTCATGTCCTCTTCCAGCGAGCCGTCCATCATGACGGAGGTAAAGCCGTGGCGGATCGCCGAAAGGCAGGTCGCTTCGTTATTGCCGTGATCCTGATGCATGCAGATCGGGATCGCGGGATACATTTCGGTCAGCGCCTCGATCATGTGGCGCAGCATGATGTCGCCCGCGTAAGAGCGCGCGCCGCGGCTGGCCTGCAAGATCACCGGCGCGTCGCATTTCGCCGCCGCGCGCAGGATGGCCAGCCCCTGCTCCATGTTGTTGATGTTGAAGGCGGGCACGCCATAGCCATGTTCGGCGGCGTGATCGAGAAGCTGGCGAAGCGTGATGAGGGCCATGGGTCAAACCTTTTCGTCTTGCATGAGGGCGGCCACGCCCGGCAGGGTGCGGCCTTCGAGCCATTCGAGAAACGCGCCACCGGCGCTTGAGACATAGGTGAACTGATCGGTGACCTGCGCCGCGTTGAGCGCGGCCACCGTATCGCCGCCACCCGCAACGCTGACCACCGTGCCGCCGCGCGTGAGATCGGCGGCGACACGGGCAAGCGCCACGGTGGCGGCATCAAAAGGTGCGA
Source organism: Roseovarius sp. MBR-6 (assembly GCF_040547525.1). Lineage (NCBI taxonomy): Bacteria > Pseudomonadati > Pseudomonadota > Alphaproteobacteria > Rhodobacterales > Roseobacteraceae > Roseovarius > Roseovarius sp. MBR-6. Next base: position 20,512 of record NZ_JBEPPW010000023.1, on the reverse strand, counting down.
TCTCGAAGGCCCCGAGCGGGCCGTTCCACAGGATCGTGCGCGCGCCTTCGAGAACACGGGTGAACCCGGCCAGGGCGCGCGGCCCGGCATCGAGGATCATCGCATCCTCGGGGCAGGCATCGGCGGGCAGCGTCTCTGCCTCGGCCCCGGCGCGAAACTCGCGCGCCACCACCACATCGGCGGGCAGGTGGATGGTGCAGCCCGCTGTTCCGGCCAGCGCCATGATCTCGGCCACGGTGGCGATCTGGTCGGCCTCGTGCAGCGATTTTCCCATCGGCGCGCCTTGCGCGAAGAGAAAGGTATTGGCCATGCCGCCGCCGACGATCAGGTGATCGACCCTGGCCACGAGGTTTTTCAGCACCGCGATCTTGGTCGAGACCTTGGCACCCCCGACAATCGCCACCGAAGGTCGCGCAGGGTTTTCCAGCGCCGCTTGCAGCGCGGTCAACTCCTCCATCATCAGCGGCCCGGCCGCAGAGGGCAGAAGCCGCGCCAACGCCTCGGTCGAGGCATGCGCCCGATGCGCGCAGGAAAAGGCGTCGTTCACATAGAGATCGCCAAGTGCTGCGAGGCGGCGGGCAAAGCCCTCGTCATTGGCCCATTCGCCCGGATCAAAGCGCAGGTTCTCGACCAGCAGGACCTGGCCGGGGGCAAGATGCGCGGCCTCTTCGGCGGCGGTCCCATGCTCGGCAAAGCGCACCGGGCATTGCAGCGCGCGGCAGAGATCGTCGCGGATATGGCGCAGCGAGGCCCCGGCCACCGGCTTGCCCCCCGGACGCCCGAAATGCGACAGCACCACCAGCGCCGCGCCCTTCTCCAGCAGCGGCCGCATCCCTTCGGCAAAGCGCGCGATGCGGGTGGCGTCGGCCACGCGCCCCTCGGCCATCGGCACGTTGAGATCGGCGCGCACCACGAGACGCTTGCCCGCCACGTCCATGTCAGAGATGGCCCGGATCACAGCAGCCTCCCCATGGCGACGGCGGTATCGGCCATGCGGTTGGAGAAACCCCATTCGTTGTCATACCAGCTCAGGATGCGGCACATCCGGTTCTCCATCACCCGCGTCTGATCCATGTGAAAGATCGAGGAGCGGCTGTCATGGTTGAAATCCATGCTGACATTGGGGCGATCCGTATAACCCAGAACACCGTTCATCGCCCCTTGTGCCGCGGCGCGGATCGCTTCGTTGATCTCGGCGGCATCGGTGTCGCGCGCGGCCTCGAAGGTCAGATCGACCACCGAGACATTGGGCGTCGGCACCCGGATCGCGAACCCGTCGAGACGGCCCGCAAGCTCGGGCAGCACGAGACCCACAGCCTTGGCCGCCCCGGTCGAGGTGGGGATCATCGAGAGTGCGGCGGCACGCGCGCGGTAAAGATCCTTGTGCATCGTATCAAGCGTCGGCTGATCGCCGGTGTAGCTGTGGATCGTGGTCATGAAACCGCGCGTGATGCCGATGGCGTCATTGAGCGCCTTGGCCACCGGGCTGAGGCAATTGGTGGTGCAGGACGCGTTCGAGACAATCAGATCGTCGGCGGTGAGCGCCCCGTCGTTGACGCCATAGACGATGGTCCTGTCCGCGCCCTCGGCGGGGGCCGAGACCAGCACGCGCCTCGAGCCGTTCCTGAGATGCAGCGCCGCCTTGTCGCGGGCGGTGAAGATGCCGGTGCATTCCAGCGCCACATCGACGTCGCCCCAGGGCAGGTCCTCGGGGTTGCGGATGGCGGTGACGCGGACCCGACCCCGGCCCACGTCGATCCAGTCTTCGCCGGTGGTCACTTCGCCGGGGAACCGGCCATGAACCGAATCGAACCGGATGAGATGGGCATTGGTCTCGACCGGGCCGAGATCGTTGATCGCCACGACCTCGATATCGGTGCGGCCCGATTCCACGATGGCGCGCAGGATGTTGCGACCGATACGGCCAAAGCCGTTGATGGCTACCTTGGTTGTCATGATATGGTCCTCAGATCAGTGTTTTTGCCTTGGTGGCCACCGCCGCGGCGGTGATGCCGAAATGCTCGTAAAGCGCCGGGGCCGGGGCAGAGGCGCCAAAGCCGGTCATGCCGACAAAGCCGTCGTCGGGACGCAGCACCGCATCCCAGCCCTGCCGGATCGCCGCCTCGATGCCGATGCGCGGGGCCATGCCAAGCGTGGCGCGGCGGTAGTCCTCGGGCTGACCGGCGAAAAGCTCGAAGCTTGGCGCGCTGACCACGGCGGCCTTGATGTCCTCGGCGGCCAGAAGATCGGCGGCGGCCATGGCGATCTCGACCTCCGAGCCGGTGGCGATGAGCGTGACCTGCCGATCCGCGCCACCGCGCAGCAGATAGGCCCCGCGCGCGGTCAGGTTCTCGTCCACGGCCTCGCGCAGCAGCGGCAGGTTTTGCCGCGAAAGGGCCAGCAGAACCGGGCGATCCGTGCTGCACAGGGCGATTTCCCAGGCTTCGGCGGTCTCGACCGCGTCGCAGGGGCGCAGAACCGTCAGGTTCGGAATGGCGCGCAGGCTTGCCAGGATTTCCACCGGCTGGTGCGTCGGGCCGTCCTCGCCCAGGCCGATACTGTCATGGGTCATCACGAACACGCTCGGCACGCCCATCAGGGCCGCCAGCCGGATCGCCGGGCGGCAGTAATCGGCAAAGGCCAGGAAGGTGCCGCCGTAGGGCCGGAAGAGGCCCGAGAGCACGATGCCGTTCATCGCCGCCGCCATGCCATGCTCGCGGATGCCGTAATGGATGTAGGAGCCGCTGAAATCCGCGCGGCTGACCGGGACCTGCCCCTTGGTGCGCGTCAGGTTCGAGCCGGTAAGATCGGCCGAGCCACCGATGCTGAAGGGCAGCGCGGCATTGACCACGCCAAGCGCCATCTCGCTGGCCTTGCGGGTGGCGACCTTGGGCTTGTCGGCCAGCAATTGTGCCTTGTGGGCGGTCATGGCGGCGGTGAGCGGGGTCATGTCCTGCGCCAGATGCGCCTCGAACAGCGCGCGATCGGGGGCCGCAGCCAGCCGCGCCTGCCAATCGGCCCGCGCCTTGGCCCCGCGCGCGGCGACCTTGTGCCATGCCGCATAGACGTTTTCGGGGTTCTCGAACGGCGCATGACCCCAGCCCAGATAGGCGCGCGCGGCGGCAATTTCCTCGGCCCCGAGCGGCGCGCCGTGCACGTCATGCCCGCCCTGCTTGTTGGGCGCGCCATGGCCGATCACGGTGCGGCAAGCGATCATCGAGGGGCGCGGATCGCGCTGCGCCTCGGTCAGCGCATCGGCGATCTCGGTCGGATTGTGCCCGTCGCAGGCCAGCACATGCCAGCCCGCCGCGCGGAACCGGGCAAGCTGATCGGTGGAGGTGGAAAGCCCGGTATCGCCGTCGATGGTGATGCGGTTGTCGTCCCACATCACGATCAGCCGCCCGAGGCCCAGATGCCCGGCAAGGTCAATCGCTTCGTGGCTGATCCCCTCCATCAGGCAGCCATCCCCGGCAATCACCCAGGTGAAATGCTCGATCAAGTCAGGGAACCGCGCATGGCCCAGCCGCTCCGACAGCGCCATGCCGACGGCGGTGGCGATGCCCTGACCCAGCGGCCCGGTCGTCACCTCGATGCCCTTGGCGTGACCGTATTCCGGGTGGCCCGCGGTGCGCGCCCCCAGTTGGCGAAAGGCGCGGATCTGGTCCATGCCCATATCGTCATAGCCCAAGAGGTGATTGATCGCATAAAGCAGCATCGAGCCATGCCCCGCCGAGAGCACGAAGCGATCCCGGTTGGGCCAGTCATGCGCGCCCGGATCAAGCGTCACGAAGCGGTTGAAGAGCACCGTGGCGACATCGGCCATGCCCATGGGCATTCCCGGATGGCCGGAATTCGCGGCCTGCACCGCATCCATCGCCAGCGCGCGGATCGCATTGGCCATCTGGCGTTCGTCGGCGGGTTTGGTCTGGACGTTCATGGGCGCATCTCCTCTCAGCGCAGCTTGCGCGCGGTGGCGACCAGCCGCTCGATGAGCGGGGTCAGGATAAGTTGCATCGCCAGATCCTGCTTGTTGCCGGGGATGACGATGGAATTGGCCCGCGTCATCCACGACCCCGAGATCATGGAGGTGAGATAGGGAAAGTCGATGCCGCGCGGGTTCTTGAAGCGGATCACGACAAGGCTTTCGTCCGGTGTGGGGATCCAGCGGGCGATGAACGGGTTCGAGGTGTCGACAACCGGCACGCGCTGAAAGTTGATGTCGGTCTCGGTGAATTGCGGGCAGATGCAATTCACATAGGCGTGCATCCGGCGCAAAATGGTATCGGTGACGGCCTCGGTGGAATAGCCGCGCGCGTCGCGGTCGCGGTGGATTTTCTGGATCCATTCGAGATTGATCACCGGCACCACGCCGATCTTGAGATCGGCAAAGCCGGCAAGGTTCACCTCGTCATTGACCACGCAGCCATGCAGCCCCTCGTAAAACAGCAGATCGGCATCGCCCGCAAACGGCGTCCAGGCGGTGAACTCGCCCGGCGGCACGCCGTGGCGCTCGGCCTCTCCGGCGTCGTGGATATAGTGCCGCGTGCGCCCGGTTCCGGTCTCGCCGAATTCGCGAAAGACCCGCTCCAGCTCTCCCAGCTCGTTGGCATCATAGGAAAAATGCGAAAATGTCTGATCCCCTTCGGCATAGCGGCGGGTCAGTTCGGCCTTCATGTCGGCGCGGTTGAAGCGGTGAAAGGCGTCGCCTTCGATCGAGACCGCCTTGACACCCTCGCGGCGAAAGATCTGCTCGAACGTGCCCTTGACGGTCGAGGTGCCCGCCCCCGAAGAGCCGACGACCGAAACGATGGGATATTTCTTGCTCATGTCGCTCTCTCCTTGGGTCAGGTCCGAAACAGGCCACGACTGCCGAAAAGCGCCGACACCTCGGATTCGGGCAGGTCGTGATAGGTGGCGACGCGCGCGACCTTGGCGGCGCTGCCAAAGACGAAGGGGCTGCGCGCGTGCAGGGTTTTGGGCATACGGTCTAGTATGGGCAGGGTGGTATCGCTCGCCCGTCCACCCGCGCCCTCGATCAGGTGCCCGATCGGGCCGCATTCATAGACCAGCCGCAACCGCCCCTGCTCATAACCCTTCCGGGCATCGCCGGGATAAAGGAAGATACCGCCGCGCGTCAGGATGCGATGCGTCTCGGCCACCAGCGACGCGATCCAGCGCATGTTGAAATCATGGCCCATCGGGCCCTCGGTGCCCGCCACGCGGTCGTCGATATAGGCGCGAATCGGATCGGGCCAGTGACGGTAATTCGAGGCGTTGATCGCGTATTCGGAGGATTCGACCGGGATTTGTGCGATCTCGCCCAGGCTGTGAAACCGGCCTGTTTCGGGGTCGAGCACATATTTCAGAACCCCGCCCACGCCGACGCGCAGCATCAGGCAGCATTGCGGCCCGTAGATCATGTAGCCCGAGGCAAGAAGCTCGCGCGCCGGGCGCAGCACGCTTTTCTCGGCCGTGGCCTTGGCGGGGTAGAGACCGAAGATCGTGCCGACCGAGACGTTGGTTTCGATGTTGGACGAGCCGTCGAGCGGGTCGATCACCAGCGCGAGACTGCCCTCGCCGAGGGTCAGCACCCCGTCCTGTTCCTCGGAGGCGAAATAGCGCACCGCGCCGCCTTCGAGTGAGGCGCGCACCATGTCATCGGCGATCACGTCGAGCGCCTTTTGCGTGTCGCCATCGGCGTTGCTGCCCTGCGCGGTGGCCAGCGCCTCATCCAGCCCGCCGCGCGCAATACGCCGGGCCAGCGCGGCCCCAAACCCTGCCAGCCGGTCGAGCGTATCGGCCAGATCAGGTGCCACGCCCTCGGGCAGGTGATCGAGAAATTTCGGCATGATGTCTCCTCCCATCATTGGCTCGGTGGTTGCATGCAGAGGGTTTTCATGAAATTTAAAACTTATGAGAGCGCATTAACGAAAATCTAAAACATGACCCTTGCCGCCATCACCCTCAAGCAGTTGCGCACGCTTCTGAGCGTGGCCGAACACCGCTCGCTGACGGCGGCGGCGGCGGCGCTGAACCAGACAACCCCTGCGATTCACAGCCAGATTCGCAAGCTGGAGGACCTGGTGGGGCGGCCGTTGCTGTGTCGGGAGGGGGACGGGGCGGGCTATGTTCTGACCCCGTCGGGCGCGGCGATGGCGCGGGCCGCACGGCGGATCGACGCCAATTTGTCGCACGCCGCCGACGATCTGCGCGCTGTCTCGGCGGGGTTTCAGGGCCATGTGCGCCTGAGCACGGTCTCGACCGCGCAATATTTCGCGCCGCTGCTGGTGCGGATGCTGCGCGATGCGCTGCCCGAGATCGAGGTCGGCCTGCATGTCGGCAACCGCCGCGAGGTGATCGCGGAACTCGAGCAGGGCCGTGCCGATCTTGCGGTGATGGGGCGCCCGCCACGGGTGCCGCCGGTCTGGTCCGAGCCGCTGGGAGCGCATCCGCACGGGATTCTCCTGCCGCCCGGTCATCGGCTGGCCGGGCAGGACGGGTTCGATTCGGTCGAACTTCTCGAGGAGACCTTCGTCGTGCGCGAGGACGGATCGGGCACGCGGGCGCTGATGATGCGCTATCTCGACCGGATGCGCGAGGGCGCAAGCCCGGCGATGATAGAATTCAGTGGCAACGAGATCATCAAGCAGGCGGTGATCGCGGGGCTTGGCATCGCGTTCCTGTCGCTGCACACCGCGCGTGACGAACTGGCCTCGGGGCGGCTGTCGCTCTTGCGCGGCCCCGGCCTGCCGGTGATGCGGCAATGGTATCTGGTGCGCCCGGTTGGGGTGACGCCGACCGTGGCCTGCGATCAGGTGGCGGGCGCGATCATCGGCTTTGCCGGGGCGTATTTCCCGCGCTTGGACGGTCTTAGCGGGTGAGTGCCGCGTAGAGCGCGGGCAGCCGTTCGGGCAGGCGCTCGACCTTCTCGACCACCTGCACGTTGCGCGGGCCGAAAATGCGCTGCCCATAGGCATCGGCACCGGGATCGAGCGTCAGGCAGAACGGGGTTATGCCCCGCCGCGTCGCCTCTTCCACCGCGCGGCGGGCATCGGCGCGCAGGTAAAGCGGATCGCGCACGTCGATATCGGCGGGCGCGCCATCGGTGATCACCAGCATCAGCCGCCGGGTCGCGCGCACCCCGGCCAGCGCCGCCGTGGCATGGCGGATCGCGGCCCCCATCCGGGTCGAGAGCCGCCCCTCGGCCCCCATGATCCGGGCCTTGGCGGACATGCCCCAAGGATCGGCAAAATCCTTGAACCGCTGATAGAACACCTGCGCGCGCCCATCCGAACAAAACCCGTGCACGGCAAAGCTGTCGCCGACGCGCGCGATGGCCTCCGCGAGAAGCACCGAGGCCGCGCGCGTCAGGTCAAGCACGGTCTGCCCGCTCGATGTGGGATCGTTGGTCGATTCCGACAGATCGAGCAGCACCAGAACGGCGGTGTCGCGCTGGTTGATCACGCGGCGCATCATGATCCGTTGATCGGGCTGCTGTCTGAGCCGCGTGTCGATGGCGGCGGCAACGGCGGCATTTAGATCGAGATCGTCGCCATCCTCAAGCTTGCGCACCCGGCTCACGCCCTGCGGGCGCATCGCCGCAAGCCGGTGGCGCAGCCGCTGCATCACCGCCGCATGCTCGTGCAGGATCGCCTCGGCGCCGACCGGGTCGCCCATGCGCGCGCGGCGTTCCAGCACCGTGGCCCAGGCCGGGCGCATCATTTGGATGGTATGGTCGAACTCGTCGTAGAAGACCGGCGGGGCAAACGGTTCGCGGCCCTCGCGTTCGTTGAAACTGGTGCCGTCATCGTCGAACAACTCATGCGCCTGCACCCAGATTTCCTGCGCGTCGTCACCTGCGGTCTCGACCTCGACCTCGTTGACCATTTCCATGACAGAGACGTGCTTGCGCACCTGCGCGGGCGAGGCGGCGATGGTGTCGAAATCGAGCTCCTCATACGCCCACAGGATCCGGTTATCGCAGCGATAGGGGCAGGAGGGGCGATCGCGCCAGATTGAGAACGGCTGCTCGCGCAACCGGTCGGCCAGCGCAAGGCCCAAACGACGCGCGGCCGCCATGTCGGCGGGGTCGATGGCACCAAAGCCACGCAACGCCCAGTCCGACAGATCGTCCTCGGCCTTTCCCAGAAGCAGCGCGCGCGCGATCCGGTCAAAAGCCCCGGAAATTCCCGGGCCGGTCTGCTGGTGAAACGGGGCCCAGAGATCGCGCAGGCGCGGCAGGCGGGCGATGGCCAGCGCCTCGGCGCGGGCATCCTCGATCAACCCGATCGAGGCCATTTGCAGCCCGTTGATCCCCTCGCCCTGATGGGCGTGATCGAGCGCCGACAGATGCGCCGCCAGATGCGCCAGCGCGGCGCGGTAGAGATCGAGCGCGGGCAGCCCCTGCCAATCATCGAGAGCATCGGGCAGGTAGAGCGTGTAGCCCTCGACATAGGGTTGCAGCCCCGCGCGGCTGTCGAAATCCCCCGCCGTCGGGGCCATTACGAAATCGCGCCCCCAGAGCGCGCGCGCATACATGCCGAGGCGGCGCTGCACATCGACAAAGAGCGTGCCCTTGCGCTCACGCTTGAGCACGGCGCGCGATTCCTCGCTGGCCAGCGCGAAATAGCGTTCCAGTTCCGGGTAATCGGTGCGATGCGCGTCGGCCCCCCAATCGGCCCAGCGGCGCAAACCGCCGAGCGTGAGCACGTCGAGCAAGTCACCCAATTGATCGAGCATCGGACGCATCCCGCGCGGCGCGCGCGACAGAAGATGCTCAAGAAACCGCAGATAGCTGCGAAAAAGCGTGGCATCGCCCAGACGGCGGGCGGCAATCGGCGCGGTGGCGACGATGCGCGTGATCACGGCACCGGAGGTGCGCGAGGCGAAACCGGCGCAGTCGGTGGCGAAATCGGCGAGGATATCCTCACCCAGATCGCGCGCCACCTGCGGCGCGGCCTCGATCCAGGCCAGCACCAGCGCCTCGCCGCGCCCGAGCCGATAGAGCCCGCCCACGCCTCGCAGCCAGGTGTCGAGACCGCGGGGCGACAGGCGGCGGCGCGCATCGGGAAGGGCGGCGGCCAGCGCCGGATGCAGGGCCTCGGGCAAGTCCCCGGCCAGCCCGGCCTGATCGGGCGGCAGCAAGGCCGCCAGTTCATAACCAGGTTGCGACGGCGGCATCGAGGGCATCGCGCATATCCGGGTCATCGGTGATCGGGCGGGTCAGGGCCATGCCGCAGGCGGCGCGCGGTGCGACCCCGCGCACCATCAGCCGCCCGGCATGGATGAGCATCCGCGTCGAGATACCTTCATCCAGACCGTGCCCCTTGAGATTGCGCGCCCGCGCGCCGATCTCGACCAGCTTGCCCGCCACCTCGGCATCGCATCCGGCCTCGTGCGCGACGATCTCGGTCTCTGTCTCGGCCTCGGGCCAGGTGAAATCGAGCGCGCCAAAGCGTTGCTTGGTCGATTGCTTGAGGTCTTTCATCAGCGACTGGTAACCGGGGTTGTAGCTGATCACCAAAAGGAAATCGGGATGCGCGCGCAAGAGCTCGCCCTTTTTCTCCAGCGGCAGCACGCGGCGGTCATCGGTCAGCGGATGGATGACAACGGTGGTGTCCTGCCGTGCCTCCACCACCTCGTCGAGATAGCAGATGCAGCCGTGGCGCGCGGCAAAGGTCAGCGGGCCATCCTGCCAGCGGGTGCCGCTCGTATCGAGCAGGAAACGCCCCACCAGATCGGAGGCGGTCATGTCCTCGTTGCACGCGACGGTGACAAGCGGGCGGCCCAACCGCCAGGCCATATGCTCGACAAAGCGGGTCTTGCCGCAGCCGGTGGGACCCTTGAGCATCACCGGCATCCGCGCTTCCCAGGCGGCCTCGAAAAGCGTGACCTCCTCGCCCACGGGGCGATACCAGGGCTCGGACGTGATGCGGTGCTCGGCGGTGGGGTCGGGCATGTCCATGGGTCTCCTCCTCTCGTGTGGCTGGCCCGCCCCGTGAGGGGGCGGGCCGGACCGTCAGACCGGGGTGCCGCGCCGAACCACCATGTTCGCGCCCTGGCTCTGGGTGAAATTGTCATAGCCCAGAAGCCGCACGTGATTGCCGGGATTGGCCGCGTGACACGCCTCGATCTCGGCGAGGATCACGTCCACATCGGTCTCGCCGAACATCGGCAGTTTCCACATATACCAGTAGTTCGAAGTGGCGAATTGCGGCTCGGTATGCTCGATGGCCGGGTTCCAGCCATGTTGCACGATCCATTCCACCTGCTTGCGGATCTCCTCGGGCGTCATCTCGGGCAGGTAGGAAAACGTGCCCATCTTGCGGCTCGCCGGGTCCGAAAGCCGCGATGTATAGTCCTGAACGTTGCTCATGATCTCTGTCTCCCTTTTGCGGCTCAGCGGTGCTGCACGTCGAGCTTGTCCACGGTGTCGAATTCGAACTTGATCTCTTTCCATGTCTCCATGGCGATCTTGAGTTCGGGGCTGTGCTCGGCGGCCTTGATGAGGATGTCCTTGCCCTCTTTCTCGAGCGCGCGGCCCTCGTTGCGGGCCTGCACGCAGGCCTCGAGCGCGACGCGGTTGGCCGCGGCCCCGGCAGCATTGCCCCAGGGGTGGCCCAGCGTGCCACCGCCGAATTGCAGCACCGAATCGTTGCCGAAGATCGCCACCAGCGCCGGCATGTGCCAGACATGGATGCCACCCGAGGCGACCGGAAAGACGCCGGGCATCGAGCCCCAGTCCTGATCGAAAAAGATGCCGCGCGTGCGGTCCTCGGCGACAAACCGGTCGCGCAGCAGGTCGATCCAGCCCAGCGTCGCCTCGCGGTCGCCTTCGAGCTTGCCGACCACCGTGCCGGAATGCAGGTGATCGCCGCCCAGAAGCCGCAGCATCTTGGCCAGCACGCGGAAGTTGATGCCGTGATTGGGGTTGCGGTCGATCACCGCGTGCATGGCGCGGTGGACATGGAGCAGAAGCCCGTTGTCGCGGCACCACTTGCTGAGCGAGTTGTGCGCCGCCCAGCCGATCGTCAGATAATCCGACATGATGATCGGCGTGCCCAGTTCCTTGGCGAATTCGGCGCGCTGGAACATCTCCTCGACCGTGGGCGCGGTCACGTTCATGTAGTGGCCCTTGCGCTCGCCGGTCTCGGCCTCGGATTTGTCGATGGCCTCCTGGCAGAACAGGAAGCGGTCGCGCCAGCGCATGAAGGGCTGGCTGTTGACGTTCTCGTCGTCCTTGGTGAAATCGAGCCCGCCGCGCAGGCATTCATAAACGGCACGGCCATAGTTCTTGGCCGAAAGGCCCAGCTTCGGCTTGATCGTGCAGCCCAGAAGCGGGCGGCCGTATTTGTCCATCTTGTCACGCTCGACATGGATGCCATGCGGCGGGCCGAAACAGGTCTTCACGAACCAGATCGGAAAGCGCACATCTTCCAGCCGCAGCGACCGCACCGCCTTGAAGCCAAAGACGTTGCCGACCAGCGAGGTAAACACGTTGACGACAGAGCCTTCCTCGAACAGATCCGCCGGATAGGCAATGAAGGCAAAGAAGGCGTCGTCATTGCCCGGCACGTCCTCGATCCGGTAGGCGCGGCCCTTGTAGTGATCAAGATCGGTCAGAAGGTCGGTCCAGACGGTCGTCCATGTGCCGGTGGAGCTTTCGGCGGCGACGGCGGCGGCGGCCTCCTCGCGCGGCACACCGGCCTGCGGGATCACCTTGAAACAGGCGAGGATATCGGTGTCCTTCACCGCGTAATCGGGTTCCCAATATGTTGCGCGGTAGTCCTTGACCCCCGCATCATAGGTCTTGCGCACTTCCTTGTTCATCTCGCGCCCTCCTCCGGCGTTTTGGATGGGCCGAGGATGCGCGACTGCGGGGATAATCAGAAATCGTTTGTTTTTATCTCAAGAATACATAATTCTCTATTCATGCGGTATACCCTGCGCCAGCTTGAGGTTTTCACGGCGGTGGCCCGGCGGCTGTCTTACACGGGCGCCGCCGAGGACCTGAATTTGACGCAACCGGCGGTTTTCGCGCAGGTGCGCCAGCTTGAGGCGCAGATCGGCGAGCCGCTGATCGAGCGGACCGGGCGCAGGCTTTCGGTCACCGAGGCGGGGGTCCTGGTGCTGCGCAGCGCGGCGGCGATCCTTGCCGAGGTCGAGCGGATTGAGGCCGGGATCGCGGCGCTGCGCGGGATTTCGGCGGGGCGGCTCGATCTGGCGGTGGTCTCGACGGCGAAATACACCCTGCCCTGGCTCATCGGTCCATTCAGCCGCGCCCATCCCGGCATCGACATCCGCCTGACGGTGGGCAATCGCAGCGACTTGCTGGAGCGATTCGCCGATCACCGCGATGACCTTTACGTTCTGGGTGCCCTGCCTGCGGATCTTGACGCCGACCATGTGCCCCTGGCCGAGAATCCCATTGTCGTCGTGGCCGCCCCCGATCATCCGCTGGCCGGGACGCGCGCGGTCACGCTCAACGATCTCGCCGGGTTTCCGCTGGTCATGCGCGAACAGGGATCGGGCACGCGCCGTGCCGCCGAGGCGCATTTCGCCGAGGCCGGTCTGGTGCCCCTCATCCATTACGAACTGGGGGCCAACGAGGCGGTAAAACAGGCCGTCATCGCCGGGCTTGGCCCGGCGATCCTGTCGCGTGGCACGGTCGAGCTGGAACTGACCCACGGCTATCTGGTCGAACTGGATGTGACCGGCTTTCCGCTGCGCCGCACATGGTCGATGGCCTGGAGCCGCAATCGCCCGCTCTCGCGCGCCGCCGCCGCGCTGCGCGATACGCTTCTGTCAGGAACTGGGCAGACGTCGATTTATATGGCCCGCGCCCAAGGGTCACCCCCCAAAATTCCGGGCTGACCTAAACCGAGGCAAACCCGGTGATAAGCTGTTTCAACCCAAGCGCCGCGCCTGCGAAGATGGCGGCAAGCGTGACCGGCGCGCTGAGTGCCAGCACGGAAAAAGCCGACATGCCCTGTCCGACCGAACAGCCAACCGCGATCACCCCGCCAAAGCCCATGCAGACACCGCCAAGGATCTGGCGGCGCAATTCGCGCGGGTCTTCGCAGGCTTCCCAGCGGAAATGACCCTTGATGAGGCTGCCCGCAAAGGCCCCGGCCAGGACCCCGAACACCGAGGCCACGCCAAAGCTGAAGGCGGTGCCGCCGCTGGCGGTCATCAGGTAGAGGATGGTATCTCCAAGCGGGGCGGAAAACGTATGCGATACCACCGGCTGTGGCAGAAAGCCATGCGTGGCCACATAGGAGGTGACCGCCCATCCCGACGCGATGGCCACCCCGACCATGGCCCCCCAGAACACCGCTCGCGGTTTGGCCAGAAACCCCCGCGAGGCAAGCGCCAGCACCATGATCCCAAGCGACAGGATCATTCCTCCCCAGAGCATCGGCACGCCGGTCAGGCGCGCGATCAGCTCGGCATAGCTGCGGGTCTGCAAGCTCAGGCTGCTGGCCTCGGTCAGCGTCACGCGCAGGGCCGCCAAGGGCCCCGACATCATGGCATAGGCCGAAATCCCCATGACCAGCACGATCACGAAGGCCCGCAAATCGCCGCCACCAAACCGCGCCAACGCGCCATGGCCGCAATTCCCGGCAATCGACATGCCATAGCCGAAGAGAAGCCCGCCGATCACGCTGGCAAGGGGTGACCATGGGGTCAGCCAATAGACATTCGCGGCGATCTCGAACCACCCCAGCATCGCCATGCCAAACGCCGCCACCCCGGCAAAGCCGATGGCCAGCCCCCACATGCGAAGGCGCGTATCGCTGCCTTGGTAAAGCACATCCTCGATCGCCCCAAGCGTGCAAAACCGCCCGACCCGCGCCGCAAGCCCCAAGAGCACCCCGCCGCCAAAGGCCACAAGAGCAATGAGAAACTGTTCGGGAATGTCAGAAATCATGCCGCCCTCCCTGTCATCCACGCGGCCAAGCCAGACGCAGCGCTCAGGCCTTGCGGCAGAACATATCGTAGATGACCGTCAGGATCCGCATTGTGCGCTCGTCTGTCAAACGGTAATAGATGGTCTTTCCTTCACGTCTTGGGGTGACAAGCCCCTCCAGCCGCAGCCGGGAGAGCTGTTGCGACACGGCTGCCTGACGTGCCGACAACAGGTCCTCAAGCTCTGACACGGATTTTTCGCCGGTCGTGAGGTAACACAGGATCATCAACCGCCCCTCGTGGCTGATCGCCTTGAGGAATTCCGACGCATCGCAGGCGTGGCTGTGCATCGTATCAAGGCTTTGGGCTGTTATGTCCATGCTGTTCGGGCCATGTTGTGTTCAATTGCTCGTTTGCGGGGCGGTCGCCTCGGGGTGTTGGTCAAGAAGTCGCGTTAGGGTGAACCAGAAGAATTCATCGCCCGCATAGCCCTCGATCCGGCCCAGTTCGCGGCCCTCGTCGATCAGAACAAAGGTCGGCGTGAACACCGGGCGCGATGTAAAGGTGATGTCAGGCGGCAGATCGTTGATTTGCGCGCGACGCAGGGGGGCGCGCGCGGATTCGGTTGTTTTGGGGTAAATGGGTGCGATTTCGGCATTCCAGCGGTCGCACCAATGGCATCCGTGGCGTTCCACCATCAACAGTTCCGCCGCTTGCGACGAAATTGGCAGCACAGTCAGTGCAAGGCTGACCAGTAGAGCGTTGAGATGCATAGGCGCCCCGATTGACGAATTGTCAAAAACATATGATAGTTTGAATATATAAATCACGCAACCCCGAGGGTGCCAATGTTCGATGTCTCGCTGCTGAGCGCCTTTTTGGGGGGGCTGATCGTGTTCTTTTCGCCCTGCGTGTTGCCGATCGTGCCGTTTTACCTGAGCTACATGGCCGGGGCGTCGGTTTCGGCGGTGGGCGCGGGCGGGCAGCTTGCGCCGGGCGTGCGGGCGCGCGCCTTTGCCGCCTCGGTGATGTTTTCTGCCGGGATCATCACGGTTTTCGTGCTGCTTGGCGCGGCGGCCTTCGGCCTTAGCCAGGTGTTCCGCGCGCACCAGACCGAATTCCGCCTTGTGGCGGCGCTGATCGTGCTGGTGCTTGGCCTGCACTTTCTCGGTGTGTTGAAAATCGGTTTTCTCAACCGGGTGTTCCAGATGGAGGCGGGCGAGACCAAGGGCATGTCGGTGCTGGGGGCCTATGTGGTGGGCTTTGCCTTTGCCGCCGGGTGGACGCCCTGCGTGGGTGGCGTTCTGACGGCGGTGGTCTTTACCGCCAGCACCGAATCGACCGCGATGCAGGGGCTTGGCCTGATGCTGGTCTTTGGGTTGGCCATGACCACGCCGTTCATGATCGCGGCGCTGTTCATCGGCCCGTTCTTGCGCTTTGTCGCGCGGTTCCGGCGCCATCTGCCCAAGGTCGAAAAGGCGATGGGGCTTTTGCTGATCGTCTTTGCCGCACTGATCGCCACCGACAGCGTCAATTACATCGCGCAATGGATGCTGGAGACGTTTCCGGTGTTCCAGACCATATAGGAGGGAGATGACATGACCCGATTTCTCAGCTTTCTGGCAGCACTTGCGCTGGCACTGCCGGTCGCGGCGGCGGAGCTTGGTGACGACGGATTGCACAAGACCGACTGGATGCGCGACACCTTCAAGGACCTGCGCGAGGACCTTGCCGAGGCCAATGCCGAGGGCAAGCGCCTGATGCTGCTGGTCGAACAGCGCGGCTGTATCTATTGCGAAAAGATGCACAAAGAGGTGTTCCCCCGTCCCGAGATCGCCGATTACATCCGCGAGAATTTCTTTGTCGTGCAGATCAACCTGCATGGCGATGTCGAGGTGACCGATTTCGACGGCGAATCGCTGACCGAGAAGCAGGCCACGCGCAAATGGGGGCTGCTCTTTACCCCGTCGATTCTGTTCCTGCCCGAATCGGTTGAGGACGGACAAACGGCGGCCGATGCAGCGGTAGCGCTCATGCCCGGCGCGTTCGGACCCGGCACCACGCTCGACATGCTGACATGGGTGCGCGAAAAGCGGTATGAGCTTGACGGCGAAGAGGATTTTCAACGCTACCACGCCCGGATGACCGCCGAACGCGCCGCTACCAAGTCCGAGTGAGCGCGGCAAAGGTGAGGGCGGGAATACATTAAATTCAATAATCCGAATTTAATGTTGTGTGATGTGGTTTTTGTGTCCTATGATATACCGAAATCCGAATGTGTTAGGGAGGACGCATGAAACGCAAGATTCTTGCTTTGGCGCTGGCCGGGCTGGCCACTGGCACAGCCGCCGCCGAAATCGCCCCTGGGGATGTCGTTTATCAAGACGGCGCCGTCACCACCTCGCTGACCGGAGCGCCGGGTGACCCAGCGCGAGGGCGCGAGGTGCTGGGCAGCCGCTCGCTTGGTAACTGCGTCGCGTGCCATGCCAATTCGGACATGGCCGACATTCCGTTTCACGGTGAAATCGGTCCGATGCTTGATGGGGCGGGCGACCGCTGGACCGAGGCCGAACTGCGCGGGATCGTCGCCAACGCCAAGATGATGTTTCCCGAGTCGATGATGCCCAGCTTCTACCGCGTCGATGGCTACACCCGTCCGGGCAACGCCTTTACCGGCGAAGCCGCCGACGAGACGTTTGGCCCGCTTCTGACGGCACAGCAGATCGAGGATGTGGTTGCCTACCTGGTGACCCTCAAGGAATGACCGCACGCCCCGTCGCGGGCGCAAGAGACAGGAGTAACGACAGATGCAACTTTCACGACGCAACGTGATGATCATGGGCGCGGGGGCTTTCGTGGCCTTTGGCCTGCCGATGCGCGCCAGCGCCGCCGCCGAGGACCGGATCGCGGAATTCACCGGCGGGGCAGCGATGTCTGACACCGGCATCACGCTGACCGCGCCGGAAATCGCCGAAAACGGCAACACCGTGCCGGTCGAGGTGTCCGCGCCGGGTGCCGTGTCCATCCTTGTGCTGGCCACGGGCAACCCGACGCCGGGCGTGGCCACGTTCAACTTTGGCCCCTTGGCCGGATCGCAATACGGATCGACCCGGATCCGCCTTGCCGGAACGCAGGATGTTGTCGCCATCGCAAAGATGCAGGACGGCACGTTTGCGCGCGCCTCGCGCAACGTCAAGGTCACCATCGGCGGTTGCGGCGGCTAAGCACATTCAAGGAGAGACACCATGGCACAAGATGTAAAACCCCGCATCAAGCTTCCGAAATCGGCCGCGGCCGGCGAAACCATCTCGATCAAGACGCTGATCAACCACACGATGGAATCGGGCCAGCGCAAGGATGCAGACGGCAACCTGATCCCGCGCTCGATCATCAACCGCTTCACCACTGAATTCAACGGCCAGATGGTCGTCGATGTGGTGATGGAACCGGCCATCTCGACCAATCCCTATTTCGAGTTCGAGGCCGTGGTGCCGGAAGCGGGCGAATTCAAGTTCACCTGGTATGACGATGACGGCTCGATCTACGAGGAAACCAAGAAGATCGCGCTCGGCTGAGCTGCCATCGTCACGGGAGGGACGAGAATGACAAGAAACACCATGATCGCCGCGTTTTTCGGGGCCACCGCGATGTTGACAAGCCCTGCCTTTGCAGAGCCGGTCGACGACACGCTGATCCTCAACGAAGAGCTGGAGCTTGTCACCCGGACGGCACCTTCGGCGGCGCTTGAGGGCGCGCTGCCCGAGGTGATTTCGGGCTGGCACTTTCGCGGCACCGAAACCCGCGCCATGCAGGCGGATGATTTCGACAATCCCGGCATGATGTTCGTCGAACAGGCGCGCGAAAGCTGGGATACCGTGGAAGGCGAAGCAGGCAAATCCTGCGCAAGCTGCCATGGTAGTGTCGACGAGTCGATGAAGGGTGTGCGCGCGGTCTACCCCAAGTGGAACGAGGCCGCTGGCGAGGTGCGGACCCTTGAAATGCAGGTCAACGCCTGCCGCACCGAGCAAATGAAGGCCGAGCCGCTGAAATATTCCGGCAGCGACATGATCAACATGACAGCGTTGATTTCGTCGGTCTCGCGCGGGATGCCGGTGAACGTGGCCATCGACGGCCCGGCGCGTGAGACATGGGAAAAAGGTAAGGAAATCTACTATACCCGCTACGGCCAGCTGGAACTGTCCTGCGCCAATTGCCACGAGCAGAATTACGGCAACATGATCCGCGCGGATCACCTGAGCCAAGGCCAGATCAACGGGTTTCCCACCTATCGCCTGAAGAACACCAAGCTCAATTCGGCGCATGGCCGTTTCAAGGGCTGTATCCGTGACACGCGGGGGGAAACCTTTGCCGAAGGCAGCCCCGAGTTCATCGCGCTCGAGCTTTACGTGGCCAGCCGTGGCAACGGGCTGTCGGTCGAAGGGCCGTCGGTGCGCAACTAACCGGAAAACCCCGCCAGACATCAGGCTGGCGGGGTTTCTGTACCTCAAAACATTCAAAACTCCGCATGGGTTATATGCGAAAGCTCGAAAGGTCCGACATGATCTCGCGGCGTGATTTTCTTCAGACCAGCATGGCTGCCTCGGCGATTCTGGGGGCCTCGTCCTTCGGCAACTGGGCAAGGCTCGCTGCGCAGCAGGCGCTTACTCAGGATCAGTTGTTGCAATTCGACACCTTCGGCAATGTCAGCCTGATCCACATCACTGATATTCACGCGCAGCTAAAGCCGATCTATTTCCGCGAGCCGTCGATCAATATCGGTGTGGGCGACAATCGCGGTGTGGTGCCGCATGTGACCGGCGCAGCCTTCCGAAAACTCTACGGGATCGAGGACGGATCGCCATCAGCCTATGCGCTGACCTATGTTGACTTCTCCGCGCTGGCCAAGACCTATGGTCGCGTGGGCGGGCTGGATCGCGTGGCGACGGTGATCAACGCCATCCGCGCCGATCGCCCCGATGCGCTCTTGCTGGATGGCGGGGATACGTGGCACGGCTCCTATACCTGCTATCACACACAAGGGCAGGACATGGTCAACGTGATGAACGCGCTCAAGCCCGACGCGATGACCTTCCACTGGGAATTCACCCTCGGCACTGACCGCGTTCACGAGATTGTCGAGGGGCTGCCTTTTGCCGCTCTGGGACAGAACATATTTGACTCCGAATGGAACGAGCCCGCCGAGATGTTCCCGCCCTATACCTTCTTCGAGCGTGGCGGAGTCAAGATCGCCGTCATCGGTCAGGCCTTTCCCTACATGCCGATCGCGAACCCGGGCTGGATGTTCCCGGAATACTCGTTCGGTATCCGCGACGAGAATATGCAGGCGATGGTGGACGAGGTGCGCGGGCAGGGTGCCGAACTGGTCGTCTGCCTCAGCCAC
Source organism: Roseovarius sp. MBR-6 (assembly GCF_040547525.1). Lineage (NCBI taxonomy): Bacteria > Pseudomonadati > Pseudomonadota > Alphaproteobacteria > Rhodobacterales > Roseobacteraceae > Roseovarius > Roseovarius sp. MBR-6. The sequence continues at coordinate 1,203 of NZ_JBEPPW010000023.1, read as the reverse complement.
AACGGCTTTGACGTGGACAAGAAGATGGCGAGCCGCGTGAGCGGCATCGACGTGATCCTGTCAGGACACACCCATGACGCCCTCCCAGAGCCGGTTCTGGTGGGCGAGACGATCATCGTGGCCTCGGGCAGCAACGGCAAATTCGTGAGCCGGGTCGATCTTGACGTGCGCAATGGCCGGATGATGGGCTTTCGCCACAAGCTGATCCCGATTTTCTCGGACGTGATCGAACCGGACAAAGAGGTGAGCGCGCTCATAGACGAACAGCGCGGGCCCTATCTCGACCAGTTGACCGAGGTGATCGGCCAGACTGACGGCCTGCTCTATCGGCGTGGCAATTTCAACGGCACGTGGGACGATCTGATCTGCGATGCGCTGATTTCCGAGCGCGACGCCGATATCGCCATGTCCCCCGGCGTCCGTTGGGGGCCAAGCCTCATTCCCGGTCAGGACATCACCCGCGAGGATATCTTCAACGTGACCTCGATGACCTATGGCAAGGCGTATCGCAACGAGATGACCGGTGAGTTCATCAAGGTCATTCTCGAGGATGTTGCCGACAACATCTTCAACCCGGATCCCTATTACCAGCAGGGCGGCGACATGGTGCGCACGGGCGGGCTTGGCTACCGGATCGACATCAACCAGCCGCAGGGCAGCCGGATCAGCGACTTGACCCTGCTCAGGACCGGCGAGGCGATTGATCCGTCGAAAAATTACGTAGTCGCTGGCTGGGCCAGCGTGAACGAGGGCACCGAGGGTCCGCAGATCTGGGATGTGGTGGAAAACCATATCCGCAAGCAGGGCACCATCCGCCTTGCCCCCAATGACAGCGTCAAGGTCATTGGAGCGTAACAGCATGTTGAAAGGAGGCATTCGCCATGTCTGAACCGATCAAGGGCAAACCAACCTCACGCCGCGCCTTCCTGCGCGGCGGCGTGGCGGCGGCAGCCGGGGCCGTGGCCGCCGGGACCGCCAAGGCGGGCGCTCCCGATCCGCTCATTACCGACGTGCAGTCCTGGGCCAACGGGTTTGGGGACGGGGTGGATGCCACCCCCTACGGCCTGCCGATCCGGTTCGAATCGGACGTTATCCGCCGCAATGTGGAATGTCTGACGTCAGCACCCATGGGACAGTTTAGGCATATTGCGGAACGGAGGGTTTCCGGCTCATCGTAGCCTTCATGGAGCGAAGATGAGCAAG
>NZ_JBEPPW010000022.1:0-38694 GCF_040547525.1 Roseovarius sp. MBR-6 | reverse complement strand
CATGTCCGCGCCTCCGTCCAAATGTCTCTCAGGACCGATCTTGCCATGAAGAGGGCGGATCGCCGAGGAGAAACGTGATCATCCGGGATGGAGCACGTATGCCAAAGACCTTTAAACAACCATAGGGTGGGCAGCAACCCAACTCCGCGCGGGGTGTCTGTGTTTTGCGTTGGGGAAGCGTGGTGGGAGATCCTCGGGTCAAGCCCGAGGATGACGGCGTGGGGGGTGGTGAGGGGTCCTCGGGTCAGGCCCGAGGATGACGGGTGCCGGGGGAAAGGGGGCCGGGTGTCCCGGCCCCCGTCCCGATCAGGCCGATTTGGCGAGGTTGCGCAGCACGTAGTGCAGCACGCCGCCATGCTCGACATATTCCTTCTCGATGGCGGTATCGATCCGGCATTTGAGGGTGATCTCCTCGGTCGTGCCATCGGCGCGGGTGAGGGTGCAGGTCACCTCCTGCAAGGGTGTCACATCGGCAAGCCCCTTGATGGTAAAGCTCTCATCGCCCCTGAGCCCCAGCGACTTGCGGCTCTGCCCGCCGGTGAACTCGAACGGGATCACGCCCATGCCCACGAGGTTGGAGCGGTGGATGCGCTCGAAGCTTTCGGCGATGACCGCCTTGACGCCCAGAAGCGCCGTGCCCTTGGCCGCCCAGTCCCGCGAGGAGCCGGCCCCGTATTCGACACCGGCCACCACCACGAGCGGCACGCCCTGGTCCTGCCAGGCCATCGAGGCATCGAAAATAGAGGTCTCGGCCCCGTCCGACCCCTTGGTATAGCCGCCCTCGACCCCATCGAGCATCTCGTTGCGGATGCGGATATTGGCGAAGGTGCCGCGCATCATCACCTCGTGATTGCCGCGGCGGCTGCCGTAGGAGTTGAACTCGCGCACCGGCACCTGACGTTCGGTCAGGTAGCGGCCTGCGGGCGTGGATTCCTTGAACGAGCCTGCGGGCGAGATGTGGTCGGTCGTCACCATGTCGCCCAGAAGCGCCAGCATCCGCGCGTCCTCGATATCGGCGATGGTGCCCGGCTCCTTGGCCATGCCCTTGAAATAGGGCGGGTTCTGCACATAGGTCGATTGCGCGGGCCAGTCATAGGTCTCGCCCTCGGAGGTCTCGACCGCCTGCCATTTGTCGTCGCCCTTGAAGACATCGGCGTATTTCGACTGGAACGCCTCGCGGGTGACGGTCGCCTCCACCAGTTCGGCGATTTCCTTTTGCGTGGGCCAGATATCCTTGAGATAGACCGGGTTGCCGTCGCGGTCCTGCCCCAGCGGCTCGGTCGTCAGGTCGATGTTCATGTCGCCCGCCAGCGCATAGGCCACCACCAGCGGCGGCGAGGCCAGATAGTTGGCGCGCACATCGGGGCTGATGCGGCCCTCGAAGTTGCGGTTGCCCGAGAGCACCGAGGTGGCGATGAGATCGCCCTCGGCGATGGCGTCGGAAATCTCCGCCTGCAAGGGACCGGAATTGCCGATGCAGGTGGTGCAGCCATAGCCCACGAGGTTGAAGCCGATGGCGTCGAGATCCTCTTGCAGCCCCGCCGCCTCGAGATAATGCGACACGACCTGCGAGCCGGGCGCGAGCGAGGTCTTGACCCAGGGCTTGCGCGTGAGGCCAAGCGCCCGCGCCTTGCGCGCCACCAGACCGGCACCGATCATGACATAGGGGTTGGAGGTGTTGGTGCAGGACGTGATCGAGGCGATCACCACCGAGCCGTCACGGATGGCATAGTCCTCGCCCTTGACCGTGACCGATTTGCGCGGGTCGGGCGCAACGGCCGTGGCGGGGCCTTCGGCGTCCATGTCCGCGGCGGCGGCACTCGCATCCTTGCCGCGATATTCGCAGACCACGTCAAGGAAAGAGGCGGCGGAACGATCGAGGGTGACGTAATCCTGCGGGCGTTTCGGCCCCGAGATGGCCGGCACGATGGTGCCCATGTCAAGGCTGAGCGTGTCGGTATAGACCGGCGCATAATCCGAACCGCGCCAGAACCCGTTTTCCTTGGCATAGGCCTCGACCAGCGCCACGCGATCCTCGTCGCGACCGGTATTGCGCAGGTAGCGCAGGGTCTCGTCGTCGATCGGGAAAAAGCCGCAGGTGGCACCGTATTCGGGGGCCATGTTGGCGATGGTCGCGCGATCCGCCAGCGGCAGGTGATCGAGACCGGCACCGTAGAATTCGACGAACTTGCCCACCACGCCCTTCTTGCGCAGCATCTGCACGACCTTGAGCACCAGATCGGTGCCGGTGGTGCCCTCGACCATCGCGCCGGTCAGCTCGAACCCCACAACCTCGGGGATGAGCATGGAGATGGGCTGTCCCAGCATCGCGGCCTCGGCCTCGATCCCGCCCACGCCCCAGCCCAGCACGGCCACGCCGTTGATCATGGTGGTGTGGCTGTCGGTGCCCACCAGCGTGTCAGGGTAGGCCACCACCTCGCCCGACTGGTCGGTATCGGTCCAGACGGTTTGCGCGAGGTATTCAAGGTTGACCTGATGGCAGATGCCGGTGCCCGGCGGCACCACGCGGAAATTGTTGAACGCCCCCTGCCCCCATTTGAGGAACTGGTAGCGCTCCATGTTGCGCTCGTATTCGCGGTCCACGTTCATCTGGAAGGCGCGCGGATTGCCGAACTCGTCGATCATCACCGAATGGTCGATCACCAGATCCACGGGGTTCAGCGGGTTGATCTGCTGCGCGTCGCCGCCAAGCGCCACGATCCCGTCGCGCATCGCCGCCAGATCGACCACGGCGGGAACGCCGGTGAAATCCTGCATGAGCACGCGCGCCGGGCGATAGGCCAGTTCACGATTGGCGCGGCCCCCGTTGGCGGCCCATTCGGAAAACGCGCGGATGTCGTCGAGCGAGACGGTCTTGCCATCCTCGAATCGCAGCATGTTCTCCAGCACAACCTTGAGGGCGGCGGGCAGGCGCGAGAAATCACCCAGACCGGCTGCCTCGGCGGCCTTGATCGAGTAATAGGAGACGGAAGTGTCGCCGACGCGCAGCGTCTTGCGGGTCTTGGCGCTGTCTTGTCCGACTGTGATAGGCATGGGGTGCCGTCCTTTCATGGTCAGGTCTGGATGACGTTTGCCCCGCTTCTGACCGATATTCCGCGCCCGATCAAGAGGCGCGCGGTGCTTTTGTATACTGTTGCACACAATTTGATCCGTGTTTCAGCTTCTCACCTCCGTGTCACGACAGCTTGAGTTGGCATTTCGCGCGGGAACGCCTAGCTTTGGACAGTCAGTTCAACAGGCCGATGCGTCAGGACCGCCCCCTTATGCGACATCTTCTTGCAAGCCTGCTTGTCGGCACTCTGCTGGCTTCCGGTGCCGCCGGGGCCGGTGAGCGCCCGGTGGTGGTGGAACTGTTCACCTCTCAAGGCTGTCCGTCCTGCCCGCCCGCCGACGACTTCTTCGAGGGGCTGGCCGCGCGCGAGGATGTGATCGCGCTGTCGCTGCATGTGGATTACTGGGACTACATCGGCTGGGAAGACACCTTCGCCAGCCCCGAGAACACCGCCCGCCAGCGCGGCTATGCCAAGGCAGGCGGGCGCAAGATGGTCTATACGCCGCAGATGGTCATCAACGGCACCGATCACGTGGTCGGCACCCGCTTTCGCGATGTGATGGCACTGATCGACAAGCACCACGAGGACGCATCGAACGGGCTATCGGTCGATGTCAGCCGCGATGGCGCCTCGCTGCGGCTTGTGGCCTCGTCACAGGCCCCGCGCGACATGCCGCTCGTGGTGCAGCTTGCCCGCTACCTGCCCGAAGAAACCGTCGCCATCGCGCGCGGAGAGAACGAGGGGCGGACGATCACCTATGTGAATATCGTCACCGACCTGATCGAGGTGGCCGAATGGGACACGCTCGGCCCGCTCGAGATGACGGTTGACTGGCCCGAGGGGGCACCGGTGGCGGTGATCCTGCAATATCCCGATTTCGGCACCATCGAGGCGGTGGCGCATCTGCGCTGAACGGCGTGGCCGGGGCAGCGACCGGCCTGAAGCCGTCTTGCGACGCCGCCTTCACGGGATCCCTCAAGTCGGGCGATACCAAGAAAGTTCAAAACTTTCTTGACCGGAATTTTTTCAAAATTCCGCAGCGCTACGCCTGCGCCGCCAGCGCCCCGGCCAGATCGCCATAACCGGTAAAGCGGTATTCATAGGCCAGACCCAGACGGCGTGCGCACTCCTCCGCCTTGGCGCGCAGCGCGGCGTCATCGGTCTGTGCCTGATAGACAAGCTTGGTATAATTGCCGAAAATCATGTCGCGCAACTCCGGGTGCCGATCAAGGCCCATGGGCCGCCATACGAAGGCATCGAACTGTCGCACCAGAAAATCGGTGAGGTAGAAGGCCGTGATCTCGTCATCATGGGCGGCGAACCGGTCCACCCCTTCGTAGAACGAATAGCAATGCGGCCCGGCCACCATTTCAACGCCCATCTCGGCGCATTTCGCCTGCAAGAGGCCGCCGGTGCCGCAATCGGCATAGACCACGAAAATCCGGTCATAGGCCCCCCGCGCAAGCGCGACGGCCTTTTCCACCTCGCCGGTGATGCGCTCGGGGTAAAGGTGCAGCTTGGCGGGAAGGCATTGCAGGTCCATGTGATGCCAGCCGTTGAGGCGCTTGAGCGCGAGAATCTCATGCGCGAGCGCGCCGCAGGCGATGAGCAGGATGCGCCCCTCGCCATCGGCGGCAAGCCCCGTCTCGGTCAGGTCGCGGTCGCTCGGGCCATCCATGCCCCACCTCCCCGAATGCCAACGGCCCGCACGGATGGCGGGCCGTCCTGCGCCTTGTGCAGCGCTCAGCCCGCAGCCAGACGGTTGTGCTTGCGGGCCATGTAGTCCTTGGCCGTCTCCACCGCCACGGCGGCGTCGCGGCAATAGGCGTCCGCACCGATGGCGCGCCCGAATTCCTCGTTCAGCGGCGCGCCGCCCACAAGGATGATGTAATCATCGCGCTTGCCCTGTTCCACAAGCGTGTCGATCACGACCTTCATATAGGGCATGGTCGTGGTCAAGAGCGCCGACATGCCGAGGATATCCGCGCCTTCGGTTTCCAGCGCCTCAAGGTAATTGTCGACCGGGTTGTTGATCCCCAGATCGACCACCTCAAAGCCCGCCCCCTCCATCATCATGCCGACAAGGTTCTTGCCGATGTCGTGGATGTCGCCCTTGACGGTGCCGATCACCATCTTGCCGACACGCGGCGCGCCGGTCTCGGCCAGAAGCGGCTTGAGAATGGCCATGCCGCCCTTCATCGCGTTGGCGGCCAGAAGCACCTCGGGAACAAAGAGAATGCCGTCACGGAAATCCTTGCCGACGATGGTCATGCCGCCCACCAGCGCCTCGGTCAGGACGCGGTAGGGTTCCCAGCCACGTCCGAGAAGAATGTTCACGCCCTCCTCGATCTCTTCCCTGAGACCGTCGTAAAGGTCGTCGAACATCTGCTGGACCAGTTCCTCATCGTCGAGGTCCGAAAGGATGATGTCGTCTTCTTGGTCGGACATGCCCGAAATCCCTGAATACTTGCGCGCGCGCGGTTGCCTGTGCGCAGCTTTCGTCAATTTGTCGCAACGCCACTTTCCGAATTGCGACGCTGCCCGAACCGCGACCGACCTATAGCGGCGATTTGCGCGGAATGTGACTGAATTATCGGCATGAAGATTATCGGTTTTTCACATGTGCCGCTTTCGCGCCCTGTGCGGATTTTCGCCAGAGCAGCTGCGATTTGCCCGGATTTCCGCCGATCACGGGGCGCTGTCGGGGTTGTGCGCCGCCCGGGGCTTTTGTCGCGCGGGGGATGGCCCATCTTGACAGGAGACGAGCACGAAAGGACGCGACAATGCGCACGATACTCATTCTGATGCAGGCCGGATTTCTGAGCGCCATGGCGGTTATCGGGGCGGCCAGCGCCGAGAAGCCTAGCTGTCAGCTTCCCGCCCCGACCGCGCAGCACTGCGAGGTGACGCAGTGACGGCCCTTACCGCGCCGCCTCGATTGCCGGACGGATCGTGCTTTCCAGAACCCGCTCCGTGATCGGCCCGGCAAAGCGCAGCACGATATTGCCCTGCCCGTCGATCACATAGGTTTCCGGCACGCCGTAAACGCCCCAGTCAAGCGCCATGCGCCCGCTCTCATCCGCGCCCATGGCGGCATAGGGATTGCCCAGTTCCGCCAGAAACCCGAGTGCGTTGGCGGGCTTGTCCTTGTAATTCACGCCGTAGATCGTCACCCCTTCGGCGGCAAGGCCCGTGAGGTTGGGATGCTCCACCCGGCAGGGCGCGCACCAGCTTGCCCAGTAATTCACCAGCTTGACCCCCTCGCCCCGCAGATCGGCATCCTGCAACAGCGGTCCCTCCCCCAGCGGCGTGACCTGCACCGCAGGCGCGGGCCGCCCCGCCAACGCCGTGGGCAACTCGTTGGGATTCTCGCGCTGAAGCCCCACCAGCGCCAGCGCCGCAAAACCCCCGAAGACGATCAGCGGGGCCAGCATCAGGGGTTTAAACATCGGTCTTCCTCCGGCCCTCAACCTCATCGAGCGCGCGGCGCACGCGGGCCGAGCGGCGCAGGCTGGCCCAGACCAGCCCGGCGATGAGCAAGAGCGACACGCCATAAGAGGCCAGCACCGGCACCGCGTATTTGCCCAGATCGGGGATCATGCCTGCATCCTTTCCCGCGCCAGAAGCGCACGCATCCGTCTTGCCCTTATTTCGGTGCGCGTGCGCATCAGCACAAGCGCGACGAAAAGAAGCACAAAGCCCGCGATGGAGACCAGCAGCGGATGCCAGAACACATCGGCCACGTTCTCCTTCTTGTCGAGGCTGAGCGAGGCACCCTGATGCAGCCCCTGATTCCAGAAATTGACCGCATAGCGGCTCAGGAGCGCAAAGACCGAGCCGACAAGGCAGAGGATCGAAGTGAGGTCCGCCGCCGTATCATCGTTCTCGATCGCCTCCCAGAGCGCGATATAGCCGAGGTAGAACAGGAACAGGATGAGAAACGAGGTCAGGCGCGGGTCCCAGGCCCACCACGTCCCCCACATCGGCTGCCCCCAGAGCGCGCCGGTCGCAAGCGCAATCAGCGTCATCACCATGCCCACAGGGGCGGCGGCGCGGGCGGCCAGGGCGCTGACATGGTGGCGGCGCACGATCCACACCAGCGACGTGACCAGCATCATCAGCCAGGCATTGATCGCCATCAGCGCCGAGGGCACATGCAGATAGATGATCTTGACGGTCGAGCCCTGCCGGAAATCGTCGGGCGTGAAGAAAAAGCCCCAGACCAGCCCCGCCACCAACAACAGCGCCGCCAGCCACGCGACCGCAGGCAGCACGCGGTCGGTGGTCTCGATGAATTTCTTCGGGTTGGCATAGGCCCAAAGCGTGTTCAGGTTCATGGCGTGGTTCCGTTCGTCATCGCAGGTTGACCCTCAATACCGCAGCCGAGGCGAAAGGCAAAAGCGCGATCGTGCCGCAGGTGATCCCCGCCAGCAGCGCCAGCGGTGTGGTGAGCGCCATGCCCTCGGCCCCGCGCCGCGCCACCTCCGCGCCGAAAATCAGCGTCGGCACATAGAGCGGCAGCACCAGCAGGCTCAAGAGCAGCCCGCCGCGTTTCAGCCCCACGGTCAGCGCCGCGCCGAACGTGCCGATCACGCTGAGCGCGGGCGTGCCGAGCGCGAGCGACACCACAAGCCAGCCAAAGCCCCGCACCGGCAGGTTCAGAAGCACCCCCAGCACCGGTGCCGCCAGCACCAGCGGCAAGCCGGTGGTGAGCCAATGCGCCAGCGCCTTGACGCTGACGATCCCCTCCATCGGCAAGGGCGAGGTGGCCAGAAGATCAAGGCTGCCATCCTCCCAGTCGAGCGCAAGGATGCGGTCCAGCGACAAGAGGCAGGCAAGCAGCGCACCCAGCCACAGGATGCCCGGCGCGATGGTGGCCAGAAGCGCGCTTTGCGGCCCCACCCCGAACGGCACCAGCACCACCACGATCAGGAAAAACGCAAGCCCAAGGCCAAAGCCTCCGCCAGCCCGCATGGCAAGCCGCAAATCGCGCATCAGCAGCGCGATCACAGGAACGCCCCGTCGAAATCATCCACCGCCAGCGGCGCGGCGCGGTAAGGGGCCAGATCGAAGATGCGCGCCTCCGGTATCCGCAGGTCGATATGCGTGGCGACAAGAGCGGCCCCGCCTTGGGCCAGATGCGCGCGCACCGCACCCGCGAACATCGCCACCGCGTCCACGTCAAGCGAGACGGTCGGCTCATCCAGAACCCAGACCCGGCGCCCCGTCACCAAAAGCCGCGCCAGCCCCAGACGCCGCTTTTGCCCCGCCGAGAGCGCCCCCGCGGGGCGGGCGGCGAGCGGACCAAGGTCAAACGCCTCGATTGCCGAAGAAATCCCCTTGGTGCCAAAGACCTGCGCCCAGAAGCTCAGGTTTTCCTCGACGCTCAGCGTGGCCTTGATCCCGTCGGCATGGCCCGCATAAACAAGGCTCTCGGGCGCGGCCTCGACCGACCCCGACAGCGGCGGCTGCAACCCCGCCACCGTGCGCAGCATCGTCGTCTTGCCGATCCCGTTCGGGCCGCGCAGAACCAGCGCCTCGCCAGCGGCCAGCCGCAGGCTCACCCCTTCCAGCACGGGGATCCCCCCGCGCGCCACGCTCAGATCACAGACGCTCAGCACCATGCGCCCTGCCTAGCCCAAAGCCCGCGCCGCGAAAAGCGCCAAAGCCCGCGCCGCATGTCACACCGGCAGCGCCGCAAGCGCGACCCGGCGGCCCTCGGACAAAAGCACGTTATAGGTGCGGCAGGCGGCGGGCGTGTTCATCGGCTCGACACCGATGCCCGCCCCCTCCAGCGCGGACCGCAAGGCGGGCGGCAGATGCGCCATGTCCGCCCCGGTGCCGACAAAGATCACATCCACCTTGCCCCGGAGCGCCAGCAGTGGGGCCGTGTCCGCGACCCCCGCCCAGGAGTGGGCCGATGCTGCCGTGACCAGCATCGCCCCCTCGATCACGCCGCGGCCGACGCGGAAAAATCCCGGCCCGTAGCCCTCGACCGGGGTTGCGCCCGGGAATGTGATCTCGGTCATGCGCATGGGATCCTCCCTATGTCCAGACGGGCAGCCCGCTCAGAACGGCGAGCGCGATGACGCCATAAGCCGCCCAACGGTAAAGCCGCTGATGGCGCGGGTCAAACAGCCGCTGGCCGATCAGCGATGTAACGAAATAGGGCACGGCCAGCGTCAGGGCCAGCACGAAAACCGCCCCCTCGACTGCGCCGCGCAGCAGCAGATTGGCCACGATCACCACGTCGAGCGCGGCCAGAAACAGGATCGTGTTGGCCCGCACGGTCTGCACCATGGCCTGACCGGCAAGGTAGAAGAGGATCACCACCGGCCCGGTCAGCCCTGTCAACCCGCCGATCACCCCCGCCACCGCGCCGATGGCAAGGAGCATGGGGCGACCGACCTGCCCCGAGAACCGCCAGCCCCCGACGAGTGCCGCCAGCGTGCCCCCCGCCACCGCCGCCACGATCCATCGGATCGTGACCGGATCAAGCAACCCCATGAGCCACAGCCCCAGCGGCACCGTCACCAGCGCGGCAAGGGCCAACAGCCCCACCTCGGCCCTGTCCGCCTGTCCCCAGGCGCGCGGCAAAAGCGCCGATGTGCTGGCGATTCCCGTCAGCGTGATCACCGCCACCACCATCTGCGGGGGCAGAAACATCCCCGCCACCGGCACGAAAATCAGCGCCGTGCCAAAGCCGGTGAACCCGCGCACGACCCCCGCCACCGAAATGGCAAGGATCAGCCAGACCAGCCCCGGCGTGGCGAGAACCCCCGCCAGCGCCTCAGGCATCTATGTTGGCGAATTGCGTCCCGGCATTGGCATCGGGCTTGGACCAGTCGCGCGTGACCCCCAGCCACATGAGCACGGTCGAGGCCACGAAGATCGACGAATAGGTGCCCACCACCACACCCCAGATCATCGCAAAGACAAAGCCCCGGATCACGTCGCCGCCCAGCACGTAAAGCGCGATCAGCGCCAGAAGCGTCGTGACCGAGGTCATCATCGTGCGGCTCAGCGTCTCGTTGATCGAAATGTTGAGCACCTCGCGCAGGGATTTCTGCTTGTATTTGCGCAGGTTCTCACGGACGCGGTCGAACACCACCACGGTATCGTTGAGCGAATAGCCGACAATGGTGAGAAGCGCCGCGATGATCGCCAGATCGAACTGGATCTGCAATTCCGAGAACACACCCACCGTCAGCGCCACGTCATGCACCAGTGCCACGACCGCCCCCACCGCGAATTGCCACTCGAACCGCAGCCAGATGTAGAAGAGCACCGCCCCGATGGCGAGCGCCACCGCGATCACCGCCGCCGTGATCAACTCGCCCGAAACCTTGGGTCCGACGCTCTCAACGGAGGTGAACTGAATGTCCGGCACCGCCTGCTGCAAGGCCGCCTCGACCTGCGCGATCACCTCGGGCGAGACGCTCTCGGTCTCGTCCTGCGCCTGGATGCGCACCATGGCCACATTTTCTTCGGGGCCAAAGGTCGGGTCGAACACCTCGGCGATGCTGACATCGCCCAAGCCCAGATCGGAGATGGCAGCACGGTATTGGCCCACATCGACCGGCTGCGCGCTCTGGGTGCGGATGGTGGTGCCACCCTTGAAATCAATCCCGAAATTCAGCCCCTGGATAGCGAAAGAGCCAAGCGCCACAAGGATCATCACCCCCGAGATGCCCAGCCACAGCTTCCAGCGGCTGAAAAAGTCGATCGAGGTCACCTCGGGCACGAGCTTGAGCGCGCGCCCCTGCAAGACCGTCTTGGGCCGCTTGCGCTCGAACCAGATGACGGCGATCAGACGGGTGACAAAGAGCGCGGTAAAGACCGAGGTCAGGATGCCCAGACCTAGCGTGATGGCAAAGCCGCGCACCGGCCCCGATCCCATGGCAAAGAGGATGAGCGCGGTCATGAAGGTGGTGATATTGGCGTCCACGATGGCGCTCATAGCCTTCTCGTAGCCCAGTTCGATGGCGCGCGCCGCGCCCTTTGCCGTCTTCATCTCCTCGCGGATGCGCTCGAATACAAGCACGTTGGCATCCACCGCCATGCCGATGGTCAGCACGATCCCCGCGATCCCCGGCAGTGTCAGCGTCGCCCCGACAAGGCTCAGGAGGCCAAAGATCAACCCGACATTTATGATCAGCGCAATATTTGCAAAAATGCCAAATATGCCATAGCTGAGCACCATGTAGACCAGCACCAGCGCAAAGGCGACAAGGCAGGCGATCTTGCCCGCCGCGATGCTGTCTGCCCCCAATTCCGGCCCGATGGTGCGCTCCTCAAGGAATTCCAGCCCCGCAGGCAGCGCCCCCGCGCGCAAGAGCACCGCCAGTTGCGTGCTGTCCTCGACGGTGAAACGGCCCGTGATGATGCCCGAGCCGCCCGGAATGTGGCTCTGGATCACGGGGGCCGAAATCACCTCGCCGTCGAGCACGATGGCAAAGGGATTGCCGATATTCTGCGCAGTATAATCACCGAATTTGCGCGCGCCGGTCGGATTGAAGCGGAACGACACCGCAGGGCGCCCGTTCTGGTCGAAATCGGGCTGCGCATCGACCAGCTCCTCGCCCGTGACCACCGGCGCGCGCTCGAGAATGTAAAATGTCCCCGGCTCGTCGATAGAGGGCAGGATCTCGTTGCCCGGTCCGGGGGCTTCATCGGGATTGCCGCTGCGGCTCACGACCGGCTGAAAGGTCAGTTGCGCCGTGGTGCCGATCAGCGCCTTCAACTCCGCTGCCGAGCCGATGCCCGGCACCTGAATGAGGATGCGATCCGCCCCCTGCCGCATGATCGTGGGCTCGCGCGTGCCCACCTCATCGACACGGCGGCGGATGATCTCGAGCGACTGGCGCATGGTGCGCTCGTCGGTGGCGCGCTGCTCGGCCTCGCTCAGGCGCACGATGATGTCGGCCCCTTGGGTGGTAACGTCGATGTCGCTCGCGCCCACCCCGGTGAGCGTGGTGACGGGCCGCGCAAGGCCGCGCACCAGCGCCGCCGCCTCGCTTGCCATCTCGGGCCGCTCCACAAGGCGCACGCGCAATTCCGGCCCCTGCGCGGGCTGAAGGCGGATCGGCCCGACGCGGTCGCGCTCTTCCCTCAGCAGGTCGCGCACCTCGGGCCACATGCCCTCCAGCCGCGCCTGATAGACATCGCCCACCTTGACCTCGGCCAGAAGATGCGCGCCCCCCCGCAGATCGAGCCCGAGATTGACCAGCCCCGACGGAAGCCAGTCGGGCCAGAGCGCGAGATCATCGGCCAGACCCGCCGGATCGGCCCCCGCCTCGACCAGGGCTGCGGCGTCGTTATGCCGCTCGACCTTGGTATAGAACCCGTTGGGCAGCGCCAGAAGCAGCCCGAGCGCCACCATCGCCCAGATCGTCACACGTTTCCACAGGTCGATTTGCAGCATGATCGGGCCTTTTCAGAGGGGTCAGGGGGCGCGGCTCAGCCTTCGGCCGGCTCGGTCTTCGAGACGACCTGCGCGATGGTGTGGCGCACCACGCGGACCTTGACGCCCTCGGCCAGTTCCACTTCGATCTCGCTGTCATCCTTGACCTTGGCCACCTTGCCGATCAGGCCGCCCTGCGTGATCACCTGATCGCCCCGGCGCAGCGCCGCGACCATGGCCTTGTGCTCCTTCATCTTCTTCTGTTGCGGGCGGATCAGCAGCAGATACATGATCGCAAATATGAGGATGAGGGGTATGAATTGCGCAAAGGCTTCCATCGGGTCGCGTCCTTCTTGATGCTGCGGGACCTCCCCCGCGAATTGGCGCGAACCTAGGGGGGCGATCGGGGTTTTGCAAGGCACGAAAGGGCGCGGGCGCGCGCCCTGTCCATGCCGCGAAATCTGGTTTATCACGCGGCGTGACGATTCATCCGAGCCGAGGACCAGCCCCATGCACGATATCCGCGCGATCCGCGACAATGCCGCCGCTTTCGACGCCGCCCTCTCGCGGCGCGGTCTTGCGCCGGTCTCGGACGACATCCTAGCGCTTGACGAGGCGCGGCGCGCCCGCATCCACGCCGCCGAGAGCGCACAGGCCGAGCAGAACCGTGCCAGCAAGGACGCAGGTGCCGCCAAGGCCCGCGGCGACGAGGCCGAATTCGAGCGCCTGCGCGCGCTGGTGGCCGAGAAAAAGGCCGAGGTCGCGGCCCTGCAGACGCAGGCGCGCGATCTTGATGTGCAACTGACCGACAGGCTCATGGCGATCCCCAACCTGCCCCATGACGATGTGCCCGATGGCGCGGACGAGACCGGCAACGTGGAATTGCGCCGCTGGGGCACACCCGCCACGTTCGATTTCCGCCCGAAAGAGCATTACGAGTTGCCCGCCGTCACCGCAGGCATGGATTTCGAGGCCGCCGCGAAACTTTCCGGCGCGCGCTTCGTCGTGCTTTCGGGCGCGGTGGCGCGCCTTCACCGGGCGCTGGCGCAATTCATGCTCGACACCCATATCACCGAGAACGGCCTCACCGAGACATGGACGCCGGTGCTGGTGCGCCCCGAGATGATGCAGGGCACCGGGCAGTTGCCCAAATTCGGCGAGGACAGCTATGAGACCACCAATGGCTGGTGGCTGGTGCCCACGGCGGAGGTGACGCTGACCAATCTCGTCAATGGCGAGACGGTGGAGGAATCGAGCCTTCCGCGCCGCATGGTGGCCCATACCCAATGCTTCCGCTCCGAGGCCGGATCGGCGGGGCGCGACACGGCGGGCATGCTGCGCCAGCACCAGTTCGAAAAGGTCGAGATGGTCTCGATCACCCACCCCGACGAGAGCCGCGCCGAATTGGACCGCATGACCGGCTGCGCCGAGGGCATCCTCGAGCGGCTTGGCCTGCCCTATCGCACCATCGTGCTCTGCACCGGCGACATGGGCTTTGGCGCACGCCGCACCCATGATATCGAGGTCTGGCTGCCGGGGCAGAACACCTACCGCGAGATTTCCTCGGTCTCGGTCTGCGGCGATTTCCAGGCCCGCCGCATGAACGCAAGGTTCAAACCGCAAGGCGGCGGCAAACCCGAATTCGTCCACACGCTCAACGGCTCGGGTCTCGCGGTCGGGCGCTGCCTGATCGCGGTGCTGGAGAACGGCCAGCAGGCCGACGGCTCGGTGCGCCTGCCCGACGCGCTCATCCCCTATCTCGGCGGCAAGACCCATCTGAGCGCCGCGGGCACCCTCGCCTGAGCCTCTTCTGGCCGAAAATATCCTCGGGGGGGCCGCCCGCAGGGGCGGCGGGGGGCAGACAGCCCCCCTACCCGCTTGCCAATGCCGGGCGCGGGCTGTGGCGGGTGCAAAGCTGGCCGATCTCGAACGGCGCAAGGCTCATCGCCACGCAGGCGCAATAGCCGCCCTGGCCGCGCTCCTCGTAATGGGTGCAGCTACCGCAGGTCCCGATTCCCTCGGCCCCGCGCATCTCTGCCAGCCGCGCCACGAGATCGGGCAAGAGCCGTCCAAGCGCATCCCGCTCCGCCGGGGCCAGCCCGCCGATGGCGCGGCTCAGGTGCCGCAGCGGGTCATGAGCAAGCACCATGTGCCCTGCTTCTGTCACGTCAAAGAGCACGCTGCGCCCGTCATTCGCGCAGCGCCGCCGCGCCAAGAGGCCCCGCGCCTCCAGCGTCTTGAGGGTCTGCGAGGCGGTGCCGCGCGTCGTCGCCTGGAAACTGGCAAAGGCAGAGGGCGTGCGCGAGGTGCGATTGGCGCGCGCGAAAAACCGCAGTGCGGTCCATTGCGCCGCCGTCATCTGCGCCCCGCCCGCCTCCTCCGCATGGCTCGCGCGCGCCACATGCAGCAGAAGTTCGGCCAGGGTCGCGGGGTCGGGTTGGGTCTCGTGCACCATGGGATTATAATAGCGAAACGAAATTGGTTTGACCAGAGCGCGCGGCGCAGATAGTTTCGATTCGAAACCATAACCAGCGCAGCCCCGCCATGAACAAACCCTACTTCCCCCCCGACCGTCAGCGCCGCCCGCGCCGGTCCAGCCCTGCCCTTCTGTCGCAGGAAGAGGAGGCGCGGCTGGCCCGCGCCTGGCGCGAGACGGGTGACGTGGCGGCGCGCAACCGGCTTGTGACCGCCTTCGAGCCGCTGGCGCACGCCATGGTCGCGCGCTTTACCCGCACCCGCTCGCAGGCCGATCCCGACCTCATGCAGCAGGCCTTTATCGGGCTCATGCGCGCGGTGGACCGGTTCGAACCGGATCGCGGCATCCGGTTCGCCACCTATGCTGTCTGGTGGATTCGCGCCGAATTGCAGGATTACCGGATGCTCAACTGGTCGCTGGTGCGGCGCGGGCGCTCGGCGCGGGCGCGGCAGGCCTTCTTTCAGCTTGGCGCCATCGAGGAAACCATGCCGCCCCATCCCGGCGAGAGCGCGCAAGACCGCGATGCCCGCATCGCCCGTGCGCTTGGCACCACGCCCGACACGCTGACCGAGATGCGGGCGCTTTTCGGCCATGGCGACGCCTCGCTCAATGCGCCGGTGACCGAAGAGGGCAACGAGGCGCTCGAGCTTCTGCCCGATCCGAACACCGATACCGAGGCGGCCTATGCCGAAACCGAGGCGCGCGCCCGCCTGCGCGCCGGGATGATCCGCCATTTCCATGCGCTGCCCGAGCGCGAGCGGCGCATCGTGGTCGCCAATGTCTTGCAAGACCCGCCGCTCACCCTCAACGATCTGGCGGCGATCCACGGCATCTCGCGCGAGCGGGTGCGCCAGTTGCGCGAGCGCGGGCTGGAGCGGCTGCGCGACCGGATGGGCGCGGATGACGGGATGCTCAGCCTTGCCTGATCCCTACTCTGCCGCGATGGTCTCTGTCCGATGCGCGCGCGGAAACGGCACCAGACGCCCCTGCTGCTCATCCCAGAGCTTGAGGGAGAAACTGCGCAACGCCTCGGGCCAGCGGATCGGCTCGTGGCTTTTGAGGTGATCGGGCAGGTCATTCTGACAGCGACGCAGATTGTAGGACGGAATGCCCGGATTGTAATGGTGCAGGTCGTGGTAGGCGATATTGCCCGAGCCCAGATCCCAGAGCCACCCCAGATCGAGCGAGCTTGACCCCACCAGCGTTGCCTTGCGGAAATCGAGCTCCGGCTTGCGGTCCCAATAGGTCTCTTCGAAATTGTGCTGAAGATAGACCATGAACACGCCGATCACCCCCCCGAGCGCGGCGCTGGCCAACACCAGCACCAGCGCGCCCGCCCCTAGCAGCGCCCAGACCGCCAGCAGGGAAAGCCCCAGCGCCACATTATGCGCGATCACGCCCAGCGCCCCCACCCGCGCGGTATTGCGCGGCCAGCGATAGGCGAGGAAATAGGTATAGACCGACCCCACGGGCAGCATCACCAGCGGGTTGCGATAGAGCCTGTACCACAGCCGCCGATACCACGGGGCCGCCTGCCATTCGCGCACCGTCATGGTGTAGATCTCGGTCGTCTCGCGGTGGTCGAGATTGCCGAGATAGGCGTGGTGCTGATTGTGATTGTATTGCATCACCCGGTAGGGCGTGAGCGAGAAAAGCGACAGCACATGCCCCGCCGCATCGTTGAGCCAGCGGGTTTCAAACAGCGAATGATGCCCGCAATCGTGCTGCAACACGTAAAGCCGCACCGAGGCGAAGGCCAGAAGCACGGCACAGACCACCACGACACCCCAATATCCGCCCGCCACCGCCCAGGCCCCGAGACCAAGCGCCGCGCCATAGACGGCCAGCGTGCCCAGAAAGGACGCGGCCCCGCGCAGGTCGCTTTTGCGCGTATAGGGTTTGAGAAAGGCGCGCAATTCCGCCGTCGTGTCGCTTGCGGTCATCATCCCCCTCCATCTACGGGAAAAATTAACCTGTTCTTCCCACCAAGTATTTGAACTTTGCGTTACCGTTCTCAAGAGGCAGCCCACTGGACCGGCACGAATTTTCCTACACCGCCTCCGCCGCCACCGCCCGGATGCGCCCGATCATTGCCCGCACCCCGTTGGAGCGCTGCGCCGAAAGATGCTCGTCCAGCCCGAGCCGCGCGAGTTCCGCCTGCGCGTCGACACGGCCCACCTCTGCCAGCGGCACATCATTATAAAGCGCGCGCAGCACCGCGATGAGGCCGCGCACGATCATTGCGTCGCTGTCGCCGTCGAACGAAAACCGCCCGTCCTCGATGCGTGGATGCAGCCAGACCTGACTGGCGCAACCCTCGACCTTGGTGGCGGGCACCTTGAGCGCATCGTCCAGCGGGACCATGTCGCGGCCCTTGTCGATCACATAGCGATAGCGGTCTTCCCAATCGTCCAGAAACTCGAAATCCGCCACGATCTCTTCGAAGGCCTCGCTTGCCATGCCGCTCTCCCGCTCTGTCGGGCAAGACCTAAGGCCGGGGTCGCGGCAGGTCCAGCCCTCGCTTGCATCTTTTCAACCGCGCGGCCATAGGGTAGGCAAGTCACGGATCGTGATGAGGGCATCGGGCATGAAGCGACGGGTTTTTCTTGGGCTTGCGGCGGCGGGCGTTCTGGCGGGATGCGGCGCAGGCCGTGAGCGTCCGCGCCGTCGCGGCCTCTTCTCTGGCCGACGCACGCGCCGCGCCGCCGAGGCAGAGGCCGCGAACACCAACCCCCTGATTCCCGAGCGCGACGAAGACGAAGGCATCTTCGCCTCGATGCAGCGCCGTCGGCGTGATCCGCCCTATACGGGCACCCCGGTCGCGGCGATCACCAATGCCGAACTCAAACCCGCCTCGGGCGGCATGCTGCTTCGGGTCGAGGGGCTGACATTGCGCGAGGGCGCGTTCGGCGTGCGCCTCATCCCCGACAATCCCGAGGGCGAGGCGATCGACGGCGTGATCGGCTATGAGCTTCGCGCCGAACAGCCCGAGGATACCCCGCAGGGACCCGAGCGCGCGCGCAGGATTCTGGCAGCGGTGTTCATCTCGCGCCAGAAGCTCAGGGGCGCGCGCGAAATCCGCGTGCGCGGCGGGCAGAACGAGCAGGTGATCCGCCTCTGACGCGCCCATGCATGTTGCTCAAAAGTGGGAACCGGTTTTGAGCTTCTCGAACATGCGAAATCAATAAGTTAGAGCGGCACGGCCTCGACCGTGTCGCCGCGCACCACCAGCCCCACCTCGCCCGCGCAAAGCCGGAGCGCGTCGGCACCGAACACATCGCGCCGCCAACCCGAAAGTGCCGCCACATCGCGCCCGCCTGCGGCCAGATGGTCCAGATCGGCGGCGCTGGCAATCAGCTTGGACGCCACGCCGGACGCCTCGCTGCGCGCCTTCAGAAGCACGCGCAGCATGTCGGCAATCGCCGGATTGGCCGGGGCCCGCGCCTCGTCCTCGACGCGCGGCAGGGCCTCGGGCGGGCAGGCCAGCGCCGCCTTCACGGCGGCAAGGATCCCCTCGGCGATCTCGCCCTTGCGCGCCTCGCGCAGCAGAAGCCGCGAGCGGCCCAGATCGTCGAGCGTCTGCGGCTTGGTCGCGGCCAGTTCCAGAAGCGCGTCATCCTTGCAGACGCGGCTCCTCGGCACGTCGCGCGCCTGCGCATAGGTTTCGCGGAACCGCGCCAACTCGCGCAGGATGGCAAGGAATTTCGGCGCAGTGTTGCGGGTCTTGACGCGGCGCCACGCCTCATCGGGATCGGTGCGATAGGTCTCGGGGTTGGTCAGCACGGCCATTTCCTCGGCCACCCATTTCGTGCGCCCCGTGCTCTCGATCTTGCGGGCAAGGAATTCGTAGATCTGGCGCAGATGCGTCACATCGGCCAGGGCATAGACCATCTGCGCCTCGGTGAGCGGGCGGCGCGACCAGTCCGTGAACCGGGAGCTTTTGTCCACCGTGCCCTTGGCGATGCGCTTGACCAGCGTCTCGTAGCCTGCCTGCTCGCCGAAGCCGCAGACCATCGCGGCCACCTGCGTATCAAAAAGCGGCGCCGGGATCACGCCCGCATCCACCTGGAATATCTCAAGATCCTGCCGCGCGGCATGGAACACCTTGACCACGTTCGGATCGCGGAAAAGCTCGTAGAGCGGCTCAAGCGACAGCGCCGCACCGCCCGCAATCGGATCGACCAGCACCGCACCCTCATCGCCCTTGCCGGGCATGGCCAGTTGCACGAGGCACAGCTTGGAATAATAGGTCCGCTCGCGCAGGAACTCGGTATCGACGGTGACATAATCGTGCCCGCGCGCCGCCGCGCAGAACGCGGCAAGTGCCTCGGTGGTGGTGATGGTCTGCATACCTGCCCTTTGCTTTCAATTTCCCGCCCGACGCCGGTATAGACGAGTCCCCGCGCGATGCAAATGGCCACACTTTCGGCTTGAAGCCTGCGGGCCCGTGGTGGTATCTGCAAGGAGAATGCGGGTGTAGCTCAATGGTAGAGCAGCAGCTTCCCAAGCTGAATACGAGGGTTCGATTCCCTTCACCCGCTCCAGCCGCCCGACAGGATGGGTGGCCCTGCCCTCATCCGCCCTGCAATCGCTTCAAAAGCACCACCTCGCTCTCGGGGGTGATCGGCGTGAACCAGCTATCGTTGTAGATGCGCCCGTCGATGGAGACCGAGATGCCGCGCGACAACTCAGACCGCAATCCGGGGTGATCGCGCGCCAGACCGTCGAGCAGCGCGCGCAGGGTGTCGGCCTCCACCTCCACCTCGCGCGCGCCGCCTGCCAGATCGGCAAGCGACCCCCAGAGCAGCACCTTGACCATCAGCCCCCCGCTTGGATCGCCGCCAGCACGCGCGGCGGCGACATCGGCAATTGCGTCATCCGCACCCCTGCCGCCTCTGAAACGGCATTGGCCACCGCCGCCAAGGGCGGCACGATGGAGGTCTCGCCCACGCCGCGCACGCCGTAGGGATGGCCGGGATTGGGGATTTCCAGAATCACCGTGTCGATCATCGGCAGGTCAGAGGCCACGGGAATCCGGTAATCGAGGAAGCCCGCGTTTTGCAGGATGCCATCCTCGCCGTAGATGTATTCCTCGTTGAGCGCCCAGCCGATTCCCTGCACGGCCCCGCCCTGAAACTGCCCTTCGACATAGGACGGATGCACCGCCTTGCCTGCGTCCTGGAACACCGTGTAGCGCAGGATCTTGGTCGCGCCGGTGTCGGGGTCCACCTCGACATCGACCATATGGGTGGCGAAGCTGACGCCCGCGCCTTCGGCGGTCACCTCGTGGTGGCCTGCAATCGGCCCGCCGGTATTGGAGGCCACGGCGGCGATTTCCTTGATGGTCATAGGCGGGAATTTCCCGGCATTGGGACCGGCGGGGCGTGCGGCCCCGTCCTCCCATTCCACGGCCTGCTCGTCGATGCCCCAGATCATGGCCGCGCGGCGGCACATTTCGCGCTTGGCAGAGCGCGCCGCCTCAATCGTGGCCAGCCCCACGGCAAAGGTCACGCGAGAGCCGTCCGTCACCTCGTTCTGCCCGAGCGACCCGGTATCGGCGATGATGGTGCGCACCTGATCGTAGGGAATGCCCAGTTCCTCGGCGGCCATCATCGTCATCGACGCGCGCGAGCCGCCGATATCGGGGTTGCCCTCGGAAACCGTGACCGTGCCATCGGGCGTCACGTTGAGGCTCACACAGGTATCGCCGCCGAAGTTGAACCAGAACCCGCAGGCAACCCCCCGACCCTGATTTTTCCCCAAAGGTGCTGTCCAATGCGGATGCTTATGCGCCGCCTCCAGCGTCGCCTTGAGGCCGATGGCGGGATAGGTCGGCCCGTAAGAGGATTTCGTGCCCTCATCCGCGCCGTTCATCAGCCGCACCGCCAGCGGGTCGAGGCCAAAACCCTTGGCCAATTCGTCAATCGCGCTTTCAATCGCAAAGGCCGCCATCGGCGCGCCGGGGGCGCGGTAGGCCGCGGCCTTGGGGCGGTTGGTGACCACGTCCCAGCCCACGGTCTTGACGTTTTCCAGATCATAGGGCGCAAAGCCCGACATTGCCCCCATATTGACCGGCGAGCCGGGCCAGGCCCCGCCCTGATAGCGCAATTCGGCATAGGCGGCGGTGATCTTGCCGTCTTTCCTCATGCCGATTTTCACGTCGATGGAGGTGGACGAGGTCGGCCCCGTCGCGCGCAGCACCTCGGATCGGCTCATCACCATCTTGACCGGACGCCCGGATTTCTTCGCCAGCATCAGCGCCACCGGCTCGAGGAAAACGGTGGTCTTGCCACCAAAGCCTCCGCCGATTTCGCTGGCCGTCACGCGCAACTGTCCCTGTTCCAGCCCCAGAATGGCAGCGCAGGTGTTGCGCACCATGTAATGCCCTTGCGTGCAGACCCAGAGATCGCCCTGCCCATCCGCGCTCATCGTCGCCAGACAGGCATGCGGCTCGATATAGCCCTGATGGGTGGCCGCCGTGCGATAGGTCCGCTCCAGCACGCGGTCGGCCTGTTTCAGCCCTGCCTCGATATCGCCATGGCCGAATTCAGAACGCGCGATCACGTTCTGGGACATGCCCGGCGGCACGGTTTCTTGCTGCCGCCCCTCGTGGAGCACCGGTGCGTCGGGCTTCATGGCTTCGTCCACGTCGGTCACATGCGGCAGAACATCATACTCCACCTCGATCAGCCGCAGCGCCTGCCGCGCCACGGCGGGCGAAATGGCGGCCACGGCGGCAATGGCGTGACCATCGTAAAGCGCCTTCTCGCCCGCCATGCAGTTCTCCATGATATCGGCGACATGATCCGGCACGTCGCCGAAATCCGCGCGCGTCACCACCGCCTTGACGCCGGGCAGCGCCTCGGCCTTCGACGCATCAATCCGCAGGATCCGCGCATGGGCATGAGGCGAGCGCAGGATGCGCCCCGTCAGCATCCCCGGCGCCACCATGTCCGCGCCGAACCGCGCGCGCCCCGTCACCTTGTCGATGCCGTCGGGCCGGTCGGGGCGCGTGCCCACCACCTTGAAAACGCGGGTTTTATTGCTGTCATCAAGCGCCATCACGATGCCCTCCGCATGTCCGCCGCCGTTTCCATCACGGCGCGGATGATCTTGTCATACCCGGTGCAGCGGCAGAGGTTCCCCGCCAGCCAATAGCGCACCTCTTCCTCGCTTGGGTCGGGGTTGCGCTCCAAGAGCGACTTTGCCGCCACGAGGATACCCGGCGTGCAGATGCCGCATTGCAGCGCCGCCATCTCGATGAATTTCTTCTGGAGCGGATGCAGCCGCTCGCCCGTGGCCATGCCCTCGATGGTGGTGATCTCGCGGCCCTCGGCCTCGGCCCCCAGCATCAGGCAGGAACACACAAGCCGCCCGTCGACGGTGACCGAGCACGCCCCGCAATCGCCGGTGCCGCAGCCCTCCTTGGTGCCCGTCAGGCCCAGTTCGTCGCGCAGCACATCGAGCAGCGTCGCCTCGGCCTCGCACAAAAATTCCGTCGCGTCGCCGTTGATCGTGGTTGTCACATGTATCCGGCTCATGCCTTGTCTCCTTTCGCGCGCGCCGCGGCGATCACCGCCGCGCGGCGGGCCAGAACGCCCGCCACGTGGCGGCGGAAATCGACCGTGCCGCGCTTGTCATCTATCGGTGTCGCGGCCTTCGAGCAGGCCGCCGCCAGATCCGCCAGCGCCGCCTCGTCCAGAACCCGGCGCTTGATGGCCTCGGCTGCCGCCTCGACCAGAATGACCTTGGGCCCGACCGCGCCAAGCGCCACCCGCGCCGCCGTCACCCGGTCCGCCTCGTCAAGGCTCAGCGAAATGCCGCAGCCCACCACCGCGATATCCATCTCGGTGCGCGGGATGAAGCGCAGATAGGCATCGCCCGAGCGCGGCGCCTTCGCGGGCAGGAAGATCGAGACGATGAACTCGCCCCGCGCCAGCGCGGTCTTGCCCGGCCCTTTTGGGACGTCGATCACCGCCAGATCGCGCGTGCCCTCGGGCCCCACGATCCGCGCCACGGCACCGGCGGCGACCATCGCGGGCACCGAATCGGCGGCAGGCGAAGCGTTGCAGAGGTTCCCCGCCAGAGTGGCGCGCCCCTGCACCTGCGTCGAGCCGATAAGCCCCGCCGCCTCGACCACGCCGGGCCAATCCGCGACAAGCCCCGCGTGCTCGCCCATCTCGGCACCCGACACCGCGGCCCCGATGCGCCAGCCGCCCTTTTCAGCCGCAATCTCGCGCACTCCCTTGATGCGCTTGATATCCACGATCAGTTCCGGCTCGATCATCTCCGACCGCAGCTTGACCAACAGATCGGTGCCGCCCGCCAGAACATGCGCCCCCGTCTGACCGGCCAGGGCCGTCACCGCCTCTTCCACGCTGCGTGGCGCTTCAAATCGCATGGCTTGCTCCTTGGTTCAGTTGCGCGCTGGCCTGAGGGACTCAGCGCCCTTGGCCCGACTATCCCGCAAGTCTGGCCAAGACGCAAACAGGCTGACGCAAGGGGGGCGTTTCCGGACCGATGCGGACGTTCGACATAGAGTGCTCAGCCGCGCGGGGGAATACGTCACGGGCAGCACCAGGCCAGTCCCGACGCGCAAACCGCTTTGGCCTTTCATAAAATCGCCCGCTACCCCCGCCGATACCGCTCCGCCAGCCGCACAGGGTCCGCGCCGCACAGATAGCGCAAGAGCAGCCAGAGGTTCCGTGCCCCGCGCCGCAGCCAGCCCTCGCGCTCGAACCGCGCCGCCGAGGTGCGCACCGCCAGCGGCAAAAGCGTGATGCGACCCCCGAGTGCGCGCGCCAGCGCCACATCCTCCATCAGCGGAATATCGGCATGGCCGCCCGCGCGGTCATAGTCGGCGCGCGCGATGAGCAACCCCTGATCGCCATAGGGCAGGCCGAAGAGACCCGAGCGCAGGTTGGCCCACCCCGCCACAAGACGCGGGGCGAGCCCGCCCGCGTCGAACGTCAGACTAAAGGCCGCAGCCCCGCCCCGCGCCATATGCGCGCGCGCGCCCTCGGCCCACCCCTCGGGCAGCACCGTGTCGGCGTGCAGGAAAAGCAGCCACTCACCCCGCGCCACCCCGGCCCCGCGCCGCAATTGCCCCCCGCGCGACGGCGCGCCGGTCACGATCACCGCCCCCGCCGCCTCGGCCATGAGACGGGTCTCGTCGGTCGAGCCGCCATCGCTGACCACCACCTCTCGGATCAGCCCGTCCCGCACCCCCTCGAACAGCGCCGCGAAACATTCGGGCAGGCCCCGCCCCGCGTTGAGCGTCGGAATCACCACCGAAAGCGCGGCGCGCATCGCCTGTCCCCCCTGTTGCCCGCGTCCGCTTTGCCTATATTGGACGCGACGGCACAAGGGAACGGGCATGGCGCGGACAATCCTCGAAATCACCGGCAGCGATGCCGAAACCTTTCTGCAAGGGCTGATCACCAACGATGTCAGACGGCTTGATCACGGTCTTGTCTATGCCGCGCTGCTCACGCCTCAGGGCAAGTATCTGGCCGATTTCTTCCTTCTGCGCCGGGGCGGGGCGATCTGGCTCGACGTGGCCGAGGGTCTTGCACCGTCGCTGATGCAGCGCCTCTCGCTCTATAAACTGCGCGCGGACGTGGGCATTGCCGAGACGGACCGCAAGGTCCGGCGTGGCACCGGCCCCGCGCCCGAGGGCGCCCTGCCCGATCCGCGCCACGCCGATCTGGGCTGGCGGCTTTATGGCGATGCGGATGGCACCGACGGCACCGATTTCGACCGCATCCGCGTGGCCCAGCTCATCCCGGAAACGGGCGTGGAGCTGACGCCCGAGACCTATATCCTCGAAGCCGGGTTCGAGCGGTTGGGCGGCGTCGATTTCCGCAAGGGCTGTTATGTCGGTCAGGAGGTCACGGCGCGCATGAAGCACAAGACCGAGCTCAAAAAGGGTCTGGCGCTGGTGGCTGTCCATGGCGCGGCCCCCGTGGGCAGCGAGATCACCACCGCGGATGGCAAGAGCGCGGGCGTTCTCTATACCCAGGCGGGCGGGCGCGGCATCGCGTATCTGCGCCATGACCGCGCCACCCCCGGCATGAGCGCGGGCGCGGCGCGGGTCGATCCGCTGGGGTGCTGAGCGCGCTCAGGCGCGCTCGGAATATTCCATGGTCTCGGTGTTGACGACGATCGCCTCGTCGGGCCCCACGAAGGGCGGCACCATGACCTTCACGCCATTATCAAGGATCGCAGGCTTGAAGCTGTTGGCCGCGGTCTGGCCCTTGACCACCGGCTCGGTCTCGACAATGCGGCACACCACCTTTTGCGGCAGGCTGGCATGGAGCGCCTCGCTCTCGTGGAATTCCACGGTGATGGTCATGCCGTCCTGAAGAAAGGGGCGCCGCTCGCCCAGCAGATCGGCGGGCAGTTCGATCTGCTCATAGGTCTCGGTATCCATGAACACCAGCTTGCCGTTCTCCTCGTAGAGAAACTGCTGGTCCTTCTGCTCGAGGCGCACGCGCTCCACCTTGTCGGCGCTGCGGAACCGCTCGTTGAGCTTGGTGCCGTTGCGCAGGTTCTTCATCTCGACCTGGGCAAAGGCACCGCCCTTGCCGGGCTTGACGTGATCGACCTTTACCGCGGCCCAGAGATGGCCGTTATGCTCCAGCACGTTACCGGGGCGAATCTCGTTTCCGTTGATCTTGGGCATTGGGCCAAACCGTGACAAAAGGTTGATATGATGTTGCCCGTTCCTATATCTCGCGGGGTGCAGGGTGGCAAGACAACCATATTTCGTTTTCGGATCGCCAGAGCCATGCGCATTTTGCATAGATGTTATGCATTTGCGGCCTATCCGAATCGAATAAAACCGGTCATAACCGCCCGGATGCCTGAAACGCAAGAGCAATAAGAACAGGACGAACAATGAAGGATTTCGTTGACGGCGCGGCGTTCAATGCCGAACAGGGCAACCGTGCGCGCAAACTTTTCGCGGCCGTGGTGCTGGCCGCACTGGATGATGCCATTTCCGACGACAAGAAATATGGCAACGGTCCGGAACAGATCGCCCGTTGGGCGCGCTCGCGTGACGGGCGCGAAGTGCTGAGCTGTGCCGGGATCGACCCGAACGAGCGCGTCGTCAAGGGGCTGATGGAATTCGTCGCCAAGGGCGTGCGCACCTCCGTCGCGCTCTCGCGCGAGGAAAGCGAGCGTCGCCACGCCGCAGCACAGGCCGAGGCCGAGGCCGCCTGAGCGCGAGACCGCTGACCGAGATGTCCGGCCCCGTCGCCTGCGGCGGGGCCTTCGCTTTGGCGGGGGGGCGATGACGCGCGCGATCATGATCCAGGGCACCGGCTCCAACGTGGGCAAGTCGATGCTGGTTGCGGGGCTGGCGCGCGCTTTCTCTCTCCGGGGTCTTTCGGTCGCGCCGTTCAAGCCGCAGAACATGTCCAACAATGCCGCCGTCACCAGCGATGGCGGCGAGATCGGGCGCGCGCAGGCGCTTCAGGCGCGCGCCGCAGGCCGCGCCCCGCATACCGACATGAATCCCGTCCTGCTCAAGCCCGAGGGCGCGCGCGGCGCGCAGGTCATCGTGCAGGGGCATCCCGTGGGCAGCCTTGGCGCCCGGGATTACACGCATGAGAAGCCCCGCCTTCTGGGCGCGGTGCTGGACAGCTTCCATCGCCTCAGCCGCACCGCCGATCTGGTGCTTGTCGAGGGCGCGGGCAGCCCTGCCGAGATCAACCTGCGTGCGGGCGACATCGCCAATATGGGATTTGCGCGCGCGGCAGGCGTGCCGGTTGTGCTTGTGGGCGATATCGACCGGGGCGGCGTGATCGCGCAGATCGTGGGCACGAAAACCGTGATCGACCCCGAGGACGCCGCGATGATCCGGGGCTTTGCGGTCAACAAGTTCCGTGGCGAGATCGCGCTTTTCCGCGATGGCGAGCGGGCGATTGCCGATCTGACCGGCTGGCCCTCGCTTGGGGTGGTGCCGTGGTTCGATCATGCCTGGCGCCTGCCGCCCGAGGATGTGCAGGACCTGACCAGCATCACGCGCCACGGGGCGCGGCATATCGCGGTGCCGCACCTGGGCATGATCTCCAATTTCGACGATCTTACGCCGCTCGGGAACGAGCCTGATCTGACGGTCGAGATCGTGCCCGCAGGCAGGCCACTGCCCGCCACGGCCGATCTGATCCTGCTCTTGGGCAGCAAGTGCACCATCGCCGATCTGGCGACGTTTCGCGCCAATGGCTGGGATATCGACCTTGCCGCCCATATCCGGCGCAAGGGCCGGGTGCTGGGGGTCTGTGGCGGCTATCAGATGTTGGGCCGGTCCATCTCTGACCCGGACGGGATCGAGGGGCCACCCGGCACGGTCACGGGGCTTGGTCATCTCGATGTGGAGACGGTGCTGCGCCCGCGCAAGCGGCTAGGGTTTACCGAGGCACGCCACACGGCCTCGGGCACCGGGGTGCGCGGCTATGAGATCCATCTGGGCGAGACGACCGGCCCCGATTGCGCGCGCGGCTGGCTCAATGTCGGCGACCGGATCGAGGGCGCGCAATCCCCCGACGGGCGCATTCAGGGCACCTATCTGCACGGGCTGTTTGCCGAGGACGCCTTTCGCGCGGCCTATCTCGCCGATCTCGATGCGGTCTCGGATCTGCTCTACGAGACGACCGTGGAGAGCACGCTCGACGCGCTCGCCCGCCATCTGGAGCACTGGATGGACCTCGACCGGCTGCTATCGCTGGCCGCGCCGCCGGTTCAGTCGAAATCCTGAGAGGTCAGCGCGCGGTGAATCTCGCGGCGCACCAGCTTGCGCACGTTGCGGGTGATGCGTTCGCCAAGCGTGCCCATCAGCTCCTGCCGGACGATCTCGGCCACCAGATCGCGCAGCGCCTCCTCGTCGATCACCGCCTCGTCAAGCTCGAACGGTGCGGCGACGGCCTCGTCTTCGGCATCCCAACTGCGGGCGAAGCTTTCAGAGGCCAGATCATCCGCCGCCATCTCGTCAGGATCAAAGGAGACCGCCTCGGGCGCAAACTCCGGATCGGCATCGCGCCATTCAAGCCTCGGGGCCTCGGACGCATCGGAAAACGCGTCCTCGTCATCGCCGTCCGGTTCCCACATGTCTGCAGACTGGGCCGTCCGGTCCGGGGACGCCGCAGCTTCAGTCGTGGCCGCCTCGTCGCTTGCCGTCTCTGCCTCTGCCTCGGCCGCGCTCCCGGCTTCCGTCTCGAACCCGGTCCCGGCCTCGCTCTCTGTCTCTGTCTCTGTCTCGGGCAGATCGTCGGGCAGATCGCCGGACTTGTGCAGGTCGTCATTCGTCACGACCGGCTCCGCCGCGAAAACGTCCTTCTGCGGCGCGTCCCCTTCGTCGATGCGCAGCGCGGGGGTCAGCACCAGCCGCTCGGCGGCCTCGTTGCGCGAGGGTGCAGCGCGCTCCTGCTCTGATCCGCCGGACACAAGCCGCCGGATGGATGCCAGAACATCCTCGATATCGACATTCGTCACGGGGTCCGACATGCCTGCCCTCTTGTCTGCTCACGGAAAAGTTTACCCGCGAGACGCGGCCCGCACAACCGTTTCAGAAAGTTTTCACTGTTTTCCGAGCGCGCGCAGCACCCGGTCGAGTTGCTGGCCCTGAGGGCTGATCGGCACCGGCGCGGTCTTGACCAGATCGTAATAGGCCGCCGGATCATAGGTCTGCACGCCAAGGTTCAGATCCGTCACCGTCAACTCTCCGATCGCCGCCAGCACCGAATAGGCCGCAATCACCACATCGGCATTGGCCGAAATGAGATTGGCCTGCGCATCAAGCAGGTTCTGCTCTGAATCAAGCACGTCCAGCGTCGTGCGCGCGCCCAGCATCGCCTCCTCCCGCGTGCCCTCGAAGGCGACCCGTGCGGCCCGTACCGCCTCGATATTGGCCGTGCGCGAGGCGCGTGCGGCGCGCAGGTTGGCAAAGCCGTTGCCCACATCCTGCTTCACCTGAAGCCCGGCCAGGTGAAGCCGCGCAAGCTGTGCATCGCGCTGCGCGCGCGCCTGCCGCTCCAGCGAACTGATCCGTCCGCCCTGATAGATCGGCCCTCGCAATTCCACCCCGACACTGCCCGAGCGCGAAAAGCCCGAGCCGGTCAATTCGTTCGTTGCCCCAAGCCGCCCGATCAGGTTGACCTGCGGCAACCTGGCCGCCGCCGCCGCGTTGATATTGAGTTCGGCCACAGTCACGTTGCGCTGCGCCCCGAGAACATCGGGGTGGCGACGCTCCGCAGCGGCCTTCGCGCCGTCCACATCGCTTCCCAGTGACGGCAGATCTCCCGGCGCGCGCAAGTCGCCCGGCGCGCGCCCCACCGCCTCGCGGAATTCTTCGACCGCACGGGTCAGATCGCCCTCCGCCACGGCCAGACCGCTTTGCGCCAGAGCCACCGCCGCCTCGGCCTGCGAGACATCGGTGCGCGTCACCTCGCCCACTTCGAACCGGTCGTTGGCCGCGCGCAATTCCTCCTGCAAAAGCCGCAGGTTGTTGCGGCGCAGATCGACGAATTCGCGGTTGCGGATGACGTTCATATAGGCCTGCACGGCGATCAGAAGCACCTGCTGTTCGACACTGCGCAGCGTCTCGCGGGTGGCAAGAACCGTCTCCTTTGTCGCCTCGGTCAGGAAATCGCTGCGCCCGAAATCATAGAGCAGGAGCGAGCCGGTGAGGCCGATATTGGCGGTGGTCTCGGCGGTGCCGTTCGCCCCCGGGTTGAAGGTGTTGGACGAGCCCGAGCGCACGCGGCTGAAATTGCGCGTGATATCGGTGCTCCAGTCGATGATCGGGCGCAGCGCCGCAACGGCCTGCGCCACATCCTCGTCGGCGGCGCGCAACAGGGCGCGGTTCTGATCCAGAAGACCGCTGTTGAGATAGGCATCCTTGAGCGCATCGGCCAGTGTCTCGGCGCGAAGCACCGTTGCCGGGGCCAGCAGAACCAACCCTGCCAGCGCAAGCGCACCCATCCGCCTCGTCATCCCGGTCAGCCCCGCCATCACCGCGCCTCCTGCACCCCTGCCGCTCACAGCGTGAACGCTGCCCGTTTCTCGAAACCCGGCAAAACCGGCGCACCGGCATTGAACCCGTGCCGCCATGTCATCTGACCGTCGATCTTGTAACCGATCCGCACCACGCCAAGCACACCCTCCGAGAAGAGACAGGCTATGCGTCCGCCCTCCTTGAGCTGATCGGTGATTGCCTCGGGCAGATGTTCCACAGCACCTTCCAACACGATAACGTCATAGGGTCCGTGATCCGGCGCGCCCTCGGCCAGCGTTCCCGCGACCATCACCACATTGTCGGCACCTGTCTCGACCAGCAGGCGCTGTGCCTCCTCGACGAGGGCGGCGTCCTCTTCCAACCCGACGACCGCCTCGGCCATGCGCGCGATCACCGCCGCCGAATAGCCCTGCATCGGGCCGATATCGAGCACCAGATCGTCGCCCTCGACCGCGAGCGCGTCAAGCATCTTGGCCAGAGTGCGCGGCTCCAGCATCACGCGGCCCTCGCCCAGATCGAGGTTTTCGCCCAGATAGGCCGCCTCGCGCAGGCGCGCGGGCACGAACGCCTCGCGCGGGACGCGCAGCATGGCGTCGATGATCGGGAACTTTGTCACATCAGAAGGGCGGATCTGTGTATCCACCATCATGGTGCGCCGCGCGGCATAATCGGTCATCGGCCGACCTCATGTCTTGTTGTCACCTTGAGGACGCTTCTGACACATCGGCGCGGCCTCGGCAATCGCCGGAACGCGCGCGCGGCAGGGCTATCGGTCGCGCCGCGCCTGACCAAGCTCGAGGCGCATCACAACCGTATCGTCCTCTGCCACGAAGTGCCGCCGCCCGAAAAGGGCACGCGCCCGCGCATCCTCGCGCGCCACCGCCACATCAAGCGATTTCAGCCCCGCCCCCGCCAGCGCGCGCGGCAGGCTGACCAGCACCTCGGCACCGATGCCGCGCCCGCGCACGGCGCGGCGCACATGCAGCGTCTCGATCCGGCCCACCAGTCCGCCTGCGGCCACCGACCAGCCAAAGGACAGGAGCACATAGCCGATGGGCGCGCGCGGCGGCCCGATGAGATAGGCCGCGCCATGCGGGCTGCCCTCCAGCAGCGGCATGAGCGCTGCGGAGAGCGCACCCTGCTCGGTCGTCCCTCCCCGCTCGCCCTCGCGCGCCAGCACCATCGGCAAGAGCCGGTCGAGATCGTCGGGCCGTGCCAGCGTCAGGGCCGTCATAGCCGCGCCAGACCTGCGGTCAGGAGATCAAAGAATCCGTCCGCGTCGATGTCATGCAGCACGCGCGCATTGGCCGCCCGGCCCGTCACCCCCCACCAGTCCATCACCGTCATGCCCATGGTCAGCTCCGATCCGGTCTCGACCATGACATTGACCTCACGCGCGGCAAAGAGGTCCGGTGCCAGCAACCAGCCGATCGTGCAGGGATCATGCAGCGGCGCGCCCAGCCCGCCATGGCGCGCGCTCTCGCGTCCCGTCGGCCTGCTCAGCGCCGCCGCCACCTGCCCCACCCGCGTGCGGAGCGCGGCAAAGGCGGCGTTGCGCGCGGGCGTGACCAGCGCCTTGTGGGTCACGTCGAGCGGCACGATGGTCACGGGCGCACCCGCGCAGAGCACGATATCGGCGGCCTGCGGGTCCACATGGATGTTGAATTCCGCCACCGGGGTGACATTGCCAAGCGCGCGATGCGCGCCCCCCATGAGCACGATGTCGGCCACCCGCGCCACGATGTCGGGCGCGCGCCGAAACGCCGTGGCGAGATTGGTGAGCGGGGCAAGTGCCACCAGCGTCACCGTGCCCGGTGCGGCCTCCCGCAGGGTCTCGATCAGGAAATCGACCGCGTGGCGCGAATCAAGCGGCATGGTCGGCGCGGGCAGGTCCACGCCCCGCAACCCGTCCTCTCCATGCACATGCTCTGCGGTGACCAGATCGCGCCCCATGGGCCGGTCGCAGCCCGCCATCACCGGCACATCCCGCCGCCCGGCCAGTTCGCAGATCCGCCGCGCGTTGCGGGTGGTCAGGCCGAGCGGCACGTTGCCCGCCACACAGGTCAGGCCCAGCACCTCGAGCGCCTCGCCCGAGGCCAGCGCCAGAAGGATCGCCAGGGCATCATCCTGCCCCGGATCGGTGTCGATGATGATCTTTCGCGCCACGCGCCGCCCCTCTGCCCGACCGGATACAGCATGATGCGCCATCGCCCGAATGTCCATCGGCGCGCAGCGAATCGGCCCGCTCGGCCCCCGGTTGCATCCCACGCCGCCGGTCGCGGATGCGCCTTGATCGCGTTTGCCGCCGCGCCTGCCGGAAATTTTCCGCCTTTCCCGCGCTTTGCCCCCAGCTTTCCATTTGGGTTTCGCGCCATTCTGGCTATAGTCGCGCAGAATAAAGCTGTCTGCCAAGCCACGCCGAGGGGGAGCCGCCGAATGATCCGGTCGGAACTTATACAGAAAATCGCCGATGATAACCCGCATCTCTATCAGCGCGATGTCGAGAAGATCGTGAACACCATCTTCACCGAGATCACCGACGCGCTCGCCCGGGGAGACCGGGTCGAACTGCGCGGCTTCGGGGCCTTTTCGGTCAAGAAGCGCGATGCGCGCACCGGCCGCAATCCCCGCACCGGCGAGAGCGTCGAGGTCGAGGAAAAGCACGTCCCCTTCTTCAAGACCGGCAAGCTTCTGCGCGACCGGCTCAACGGGCACTGATCCATGCGCTATATCCGCTACGCCTCGATCGCCATCTTCGGCCTTGCCCTCGTGCTGATCGCGCTGGCCAATCGCAACATGGTCACGCTGCGGGTGCTGCCCGACGAGCTTGCGGGCTTTGCCGCGCTCAACCCGACCTATGACCTGCCGCTTTTCGTGGTGATCTTCGGCGGCATCGCCTTCGGTCTCATCGTGGGCTTCATCTGGGAATGGATCCGCGAGGCAGGCGAACGCGCCGCTGCCGCCCGTCAGGCCCGCGAACTGGCCAGCCTGCGCGCCGAGGTCACGCGCCTGCGCGGCGAACGCGAGCGGGACAGCGACGAGGTGCTCGCCCTGCTCGACAAGGCAAGCTGACGCGCCCATGCCCGCAATCCGTGTCAAGGTCTGCGGCCTCACCGAGGCCGCGCATGTCGCTGCCGCCGTGGCAGGTGGGGCTGCCTATGTCGGCTTTGTGTTCTTCCCGCCCTCACCGCGCAGCCTGTCGCTACCCGCCGCGCGCGCGCTTGCGCTCGACGTGCCGCCCGGCGTGGCCAAGGTGGCGCTGACGGTGGATGCGGACGATGCGGCACTCGATGCGCTCTGCGCCAAAGTGCCGGTGGATTTCCTGCAACTTCACGGCAGCGAGTCCCCCGAGCGCGTGCGCGAGGTGCGCGCGCGCCATGGCCTGCCGGTGATCAAGGCCATCGGCATCGCGGGGGCCGGGGATCTGGCGCTGATCGGAACCTACGGCGCGGTGGCCGATCAGCTTCTGGTGGACGCCAAGCCCCCCAAGGGCGCAACCCGCCCCGGCGGCAATGCCGCCGCCTTCGACTGGTCGCTCATCTCGGATGTGGACTGGCCCTGCCCCTGGCTGCTCGCGGGCGGCCTTACCCCCGAAAACGTGGCCCATGCCATCGCCCGCACCGGCGCACGGCAGGTCGATGTGTCCTCGGGCGTCGAATCCGCACCGGGCGTCAAGGATACCGCACGGATCACGGCATTTCTCGCGGCGGCGCAGCGGGACGAATGACGCCAGAGGGCCGTTTCGCGCAACAAATGAAAAGAATTTGGCAATCGCGCGACATTTTATCCACAAACCCTGCTTGACGCCCCCTGCCCCCCCTCCTAATGTCGCCGCCACGCAGCAAGGGAGTCGGCGGTCCATGTCGGGGATTGTCCTTATCGTAGGCAAATGGCGCGTGGGCCGGTAACGGAAACACCATATCGGCACCCCATGCGCCCCCGCCACAGGACCGGGGGCTTTTTAATGCGTATCACGATGACGCCATATACGGAGCAAGAACGATGACACGTCAGATGAGCGGCGCGAAAATGGTGGTTCAGGCCCTCAGGGATCAGGGCGTGGAGGTCGTATTCGGCTATCCCGGCGGTGCCGTGCTTCCGATCTATGACGAGATTTTCCAGCAAAACGACATCCGCCACATCCTCGTGCGCCACGAACAGGCCGCCGTGCACGCCGCCGAAGGCTATGCCCGCTCCACCGGCAAGCCCGGCGTCGTGCTGGTGACCTCGGGCCCCGGCGCCACCAATGCCGTCACCGGCCTCACGGATGCGTTGATGGACAGCATCCCGCTTGTCGTTCTCACGGGACAGGTGCCCACCTTCATGATCGGCACAGACGCCTTTCAGGAGGCAGACACCGTCGGCATCACGCGGCCCTGCACCAAGCATAACTGGCTGGTCTCGGATACGAAAAACCTGTCGGACACGCTGCATCAGGCGTTTCACGTCGCCACCTCGGGCCGCCCGGGTCCGGTGCTGATCGACATCCCCAAGGATGTGCAATTCGCCAGTGCCGACTACACGCCGCCTCAGAAGGCCCGCACGCATCACTATCAGCCGCAGGTCAAGGGCGATATCGAGGGCATCACCGATCTTGTCGCGGCCATCGAGAAGGCCAAGCGCCCGATCTTCTACACCGGCGGCGGCGTGATCAATTCGGGCCCCGCCGCAAGCCGGCTTCTGCGCGAACTGGTCGAGGCGACGGGCATCCCGATCACCTCCACCCTGATGGGTCTCGGGGCCTATCCGGCAAGCGGAAAGCACTGGCTCGGGATGCTGGGGATGCACGGCCTTTATGAGGCCAACATGGCCATGCATGGCTGTGATCTCATGATCAATATCGGCGCGCGGTTCGACGACCGTATCACCGGGCGGCTGGATGCGTTCAGCCCCGACAGCATCAAGGCCCATATCGATATCGACCCCTCCTCGATCAACAAGGTGATCAAGACCGACCTTCCGATCATCGGCGACATCGCGCATGTGCTTGAGGACCTGCTCGCGGTCTGGAAGGCGCGCGGGCGCAAGGTCAATGCCGAGGGCATTGCCAGGTGGTGGGAGCGGATCGAGGACTGGCGCAAGGTGGATTGCCTCAAGTTCAAGCAATCCGGCCCGGTGATCCGGCCCCAATATGCGCTGGCACGGCTGGAGGCGCTGACCAAGGGGCATGACCGCTATATCTGCACCGAGGTGGGCCAGCACCAGATGTGGGCGGCGCAATATCTGGGCTTCGAGGACCCCAACCGCTGGATGACCTCGGGCGGTCTCGGCACCATGGGTTACGGCTTTCCGGCCTCGATCGGCGTGCAGATCGCGCACCCGGAGGCGCTTGTGATCAATGTCGCGGGTGAGGCGTCGTGGCTGATGAACATGCAGGAAATGGGCACGGCGATCCAATACCGCCTGCCGGTCAAGCAGTTCATCCTCAACAACGAGCGGCTTGGCATGGTGCGGCAATGGCAGGAACTCCTGCATGGCGAGCGCTATTCGTCGTCGTGGTCCGAGGCACTGCCCGATTTCGTGAAACTGGCCGAGGCGTTCGGGGCGAAGGGCATCCTCTGCAAGGACCCCGCCGATCTCGATGACGCGATCATGGAGATGCTGGCCCATGACGGGCCGGTGATCTTCGATTGTCTGGTGGAAAAGCACGAGAACTGCTTTCCGATGATCCCCTCGGGCGAGCCGCATAACAAGATGCTGCTTGGCGAAGCCTCGACCAAGGACGCCATCAAGGCAGGCGGGGCGGTGCTGGTGTGACCCCGTTTTCTTGAAAAGAAAACGTTCCGGAATTTTTTGAAAATTCCGGAACAACACTGCCTCCAACAAGGATTGAAAGAATGTCCCCGCTGAAAATCAAAAAAGGCTCGTCCAAGCATTCCGCCTATAACCTGCGGCCCAATTTCTCGGATGTGCAGGAGACCCATACCCTTGCCGTGATCGTCGATAACGAGCCGGGCGTGCTCGCCCGCGTGATCGGCCTCTTCTCGGGGCGGGGCTACAATATCGACAGCCTGACCGTGGCCGAGGTGAACCATACCGGCCACACGTCCCGCATCACCATCGTCACCACCGGCACCCCGCAGGTGATCGAGCAGATCAAGGCGCAGCTAGGCCGAATCGTGCCGGTCCACGAGGTCCATGACCTGACCGTCGAAGGGGCGAGCGTCGAGCGCGAACTGGCGCTGCTGAAGGTGGCCAGCGAGGGTGACAAGCGCGTCGAGGCGCTGCGGCTGGCGGATATCTTCCGTGCCAAGGTGGTGGACAGCACGCTCACCAGCTTTGTCTTCGAGATTACCGGCGGGCCGGAAAAGATCGACGCTTTCGCCGATCTCATGCGCCCGCTCGGCCTTCACGAGATGGCGCGCACCGGGGTCGCGGCCATGTCGCGCGGGATCTGACCGGCGCAAAATCCGCGCGCATGTCGCGGGAGGGCCACGCCCGTGTCGCTTGCGGGCGCGCGGCGCGGGGCCTGCGGGGCAAACCTGACGGCGGACCCCGAAGCCGAGAGGTGCGACATGACCCCGCCAACCGATCTGAGCCGCGTGCGCGCCCCCGTGGCCGAGGCCAGGGCGCTTCACGCGCGGCTCAAGGCGGCGGGTCGCGAGGCGTGACGCGCGGCTTGCACCCCGGCCACTAAGGTCTACCTTAAGGACATACCTAGAGGAGGTCCCGCGTGCCACTCGCCATCCCGTTCGACAACAGCTATGCCCGCCTGCCCGCAGCGTTCCACACGCGGCAAGCGGCGGCAGCGGTGCGCGCGCCCCGCCTCATCCGTTTCAACGCGGCGCTTGCCGAAGAGTTGGGCATCACCATCGGCGACGCGGACACGCTGGCGCGGGTCTTTTCCGGCAACGAGGCCCCCGAGGGCGCGGCCCCGCTGGCGCAGGTCTATGCCGGGCACCAGTTCGGCGGCTTCTCGCCGCAGCTTGGCGACGGGCGCGCGCTGCTTCTGGGCGAGGTGGTGGACAGCAAAGGCCAGCGCCGCGACATCCAGCTCAAGGGCTCGGGCCCCACCCCCTATAGCCGGATGGGGGACGGGCGCGCCTGGCTCGGCCCCGTGCTGCGCGAATATGTGGTATCCGAGGCAATGCACGCGCTTGGCATCCCGACCACCCGCGCGCTCGCGGCCGTCGCCACCGGCGAGCCGGTCTGGCGCGAGGCGGGCGCGCTGCCGGGCGCTGTGCTCACGCGGGTCGCGGCCAGCCATATCCGCGTCGGCACCTTCCAGTATTTCGCCGCGCGGCGCGATCTGGCAAGCCTGCGCGCGCTCTATGACTACACCGTCGCGCGGCATTATCCCCATGTCGAGGATCCCGCGCATCTTCTGTCCGAGGTGATCGGGCGGCAGGCGCGGCTGGTGGCGCGCTGGCTCTCGGTGGGGTTCATCCACGGGGTGATGAATACCGACAATACCGCCATTTCGGGCGAGACGATCGACTACGGCCCCTGCGCCTTCATGGATACCTACCACCCGCAGACGGTCTATAGCTCGATCGACGCGCATGGCCGCTATGCCTATGACAATCAGGCCCATGTGATCGTGTGGAACATGGCGCAATTCGCCACGGCCCTTGTGCCGCTCATGCCCGACGCGGATGCGGCGGTGGAGGAGTTCACCGCCCTTGTCCACGCCATGCCCGACCGGATCGAGGCCGAATGGCAACGCGCCTTCGGGCGAAAGATCGGCATTGCCGAGCCGGGGCCGGGGGATGCCGCGCTTGTGGGCGATCTTCTGGCGCGCATGGCCGAGGGGCGGGCGGATTTCACCAACACCTTCCGCGCGCTGGCGACGGGCGGCGCGCGCGATCAGTTCCTCGACCCGGTGGCGTTTGACACATGGGAAACCGGCTGGCGTGCGCGGCTGGCGCGCGAGGCGGACCCGACGGCGGTGATGCGCGCCGCAAACCCCGCTTTCATTCCGCGAAACCACCGCATCGAAGAATTGATCGAAGCCGGTATTTCTGGCGATTTCAAACCCTTGGAGCGTCTTATTCATGTTCTCTCAAAGCCGTTCGAGGATCAGCCCGACGCGGCGGAGCTAAGACGCCCACCGATGCCGTCGGAAGTGGTTCAGCACACCTTTTGCGGCACGTGAGGACGCAGTTTCAAACGCTGAAATGACGGGCAAACGACTCTGGCAAATCGAACTCGGCCAGCGCGCGGGCGCGCGCATCCGCCGACATCTTGCGCGCGGTCTTTTCGACGATGCGGTCGAGCTTGGCCGCGTCCTGCGTCGGCGCGAAGGGCGCGAAATACCAACGCAGGAAGGTGAAGCAGATCACATCCTCCAGCATCTGCACCTCGGCGTCGCGCTTGATCCCCTCCTTGCGTGTCAACGGCGGAGACAAAACCGGCCACTTGGCGGCGCAAAACCAGGCCAGTGGTGGGGCACCAAGCGCCATGGCGCGTGCGCTCCCCAAATAGCTGGCACGTGCCATGGCGCATTGGCCCGGAGGGCCAATTCTGCAAGGTGTGATCAGGTGGTGGCTCGGGCCTTTCGGGCGCGGCTTTGGCTAAGGCGATAGCTGTCGCCGTTCATCTCGAGAATGTTGACGTGGTGTGTCAGCCTGTCGAGGAGAGCGCCGGTCAGGCGTTCGGCGCCGAAGGTTTCGGTCCATTCATCGAATGGCAGATTGCTGGTGATCAGCGTGGACCCGCGCTCATAGCGCTGCGAGATCAGTTCGAACAAGAGCTCGGCGCCGGTCTTGGAGAGCGGCACGAA
>NZ_JBEPPW010000021.1:0-38771 GCF_040547525.1 Roseovarius sp. MBR-6 | reverse complement strand
ACCGTGCTGCAACTCAGACGCCGTATACATGGCCGCAACCGAAATCATGCCAGCATCAACCGAAAATCTCTTGCCCCGCGGGAGCCATCCATACATGGTCCGAGTGAGCGGGCCGAACAC
Source organism: Roseovarius sp. MBR-6 (assembly GCF_040547525.1). Taxonomy (NCBI): domain Bacteria; kingdom Pseudomonadati; phylum Pseudomonadota; class Alphaproteobacteria; order Rhodobacterales; family Roseobacteraceae; genus Roseovarius; species Roseovarius sp. MBR-6. The sequence goes on along the minus strand of NZ_JBEPPW010000021.1, from coordinate 38,651 downwards.
CGCATCCATCGGCCTTCGCCCGGCGCGCGACTTGCGCGCCGCCTCCGGCTTGCGCCAGACCCGTTCCAGCACCGGGCGAAACTCTTCCCACGGCACCACGGCGTCGATCTCCACCAGCGGGGGTCACGCTTGGCATCAAGGCTCGCATGGCGGTCCGAAAGATCGAAGAAACCCATCTGCGCCATCGTCAAACCCCAAGCCATGGAACTTCCCGGCCATCATACTGCCGGGGGTCAGATCAGGGCAATTTTTCGAGGTGCCCGTTGACAACGGGTCCAAATTTCCGCGGCCACCTCTCCGCCACGATACCGACGCGGATTCCGGCCTCAGAACGGTGCCGGGGCGCGAAAGCGCATCCCGCGTCCGCCATCGGGGTGGCGCAGGCGCAATTCCTCCGAATGCAGCATCAGGCGCGGGTGATCGCGCGCGGCACCCGTGGCATAGAACGGATCGCCCAGGATCGGATGCCCGAGCGCCAGCATATGCACGCGCAGCTGATGGCTGCGCCCGGTCTTGGGGCTAAGTCGCACCCGGCTTTCCTTGTCGCCCGCACGCAGCACGCGCCAGTCGGTCTGCGCCGGACGCCCCGTCTTGTGGCACACCATCTGCCGGGGCCGGTTGGGCCAATCGACGATGAGCGGCAGATCGACCGTGCCCTGCCCCGGTTCGAGCCGCCCCGCGACCCGCGCCACATAGGTCTTTTGCACCTGCCGCTTTTCGAATTGCAGGCCAAGATGGCGCTGCGCATGGGGGGTGAGGGCAAAGACCATCACCCCCGATGTGTCGCGGTCAAGGCGGTGCACCAGAAGCGCGGTCGGAAATGCCTCCACAATACGGGCAAGCAGGCAATCGGCCAGATCCGGCCCCTTGCCCGGCACGCTGAGCAGGCCCGAGGGCTTGTTGACCACGATGATCTCGTGATCGTCATGCAGGATATCGAGCGGCGTGTCGGGTGGGGCGTATTCGGTCATGGGCGCGGGCATACACGATGGCCCGGGCGGGGACCATGCCGCGCGATGCCTCAGACGTGTTGCGCGCCGTTGATCTCGATCTCGGTGCCGGAGATGTAAGAGGACGGTTCGGTGCAGAGGAAATAGATCGTGTCGGCCACCTCGGACGGCTCGCCCAGACGCCGCATCGGGATGGCGTCGACCAGTTCCTCGGTGCCCGGTGACAAAATGTCGGTGCGGATCTCGCCCGGTGCGATGGCGTTGACGCGCACGCCGAGGGGGCCGAAATCATGCGCCATCTCGCGGGTCAGCGCGGCCAGCGCCGCCTTTGACGTGGCATAGGCCGCGCCCGCGAAGGGATGCACGCGCCCGCCCGCGATGGAGGTGACGTTGACGACCGCGCCGCGGGCCGCCGCCAACTCGTCCTTGAGGGAACGCGCCAGCACCACCGAGGCGAAGAAATTGACGTGGAACACCTGCCCCCAGGTGCGCAGGTCGGTGGTGAGCGTATCGAGCCGCTCGCCATTCGGCCCCTTGGGCGAGATGCCCGCATTGTTCACCAGCGCGTCGAGACGCTTGCCGATCATGCCCCGGATCACCTCGACCTTCTCGATCACGTCGCTGGGGCTGGCAAGGTCGATCTGGACATGGTTCAGCGCGCCGCCGCCCCAGGGACATTCCGCCGGGAAGGGGTGGCGCGAACAGGTGATCACGCGCCACCCCTCGGCATTGAAGCGGCGCACGGTGGCGTGCCCGATCCCCCGGCTTGCACCGGTCAGAAGCAATGTGCGCATGGTGTGATCCCTTCGATCTCTGCGAGTTCACCCTAACCTCGACAGCGCCAAGTTCAACGGCCCTTGGCAGCTTTGCGCGCAGCGGCTAACAAGAAACGCACCGTCCCGCCGGAGACACTGATGAAGGCCCGAGACATGAATCGCGACTGGATCGCCACCGCCCGCACCCTTTCCGAGGCTCTGCCCTTTCTGCAACGCTACACTGGTGCGATTGTCGTCATCAAGCTGGGCGGGCACGCCATGGGCAGCGACGCCGCGATGGAGGAATTTGCCCGCGACGTGGTGCTGATGCAGCAGGTGGGCGTCAATCCGGTGATCGTGCATGGCGGCGGGCCGATGATCAACGAGATGCTGGCGCGGCTCGACATCACATCAGAATTCGTGAACGGCAAGCGGGTGACCGATGCCGCGACGATGGACGTGGTCGAGATGGTGCTGTCGGGCACGGTCAACAAGCGCATCGTGGCGGCGATCAACGGGCAGGGCGGGCGCGCGGTGGGGCTGTCGGGCAAGGATGCGCGCCTCATAACCTGCACACCTGCGCATCCCGATCTGGGCCTTGTCGGCGAGCCGTCCGAGATCGACCCCAAGATCCTGCACACGCTTTTTGCCGCCGACATGATCCCGGTGATCGCCCCATTGGGCGCAGGGGCGCAGGGCGAGACCTACAACATCAACGGCGACACGGCATCGGGTGCGATTGCCGCCGCGCTCAAGGCCGACCGGCTGCTGTTGCTCACCGATATCGACGGGGTGCGCGATGCGTCAGGCCAAGTCGTGACCGAACTGACGCCCGAGCAGATCCGGCAAATGACACGCGAGGGCGTGATCGCGGGCGGCATGATCCCCAAGACCGAGACCGCGCTTGCGGCCATTGACGGCGGGGTGCGCGCGGTGGTCATTCTTGATGGGCGCGCGCCCAATGCGACGCTGCTGGAGCTCTTCACCGAGCACGGCGCGGGCTCGCTCATCCGGGGCAATGCCGCGCCCTGGGTCAAGCGCGCGCCGGGCTGAGAGGGTGCGCGCGCCCGACCTCGCCACGATCGAGCGGGCCGCGCAGGCCCATCACCTTGGCGTGTTCGGCGCGCTGCGGCTGGGGCCGGAGGAGGTGGCGGGGATGCAGAGCCTCGTTCTGCTCGGCCCGCAGGAGCCGGGATTCTGGGACCATTTCACCCAAACATCTGAATACCTTGACGGCGCGCGCGACCCGATGAACCGCTGGTCGGACCGCGTGATCGGCGCGCTGGCCGATACGCTCGGGGGGCGGGCGCTTTTCCCGTTTGGTGGCCCGCCCTGGCAGCCCTTTACCGATTGGGCGCGGCGGTCGGGGCGGGCCTGGCCGTCACCTGTGGGCCTTCTTGTGCATGATGTGGCGGGGCTGATGGTCTCCTATCGGGGGGCGCTCGCCTTTGCTCATGCGCTCGATCTGCCGCCCGCGATGCCCGCGCCCTGTGAGACCTGTGCCGGGCAGCCCTGCCGTTCGGCCTGTCCGGTGGGGGCGCTCGACCCCGGTGCCTATGACGTGCCCGCGTGCAAGGCCGATCTCGACCGCCCCGGCAATGACTGCCGCGCGCGCGGCTGTGCGGTGCGGCGTGCCTGTCCGATCAGTCGGGGTTACGGTCGCACAGAGGCGCAATCGGCCTTTCACATGGGGTATTTCCAGTGAAACGCCTGATCCTGATGCGCCATGCCAAATCCGACTGGGGCACGCCCGGCCTGCCTGATCACGCGCGCCCGCTGAACAAGCGCGGGCGGCGCTCGGCCTCGGCGCTTGGCGACTGGCTCCGGGCGGAGGGGCTGGTGCCGGGGGAAATCCTCTGCTCCACCGCCACCCGCACGCAGGAGACCTGCGCGCGCCTTGACCTGCCGCTTGCGCCGCGCCTGCTCGACTGTCTTTACATGGCCGAGGCGGCGGACATGCTGGCCGCCTTGCGCGCGGCCCGTGCCGATACCGTTCTGATGATCGGCCACAATCCCGGCATCGCCGAATTGGCCGCGCGCCTTGTCGGCGCGCCGCCCGATCATCCGCGCTTTGACGACTACCCGACCGGGGCCACTCTGGTGGCCGAGTTCGACATCGCGGACTGGCAAGATTTGCAAGAGGGCACGGGCCGCGCCGCGCGCTTCGTGATCCCGCGCGAACTGTTGAACGAGGCATGACGGCACCGGTTTTCATCGGCTCCGAGATCTATCGCGGATCCAGCTACGGGGCGCGTCATCCGCTCTCGATCCCGCGCGTGCCAACGGTGATCGATCTGTGCCGTGCGCTCGGCTGGCTTCCCGACGCGCAATATCTCAACAGCCCCCGCGCGCGGCCCGAGGCGCTTTTGGCCTTTCACACCCCCGACTATATCGCCGCCTTGCAGCGCGCCGAGACCGAGGGGCGCGTGACCGAGGCCACCCGCGCGCGCCACCATCTCGGCACGCTCTCCAACCCGGTCTTTCCCGAGATGTTCCGTCGCCCCGCCACCGCCGCGGGCGGCTCGATCCTGGCCGCCGACCTGCTGGCGCGGGGCGGCGCGATCTATAATCCCGGCGGTGGCACGCATCACGGCATGGCCGATCACGCGGGCGGCTTTTGCTATCTCAACGATCCCGTGCTGGCGATCAAGGCGCTGCTGGCGCAGGGGCTGACCCGCATCGCCTATGTCGATATCGACGCGCATCATTGCGACGGGGTGGCGGCGGCCTTTCATGGCGAGAGCCGCGTGTTGATGATCTCGACCCATGAGGCGGGGCGTTGGCCCTTTACCGGCGGGCTGGAGGATCGTGCGGGCGGGCAGGCGATCAACCTGCCGCTGCCGCGCGGGACCAATGACAGCGGCTTTGCCATGGCGCTGCACGAGGTGATCCTGCCTGCGGTGCAGGCGCTGCGCGCGCAGGCGATCGTGCTGCAATGCGGGGCGGATGCCGTGACCGAGGATCCGCTCTCGCGTCTGTGCCTGTCGAACAACGCCCATTGGCAGGCGGTTGCGCTGCTGCGTCCGCTCAGCCCGCGATTTCTGGTGTTGGGGGGGGGCGGCTACAACCCCTGGACGGTGGGGCGTGTCTGGGCCGGGGTCTGGGCCACGCTCAACGGGTTTGAGATCCCCGAGCGCCTGCCCGAGCGCGCCCGCGCGATCCTCGCCGCGCTGACATGGCCGCGCCGCCCGGCGATCCCACCAGATACGCTTGTCGATACGTTGCGCGACGCGCCGCGTGAAGGCGCGGTGGACGACCCTTTGCGCGCGGCCATCGCGCATCTGCGCGCGCGTGGCCGTGCCTGGCTCTGAGCATGCGCTTGTGTCCGGGCGTCGCGGATGCGGCAAGGCCCCGCCACGGATGCGCGATGCCCTGCCGGAACATGGGCCTTGTCCAAACTTGGCAGCCGGTGATTGCCCCACGCGGGGTGCGGGGGTAGGGTGGCCACATACACAGACCTGTGAAGGAGCCACCGATGTCGCGTCCTCTCGTTTTTTCCGGCCTTGTTCTTCTCCTGAGCGCGCAGCCGGGTGCCACGCAGGAGGTCAAATACCGCACCGTCTCGGGCGCGGTGGAATACCTTCAGCGCATTGCCCTGCCGCCCGAGGCCGATCTGCATGTGGCGGTCGAGGGGCGGTTTGGGGCCATCTTGGGCGAAACACAGGTCAAGGCGGGGGGCCAGCAGGTGCCGCTGCCCTTTACGCTCACCGTTCCGTCGGGGTTGCGCGGCGATCTGGCGGCGGTGATTCGCCTTGACGGCGCGCCGCGCTGGATCGTGCAGGATGTGGCCATCGCCGCCGGGGCCGATCCGGTCGATCTGGGCAATATCCGGGTCGAGCCGGTGACACCGCTGGCCTTTGTCACCGCGATAAGCTGTGAGGAGCAGGATGTGGAGGTGGGTATTCTAGGCGAGGAAATGGTGTTGCGCGCCGATGGCCGCGATATCCCGTTGCGAGAGGCTGTTGCGGCCTCCGGGGCGCGCTATGTCGGCGTGAGTGATCCCGAAACCGAGGTCTGGTCCAAGGGGGATGCCTTCACGATCAAGATTGCGGGGCGCGATCTGACCGAGTGTCGCGCCGTGCAGCCGCCCGAGCGCCGCCCCTATCGGGCACGCGGGATCGAGCCGGGCTGGCATGTGGACCTCGGCGAGGAACAGGTGGAGATCGTCGCCGATTATGGCGAGCTGCGGCGCGAGGCCGCGCGCCCTGCGGTCGGGGTTCTGCCGGGTGCCTATCTGTTCGACATGCCCGAGGCCGGGGCAAGCCTTCGGATCGAGGAAGAGCTCTGCCGTGATGCGGCGACGGGGATGCCCTATCCCGACACGACAACGCTTTTGCTGGGCGACCGGGTGCTTGACGGCTGCGGTGGCGAGCCGCGCGATTTGCTGACCGGGGCGACATGGCAGGTCACGGCCCTTGGCGGCGAGGAACCGCAAGAGGCGGAGCGCGTGTCGCTCACCTTCCTCGCGCCTGCGCGCGTGGCCGGCAGCACCGGCTGCAACCGGTTTGTCGGTGGGTTCACGCTGACGGGCGAGGGGCTTGAGTTCGGCGCGCTCGGCTCGACGCTGATGGCCTGTCCCGACACGCTGATGGCACAGGAGCGGGCGATGCTCGACGCGCTTGAACAGGTGCGCCGGTTCGACATCGGAGCGGATGGTGCGCTTTTGCTGATGGGCGGGCCGCGCGACGAGGTGTTGATCGAGGCGGCGCGCTGAGCGGCGTGGTTCAGGCGGGCGGCAGGTCGAAATCCGGCAGCCCGTCAAGCGCGTCCTTGAGGGCTTCCCCCCATCGGTCGGCGATGTCGCGGTAATAGACGTCCTCGGCCTCGATCCGGCCCTGCAAGCCGGAGCGCAGGCTGTTGGCCCGATAGAAATGGTAATCGAATGGCGCGCCGACCGATAGATTGGCCTTGAGCGTCGAATCGAAGCTGACCAGCAAAAGCTTCATCGCGGCGGCAAAGCCCATGTCCGGATCATAGGCGCGCACAAGGATCGGGCGGCCGTATTTCGTCTCGCCGATCTGGAAAAACGGCGTGTCGTCGCTGGCCTCGACGAAATTGCCCTCAGGGTAGATGAGGAACAGGCGCGGCGGGCCGCCCGCGATCTGGCCGCCGAGGATGAGCGTAGCCCGAAAGGCGCTGTCGGCCTCCTGTCCGGCCTGACGATGGGTGGCGATGACCTCGCGCAGCGTGTCGGCCACCAGCCGCGCTGCCTGAAACATCGAGGGCACACCGAGCAGCGTGGGCACACGATCGTCATGGGCCTTGGTGCGCTCGTCCAGAAGGCTCACGACCGCCTGTGTCGTGGCAAGGTTGCCCGAGGACAGCAGCGTGATCACCCGGTCGCCCGGCGCTTCCCAGACGGTCATCTTCTTGAAGGTCGAGATATTGTCGAGCCCGGCATTGGTGCGGGTATCGGACATGAACACAAGACCCCGCCGGAGCATCATGCCAACGCAATAGGTCATCTGGGCCTCACTGCTGCGAAACGTCGATCCGGACATCGAGCGCTTCGGCGGCGCCCCCGATCCGCATACCGGATACAGGCGCGGCGTCGGCATAGTCCAGCCCTGTTGCGACGCGCACATAGCGGGTGTCGGGGGCAATCCCGTTCGAGACGTCGTAGCCGACCCAGCCCAGCCCCTCGACATGGGCCTCCGCCCAGGCGTGCATGGCGTCCTGGCTGGTGCGGTCGTCCAGCATCAGATAGCCCGAGACATAGCGCGCCGGAATGTCCATGTGCCGCGCGCAGGCGATGAAGACATGGGCGTGATCCTGACAGACGCCGCGCCCCTCCGATATGGCATCCTCTGCGCCCCAGCCGGGATGCGAGGAGCCGACCTCATAGGCGATTGTGTCGCGGATATGCGACGAGAGCGCGTGCAGCCAGTCAAGCGTGGTCTCGCCCTGCACGCGGCGCACCGTCTCCCGGACCCCTGCGCCGGGCTGGGTGCGCGGCGTATGGGTGCGGTAGAGCCAGAGCGGCGCGGGCCCGCGATGACGCCCGACGATGCCGTGATTGTCCTCCAGCGCCACCCGCCCGCGCGAGACGACGGAAATCTCGGTCGTGTCGCGGTCAAAGCTGATAAGCTCGACCACGTTGTTGTGGTGATCCTCGAACCGGAGCTGCTTGGTGCCGCCCGTCACCTCGGTGGACCACTCAAGCACGCTCTGGTGCGGCGTGCTCTTGGGGATCTTGCGCACCTGTTGCAGGGCGTATGTCACCGGTGCCGCAAAGCGGTAGCGCGTGGTGTGGTGTATCTCAAGCTGCATGGGATCACTCATAAAATCGGAAATCGCGCTCTATCTGCGCCGCAACATCGCCAAGCGCCGAAAGCACGCTCTGGATGAATTCGTGCAGGCCATAATCGAAGATGGCCGATACGTCATGCGAGAGATACTGCGTCTTGAGATCGCGCACCATCCGAAGCGTGGGGCTGCGGCCCTCGGGGTCGAGATAGCGCAGGTTGTCCTCGATCTTGGAGACGCAGAACGCAAGGCTGCGCGGCATCCTCTTGTCGAGGACAAGGAAATGCACGATCTCGCGCGGGCCGCCACCTGCGCCATATTCCATTCGAAAGCCCCCCCGCCCCGAAACCGCGCGCAGGATGCTTTCCCAATGGACATTGTCGATCATCGTGCCGACCGCGTTGATTGACGGCAACAGCACGTAATATTTCACGTCGATGATCCGGGCGGTGTAATCGGCGCGCTCCAGAAAGGTGCCGATCCTCAGGAAATCGAAGATCTCGTTGCGCATCATCGTGCCGAGGATCATGCCGCGCACCAGCGCCGTGGCCTGCCGCATCCGTTGCAGGACCTCGGTCAGGTCGCGCTCGGCCACCTTGCGGGCAATGCTGGCATTCGCGCTCATGTAGGCGGCATTGATCGCCTCCCAGGCCTCTCCGGTGATGGCGGTGCGCACCAGCCGCGCGTTCTGTCGCGCGGCCTCGATGCAGGTGCGGATCGATGACGGGTTGTCGCGGTCGCGCAGCATCCAGTTGATTGCGGCCTCCTTGGTCACCTCCTCATGGGCATTCATGAAGTCCGGGTAGGATCCGGCGCTTTGCAGGATCGAGGCCCATTCGCGGGCATCGTCGTCGCCAAGACGGGTCAGCGCGATGCGCTGCCCGGTCTCGATCAGGCGGGCGGTATTTTCGGCCCGCTCCAGATAACGCGACATCCAGAAGAGGCCATTGGCGGTTTTTCCCAGCATCGCGCTCAATCCTCCAGAACCCAGGTGTCCTTGGTGCCCCCGCCCTGCGACGAGTTGACCACGAGCGAGCCCTTCTTGAGCGCTACCCGCGTAAGGCCGCCGGGGGTGACGTTGATGTTGCCGGGACTGACCAGAACATAGGGCCGCAGATCGACATGGCGCGGTGTCAGCCCCGCCCGCGAGAAGATCGGCACCGTCGAGAGGCTGAGCGTCGGTTGCGCGATGTAATTGCCGGGCCGCGCCTTGAGCTTGCGGCGGAAGGCGGCGATGTCCTTGCGGCTTGCGGTGGGGCCGATCAACATGCCGTAGCCGCCAGAGCCATGCACCTCCTTGACCACCAGATCCGCGAGATTGTCGAGCACATAGGCCAGAGCGTCGGCCTCCGAGCAGCGCCAGGTCTGCACGTTTTGCAGGATCGGGCGCTCGCCGGTATAGAATTCCACGATTTCGGGCATGTAGCTGTAAATCGCCTTGTCATCGGCGATGCCGGTGCCCGGCGCATTGGCGATGGTGATACCGCCCGCGCGGTAGACATCCATGATCCCCGGCACACCAAGCGTGCTGTCGGGGTTGAAATTGAGCGGGTCGAGGAAATCGTCATCCACCCGGCGATATAGCACGTCGATGGGCTTGTATCCCTTGGTCGTGCGCATGGCGACGCGGCCGTCGACCACCCGCAGATCGTGCCCCTCCACCAGCTCCACCCCCATCTGGTCGGCAAGGAAGGCGTGTTCGAAATAGGCCGAGTTGTAGATTCCCGGTGTCAGAACGGCGACCACCGGATCGCTTGCCGCGCAGCCCGGCGCGCAGGCGGCCAGCGAGCGGCGCAGGTCGAACGGGTAGGTCTGCACCGGCCGCACCCGGTTCTGCGAGAAGAGTTCCGGGAACATGCGCAGCATGGTTTCGCGGTTTTCCAGCATGTAGCTGACGCCCGAGGGCGTGCGGGCATTGTCCTCGAGCACGAAGAACTCGCCCGGCCCGGTGCGCACCAGATCGACGCCGACGATATGGGTATAGACGCCGCCCGGCGGCTCGACCCCGATCATATGGGGCAGAAAGGCATCGTTTCGGCGGATCATCTCTTCGGGGATGCGGCCCGCCTTCACGATCTCCTGCTTGTGGTAGATGTCGTGCAGAAAGGCGTTGATCGCGCGCACGCGCTGCTCGATCCCGCGCGAGAGCCGCGCCCATTCGGTGCCCGAGATGATGCGCGGGATGATGTCGAAGGGGATGAGCCGCTCTTCGGCCTCGGCCTTGCCATAGACGTTGAAGGTGATGCCCGTCAGGCGGAAAAGCTCCTCTGCCTCGCGCTGCTTGGCGCGCAGGCGTTTGGGGTCCTCGCGGCCGAACCAGTCGTGAAAGCCGCTGTAGGGCGCGCGCAGGCGCGCATCCGTGCCCCACATTTCGTCGAAGATTTCCGTTTCGCTCATGCGCACCCCCGTTTCTCTCCCCCGCAGCAAACGCGAGGCGGCAAAGCGCCTCCAGCGAGACATGCGCTTTGGTCCCCGCCGGGGCCGTCACCGCCCGGAAAACAAGCATACGCGCATGTTTTGCTGTTTTCCTAGGCTTTTTGACAGGTGCGTGACGGGCGGGCGCCTACGTCTTGAGAATTGCAGGCAGGTTCAGGCCATGTTCAACCGCGCACTCGCGGGCGATGTCGTAGCCCGCATCGGCGTGGCGCATCACGCCGGTGGCCGGGTCGTTCCAGAGCACCCGCTCGATGCGGCGGTCGGCATCTTCGGTGCCGTCGCAGCAGATCACCATGCCGGAATGCTGGCTGAACCCCATGCCGACGCCGCCGCCATGATGCAGGCTGACCCAGGTGGCACCCGAGGCGCAGTTGAGGAGCGCGTTGAGCAATGGCCAGTCGCTGACCGCGTCAGAGCCGTCAAGCATCGCCTCGGTCTCGCGGTTGGGGCTGGCGACCGAGCCGCTGTCGAGATGATCGCGCCCGATCACCACCGGGGCCTTCAACTCGCCATTGCGGACCATCTCGTTGATGGCAAGGCCCGCACGGTGCCGGTCGCCCAGCCCGATCCACATGATCCGCGCGGGCAGACCCTGAAAGGCGATGCGTTCGCGCGCCATGTCGAGCCAGGTGTGCAGATGCGCGTTGTCGGGGAAAAGTTCCTTCATGCGCGCGTCGGTCTTGTAGATATCCTCCGGGTCGCCCGAGAGCGCGCACCAACGGAACGGCCCGACGCCCCGGCAAAAGAGCGGGCGGATATAGGCGGGCACGAAACCGGGGAAGGCAAAGGCGTTTTCCAGCCCCTCCTCCTGGGCCACCTGCCGGATGTTGTTGCCGTAATCGAGCGTCGGCACGCCTGCGTTCCAGAAATCCACCATGGCGGCGACATGGGTCTTCATGCTGGCGCGCGCGGCGGCCTCGACGGCCTTGGGGTCGCTCTCCTGTTTGGCGCGCCACTCCGCCACGCTCCAGCCCAGGGGCAGGTAGCCGTGGATCGGATCATGCGCGCTGGTCTGGTCGGTGACGATATCGGGGCGCGGGCCTCCCGCCTTCATCCGGCGCACCAGTTCGGGAAACACCTCTGCTGCGTTGCCGATGAGGGCCACGGATTTCGCCTCGCCCGCCTTGCACCAACCGTCGATCATGGCCAGCGCCTCGTCGAGGTCATGGGCCTTGGCGTCGCAATAGCGGGTGCGGATACGGAAATCGGCGCGCGTCTCGTCGCATTCCACGGCCAGACAGCAGGCCCCGGCCATGACGGCGGCCAGGGGCTGCGCGCCGCCCATGCCGCCAAGCCCTGCGGTCAGGATCCAGCGCCCGCGCAGATCGCCGTCGTAATGCTGGCGGCCCGCCTCGGCGAAGGTCTCGAACGTGCCCTGAACGATGCCCTGCGTGCCGATATAGATCCAGCTTCCGGCGGTCATCTGGCCATACATGGCCAGCCCCTTTTTATCCAACTCGTTGAAATGATCCCAGGTCGCCCAATGCGGCACGAGGTTGGAGTTGGCGATCAGCACGCGCGGCGCATCGGCATGGGTGCGGAACACACCCACCGGCTTGCCCGATTGCACAAGCAGCGTCTCGTCGGCCTCGAGCGCGCGCAAGGCGTCGCAGATGCGGTCGAAATCCTCCCATGTGCGCGCCGCCCGCCCGATGCCGCCATAAACCACAAGCTCGTGCGGGTTCTCGGCCACGTCGGGGTGGAGGTTGTTCATCAGCATCCGCAGCGGTGCCTCGGTCAGCCAGCTTTTGGCGGTGATCTCGGTGCCCGTGGCGGGATAGACATCGCGGAGATTGTGACGGGGATCGGTCATGGTCAGCCTCTCAGGTCGGGGGCCAGCGCGGCCAGTTTGTGCAGGATCTCGGCCAGGACGGGGCGCAGCGTGGCGGCGCGGTCCGGGTCATAGGCGAAGGGCGGGGATTCGCTGGCGAGATGGGTGGATTGCGCCAGTTCCATCTGGATCGCGTGGATATTCGCGGCGGGGCGGCCATAGTGGCGGGTGCACCAGCCGCCCTTGAACCGGCCATCGCGCACGGTGGTCCGACCCGTCGCCAGGCAGGCGGCTTCGACCGCCGCCGCGATGCGCGCGTCGCAACTCGTGCCCTCCGCCGTGCCGATGTTGAAATCGGGCAAGGTGCCCTCGAAGAGGAACGGGATGCGCGAGCGGATCGAGTGGCAGTCATATAGGATCGCCACGCCGTGCCTTGCGCGCACCCGCTCCAGTTCCGCCGCAAGCGCGGCATGATAGGGGGCGTGATACGCAACCCGCCGCGCCTCGATCTCTGCCGCGTCGGGGGGTGTATCCCAGATCGGCGCGCCGTCGAAATCGGTCAGCGGCACAAGGCCGGTGGTGTTCAGGCCGGGATAGAGGCTTGATCCTTCGGGCGGGCGGTTGGCGTCGATCACGTAGCGATGGAAGGTGGCGCGCACGGTCGTGGCCCCCGGCAGCAAGCCATCATAGAGCCGGTCCACATGCCAATCGGTATCGGCCAGCATCCGCCCCCGTGCATTGAGGCGGGCGGCAATATCGGGCGGCACATCGGTGCCGACATGCGGCAGGCCGAGCACGACGGGGCTGTCGCCTTGGCTCACCATCACCGGGGTCATGGGTGCACGCCCTCTACCCCTGCCGCCGCAATGAACGCGCCGGAGCGGATCATGCCTGCGGCGCGGTCCAGATCGGGGGCGAGGTAGCGGTCAGGCCCGAGTGCCGCCACCTCTGCGCGCAACGCGGCAATCGCCGCTTGCAGGCGCGGCGAGGTTGTCAGCGGCGCGCGAAACTCGATGCCCTGCGCGGCGCAAATCGCCTCGACCCCGAGGATGACCGAAAGGTTGCGCACCATAGGCCCCAACCGCCGCGCGCCATGGGCGGCCATGCTGACATGATCCTCCTGATTGGCGGAGGTGGGCGTCGAATCGGTGGAACAGGGATTGGCCAGATGCTTGTTCTCGCTCATCAGCGCGGCGGTGGTTACTTCGGCGATCATCAGCCCGGAATTGAGCCCCGGCGCGGGGGTGAGGAAGGGGGGCAGGTCATGGTTCAGCGTCGGGTCGACCATCAGCGCCACGCGCCTCTGGGCAATCGCCCCGATCTCGGCCAGCGCCAGCGCGATGATGTCGGCGGCGAAGGCCACCGGTTCGGCATGGAAATTGCCGCCCGAGACGATACGCCCCGGCCCGAGGACAAGCGGATTGTCCGTCACGGCATTGGCTTCGATTTCCAGTGTGCGCCCCGCCTGCCGCAGCAGGTCCAGTGCTGCGCCCGCCACCTGCGGCTGGCAGCGGATGCAATAGGGATCCTGCACGCGGGCGTCATCGTCGCGGTGGCTCTCGCGGATCACCGATCCCTCCATCAGCGCGCGCATCTCGCGGGCCACCTCGATCTGGCCGGCATGGCCGCGCAGCGCGTGGATTTCGGGCTGCAAGGGCGCGGTCGAACCCATGATCGCGTCGGTGGACAGGGACGCCGTAACCATCGACGCGAGCGCGCAGCGCCAGCCGTCGAAAAGGCCGGTGAGCGCCAGCGCGGTGGAAAACTGCGTGCCGTTGATGAGCGCGAGCCCCTCCTTGGGGCCGAGCACCACGGGCGCGAGGCCCGCGCGCGCCAGCGCCTCGGCACCGGGCAGGCGCGCGCCCGCCACCACCGCCTCGCCCGCGCCGATCATCACGGCGGCCATATGCGCCAGCGGGGCCAGATCGCCCGAGGCCCCGACCGAGCCCTGGCACGGCACCACGGGCACCACGCCCGCCGCCAGCATATCCTCGATCAGCGCGACGATCTCCCACCGCACGCCCGAAGCCCCGCGCCCGAGACTCAGCAGTTTGAGCGCCATCATCAGCCGCGTGGCGGCGGGATCGAGCGCCTCGCCCACGCCGCAGCAATGCGACAGGATCAGGTTGCGTTGCAGCGCCTCGGTATCCTCGGGCGCGATCTTGACCGAGGCGAGCTTGCCGAAGCCGGTATTGACGCCATAGACGGCCTCGGTGCCGCGCGCGGCCTCGGCGATGAGCGCGGCAGACGCCTCGACCGCGCCGCGCGCGCCGGGGTCGAGCCGGGCAGGCATCCCCTCGCGCCAGAGCGTTTCAAGCTGCGCGAGCGTGGTCGCGCCGGGGGTCAGCGTCAGGGTCATTCGGAACCTCCGAAAATGCGGGCGTGAAGGGGATTGAAGCCGATGCGCCAGGACAGTTCCGCCGGATTGGTGACGTTCCAGACCACCAGATCGGCGCGCAGCCCCGGCGCGATGCGCCCGCAATCGTCAAGGCCAAGGGCGCGGGCGGCATGGGTGGTGACCCCGCGCAGCGCCTCTTCCGGCGTCAGGCCGAAGAGCGTGCAGCCCATGTTCATGGTCAGAAGCAGCGAGGTCACCGGCGAGGTGCCGGGGTTGCAATCGGTGGCCAGCGCCATGGGGACATGATGCGCGCGGAACGCCGCGACAGGCGGCAGTTGCGTTTCGCGCAACGTATAGAAGGCACCGGGCAAAAGCACCGCCACCGTGCCTGAGGCGGCCATCAGCGCGGCATCCTCTGCGGTGGCGTATTCGACGTGATCGGCCGAGAGCGCACCATAGCGCGCGGCGAGCGCGGTGCCGCCTTGGTGGCTCAACTGCTCGGCATGGAGTTTGACCGGCAGGCCGAGGGTGCGCGCGAGGTCGAAAACGCGGGCGATCTGCGCGACATCGAAGGCGATCCCCTCGCAGAACCCGTCCACCGCGTCGACCAGACCTTCGGCATGGGCGGCGCGCAGGGTGGGCAGGCAGACCTCGTCGATATAGGCATCTGCGCGCCCCTTGTAGTCGGGCGGGCAGGCATGGGCGGCAAGGTATGTGGTGCGCACGCGGACCGGGCGCACTTGCGCAAGGCGGCGCGCGGCGCGCAGCATCCGAAGTTCGGTTTCCCGCTCAAGTCCGTAGCCCGATTTCACCTCGACCGTGGTCATCCCTTCGGCAAGGAGCGCGTCGAGCCGGGGCAGGGCCTGCGCGATCAGCGTCTCCTCGGTGGCGGCGCGGGTGGCGGCGACGGTCGACAGGATCCCGCCGCCCGCATGGGCGATGTCTTCATAGCTTGCGCCCTGGAGGCGCATTTCGAACTCCTGCGCGCGGTCACCGGCAAAGACGATATGGGTGTGGCAGTCGATGAGTGCAGGCGTGACGAGCCGCCCGCCCATATCGAGGCGGGAGGCAAGGGCGTGCTCGGCGGGCAGGTCCTGTTCGGGGCCGACCCAGAGGATGCGGGCGTGGTCATGCACGAGCGCGCCCGCCTCGATCAACCCGTAACCGGGGCTGTCGAGCGTGGCGATGCGGGCGTTGTTCAGAACTTCGATGGCCATTCGTCCCTCATGCACGACTCGGGCTTGTCAACTCTCTTGTTATCTGTAATATGTATGCACATAATATCTCTGTCAACCGGTAATGAGCGGGGCAAGGCATGACGGTTCTCTGGGCGGATCAGGCGCTGTTGCCGGATGGATGGGCGCGCGGCGTGCGGGTCGAAATCGACGACGACGGGCGCATAGCCGGGGTCGCGCGCGACGCGTCCCCCGAGGGCGAGCGTCACGCGATCCTGCTGCCCGCGCCCGCCAACCTGCACAGCCACGCCTTTCAGCGCGCCATGGCGGGGCTCACTGAGCGGCGCGGCCCCGATCCGCGTGATACCTTCTGGACATGGCGGCAGCTCATGTTCCGGTTTCTCGACCGGTTGACGCCCGAGGACGTGGAGGCCATCGCCGCCTTCGTGCAGATGGAGATGCTGGAGGCCGGCTATGCCTGCAACGTGGAGTTTCACTATCTGCACCACGCGCCGGGCGGGGTGCCCTATGCCGATCTGGCCGAGATGTCGGCGCGCATCGCGGCGGCGGCGGCGACCACCGGCATCGGCCTGACGCTTCTGCCGGTGCATTATCAGTTCGGCGGCTGCGATCGCCGCGCGCTTGGCCCCGGACAGGCGCGATTCGGCACCGATCCGGACGGATTTGCGCGGTTGCATGAGGCGGCGGGCGCGGCGATTGCGCATCTGCCTGTCGACACGGCCCTTGGCGTTGCCCCCCACAGCCTGCGCGCGGTCAGCCCCGAGGGGTTGCGCGCGGTGACGGCGCTGGGTGCCGGACCCATTCACATGCACCTTGCCGAACAGGTGGCCGAGGTCGAGGAGGTACAGGCGGCATGGGGCGCGCGCCCGGTGGAGTGGCTTCTGGCCAATGTGCAGGTCGATCCGCGCTTGTGCCTCATTCATTGCACGCAGATGCAGCCCCAGGAGACCCGCGCGCTGGCCGCGACCGGGGCGGTGGCAGGGCTGTGCCCGATCACCGAAAGCTCGCTGGGCGATGGAATTTTCGACGGGGTGCGCTGGTGCGAGGCGGGCGGGCGGTTCGGGATCGGCTCGGACAGCAATATCCGCATCGCGCTGTCGGAGGAGTTGCGCACGCTGGATTATTCGCAGCGGCTGCGGGACCGGACGCGCGCGGCACTGGCGCGACCCGAGGCCTCGACCGGGCGGGTTCTCTATGACGCGGCGTGTCGGGGCGGGGCGCAGGCGGCGGGGCGCGCGGCCGGGGCGATTGCGCCGGGTCTCTGGGCCGATCTGCTGGCGCTTGACGGCGCGGCGGTTGACCTTGCGGGCCGCAGCGGCGACACCTTGCTCGACAGTTGGATTTTCGCGGGCGATGACCGGATGGTAAGGGATGTGTGGGCGGCGGGCCGCCACCTTGTGCGCGCGGGGCGCCATCATGCGCAGGGTGCGATCCGCGCGGGCTATGCCGCCACGCTGCGCCGCCTGCGCGATGCGCTCTGAGCATGGCTCAGGCGCTCACATCCTGGCGGGCGGTGGCCGACGAGGTGCTTGCCCGTATCCGCCGCCGGGACTGGGCACCGGGCGACCTGATTCCCAACGAGGTCGATCTGGCGGGCGAGATGGGATGCGCGCGCACCACGGTGAACCGTGCGCTGCGCCATCTGGCCGAGGCGGGCTATCTGGAACGGCGGCGCAAGGCGGGCACGTGCGTGGCGCTCAACCCGGTGCGCCGCGCGACGCTGCGCATCCCCGTCATCCGCGAGGAGGTCGAGGCGCGCGGCGCACATTACGATCATGCGCTGATCCTGCGCGAAGAGGGCACGCCGCCGCTCGCGGTGCGGAGCCTGTTGCACCTGCCGCCTGATCGCAGGCTCTTGCATGTCGTGGCGCTGCACCTTGCCGACGGCGCGCCCTACGCGCATGAGGATCGCTGGGTGGACACCGAAACCGTGCCGGATTTTGCCGCGCTCGACCTTTCGCAGCAGAGTGCCAATGCCTGGCTGGTGCAAAATGTGCCCTACACGCGCGGCGCGCTCGCGCTCTCTGCGATGGCGGCGGACCCGGAGACGGCTGAGGCGCTTGGCTGCGCGCCCGGTGCGGCGCTCTTCACGCTGGAGCGCACCACCTGGAAAGCGGCTCTGCCGATCACCTGGGTGCGCCTTGCCTACCCGCCGGGTCACCGGCTTACCACCGATCTATGAGATGGCGGCAACTCCGATCGGAATTCCCGTAGCCCCCTGAACCGAAGATCGGGCGCGCCGTCGGGCCGCAGCCCCTCTGGGGGCCTGCTTGCAAATCGCGTGCCGCAAGGCGATTGTCTTGCCATGGAAAACGAACCCAATCGCCCCCGTCTTCGGATCAGGATCGTCTTTGGCGACCACGAGATGATCGGCCCCGGCAAGGCCGAGCTGCTGGAACGCATCGACCGCTGCGGGTCCATCGCCGCCGCGGGGCGCGAGATGGGGATGAGCTACAAGCGGGCATGGGAGCTGGTCGGCACGCTGAATGCGATGTTCCGCGACCCGGTGGTGGAAAGCACGCGGGGCGGTCCTGGCGGCGGGGGCGCGGTGCTGACCGAGGCGGGGCGCATCGTCCTGAACCACTATCGCGGCTTCGAAGCCGAGGCCGCAGACGCCGGTGCCGGGCGGCTCAGGGCCATGCAGGCGCTGCTCAGGGATATTCCCAAGGAAAAATAACGGTTGACTGGTCAGGTCGTTTTTGACGATATGTTTCGAGAAACATATCCCAGGAGTGCTGCCCATGCCGCTGGTCTTCAACCGCCGGTCCGTCCTTGCCGCTGTGGCGGCCATTGGCCTTGCGATGGGCCCTGCGCTGGCACAGGACGATGCGCCTGTGATTGCCGCCGCCTCTGACCTGCAATTCGCGGTCGCCGAGATTGCCGAGGCTTTCGCCGCCGACACCGGCATGAAGGTGCGGCTTTCGATGGGCTCAACGGGGAACTTCGCCCGCCAGATCCGTGAAGGCGCGCCGTTCCAGATCTTCATGGCGGCGGACGAGAAATTCATCGCCGACCTGCATGCCGAAGGGCTGACCCGCGACGAGGGCGACCTCTATGCCATTGGCCGGGTCGTCATCATGGTGCCGCACGGATCGACCCTGACGCCGGATGCCGAGTTGGATAATCTGGCCGGGATGCTGGCGGCGGGGCAGATCACCCGCTTTGCCATCGCCAACCCCGATCACGCGCCCTACGGGATGCGAGCGCGCGAGGCGCTGATCACCAAAGGCATCTGGGACGATCTGCAACCGGTGATCGTGCTGGGCGAGAATGTCAGCCAAGCCGCACAATTCGCACTTTCGGGCAATGCCGAGGGCGGCATCATCGCCTATTCTCTGGCTCTCGCGCCCGAGGTCTCGCCGAAAGGCACCTACGCGCTGATCCCGGCGGACTGGCATGAACCCTTGCGTCAGCGCATGGCGCTGCTGAAGGATGCAGGCCCCGTGGCCGAGGCCTTCTATGCCTATATGAAGGAACCGGCGGCGCGCGCGATCATGGAGCGTTACGGCTTCGTTCTGCCCAAGGGCGAATAGCGCATGGACTGGACGGCGCTCTGGCTGTCGCTGCGGCTGGCGGGATGGACGGTGGCCATCCTGTTGCCGGTCTCCATCGTGATGGGCCGGGTCCTCGCCTATCGCCAGTTCCGCGCCAAGGGGCTGATCGAGGCGCTGGTGATGCTGCCCCTGGTGCTGCCGCCCACGGTGTTCGGCTTCTACCTGCTGGTGGCCTTCGGGCGTGGCTCGGTGGTGGGCGATCTGTGGCAGGACCTCTTCGGTCATCAATTGGTGTTCAGTTTCGAGGGATTGGTTGTGGCCTCCATCATCTTCAACCTGCCCTTTGCCATTCAGCCCGCGCAGCGCGGGTTCGAGGCGATCCCGGTCGAGGTGCGCGAGGCGGCAAGCTGTTGCGGGATGTCGCCTGCGCGCAGCCTGTGGAAGGTTGAGTTGCCGCTCGCCTGGCCGGGGCTGATGACGGCGATGGTTCTGACCTTTGCGCATACGTTGGGCGAATTCGGCATCGTGCTGATGGTGGGCGGCTCGATCCCCGGCGAGACCAGGACCATTGCCATTTCCATCTATGACCGGGTGCAGGGCTTTGACGACCGGGGGGCCGCGATCATGTCGGGGGTGCTGGTGGCGATCTCGCTCTTCACCATCGCGGTGACATTCTGGCTGTCGTCCCGTGTCGGGCGGAGGCTCGGCTGATGGCGCTGGAGGTCATGGCGCGGGCGGCCGCGCCCATCCCGCTCGACGTGGCCTTCCGGGTGGAACCGGGCGAGTTGCTGGCGCTGGTCGGCCATTCAGGATCGGGCAAGACAACGCTGCTGCGAACCATCGCGGGGCTGTGGCGACCGGAGGTGGCGCGCGTGACCGTGGACGGGACGGCCTGGCTCGACACGGCAACGCGGGTGAACCTGCCCAGCCATCGCCGCCGGGTGGGCATCGTGTTCCAGAACTATGCACTTTTCCCGCACATGACCGCCGCCCGGAACGTGATGGCCGCCATGGACGCGCCCGAGGCGGGCGAGGCGGAACGGCTTCTTGATCTGGTCAATCTGCACGGCCTGTCGGACCGCACGCCGGCGCAACTGTCGGGCGGCCAGCAACAACGGGTGGCCGTGGCCCGTGCGCTCGCCCGCCGCCCGCAGGCCCTGCTTCTGGACGAGCCGTTCTCGGCGGTGGACCGCGTCACGCGCGAGAAACTGTATAGCGAGATCATCGCGCTCCGCGCCCATCTCAAAATGCCCGTGGTCCTTGTGACCCATGACGTGAACGAGGCGCAGTTGCTCGCCGACCGGATGGTGGTGATTTCGGCGGGTCAGGTCGTGCGGACCGGCACCACGGCGCAGGTGATGGCCGACCCGGACGCCTTGCGCGCCATGGGCATCCGCGAGGTGGCCGCCATGCTCCCCGCCACCGTGGCCGAGCACCTGCCCGACGGTCTGACCCGGCTCGATGCGCCGACCGGGCCGCTGTTTTTGCCGACGGTCGAGGGCGCGCCGGGAACCCGCGTGTGCGTGCGGATCATGGCGCATGAGGTGATCCTGTCGCGGGCCCGCCCCGAAGGGCTGTCGGCGCAGAACATCATCGCCGGGACAGTGGTGCGGATCGTGCCCGGTGGCGGGCCGGGCGTGATGGTCCATATCGCGGTAGGCGATCACGAGATCCTCGCCCGCATCACCCGCCGTGCCGCAGAGCAGTTGGGCCTGCACCCCGGCGACACGGTTCATGCCATCCTCAAATCCATGTCCGTCGCCCGCGATCACGTTGCCCGCGCTCGCAATGATGACAGGTCAGCACAGCGGGCCGCACAGTGACACGCCGGGCACGCCCTGCGCTTTCTCTCGGGATCGGGGCCGCTGTCGGACTGGCGGGCGGTCTGATCGGGTTGTGGGCATCACTTTATGGTGCCGAATCCTTGAACGATCATGGCGGGTTGAGTGTTGCAAAAACGCCCGCCCGTCACGCCGGAGGCGTGCCGATTAAAAGTGGCGCACCTTTGGTGCGACGGGCGGTCGGGCGATGCGCGGCGGCGCGTTCCGCGTCTTGATTCCGCGCAAGGGGACTGCGCCTTGACTGTTCGCTCAAGGCCATGAACGTTCCCCGTCGGCATCAGGCACGTTGTGTCAGGTGTCGAACGCCAGGGTCATGGGGCCGTTGCCGACGTCGTGACGCGTGCCTGTTTTCATCTGCCGCTTCCAGTGCCGGATGCCGTCAGCGCTGTCGGGACGGCGCGGTCGCACCACGCGGGAGGTTGAGGGGCCTCAGCCGCTCTGGCGCGACGGTTGCAACAGTGCCTTGCGCATCATCATATGCACGCCCTTTTCGCGGTTGACCGTTTGGGTGATCCGCAGATCACCCGCCAGGGAGCAGAGCATGTAAGCCTCGGCCCGGGTAATGCCCGCGCGCGCGCAGACCCGCGCAATCATCCGGCGCAGGGCAATCTCGACGCAGGTGTCGAGGTCGGGATGCATGCCCATGGTGATCAGGTGGGTGGGGGTTTCGGCCTCGGGGTAGTCCATATCCAGATCGCGCCGGACCGTCAGGCGGAACCTGCCCTGCAGGGCGGTTTCGATCGCGGTGACGCAGACCTCGCCATCGCCCTGCGCGCCGTGGCCGTCGCCGCAGGAAAACAGCGCGCCCTCCACCAGCACCGGCAGAAAGAGCGTGCTGCCCGCGACCAGCTCCTTGTTGTCAAGGTTCCCGCCATGCGCGCGCGGCTCGATGGTGGAAATGCGCCCCCATGCGCGCGGCGGTGCCACCGCCATGACGCCAAAGAAGGGGGTCAGCGGCAGTGTCAGGCCCCAGGGCAACAGGGCGGTGTTGGCCCTGGCATCGATCTTGGTGATCATCCGATGCGTTTCGGGGAAATCCTTCGGCAGCGTCCCGGCCAGCGGACGGATGAACGTATAGCCCCAGTCCTGCCGAAGCGCGACATCCAGAACGTCGATCTGCAACACGTCACCGGGCCGCGCGCCCTCGACCGCGACCGGTCCGCTCAGGATATGGCCGGGCATGGCGGGAACACCGCCGGCGTGGATGGCCAGAAGTTCCGGCGGAACGTGAAATCCCGCGCCGGGCAGCGCAGTCGGCCCGCCAGAGACCGTGTCGATCGTGATCTCGTCACCGCTGGCGATCGTGGCAACGGGGGGCAGAGACGCGTCGAAATAGCCCCAGTGGCAGGTTTCGGGTCCGGCGGTTACATGCATGTTCCTGATCCTTGCGCGTGATATCTGTCAGTCCCTGTTGATCATATGGGAGGCGTTGGGGCGGCCCGCCGCGATCCACCCTGTCGAAGATCATCAGAGAGAACCGGTTGCCCACCACACAGGCGATAGACGGGTGCGTGACCCGGAGCAAGAGCGCGCGAGGGTGGACCGATGACGAGGTGCAGGCTGAAACCAAGGCGCGGCATGAAGCCCACCGGCTGTCTGCGTCGTTCGGCCGAAACCCGGGCGCGCCGCGATGTGTCCGCCTCCATCCCGGTCAGGCCGCACGTGATTTGCACGAGCAGGCCTTGTGGGGTATCCTCGCCGGATAGCCGAACGTGGGGTATGCGCCATCACCGACAAGAGCCGCCATGTGGACCGGGTTCTGGAACAGTCCCAATCCGTCTCTGCCCCGGCACGGTCGCGGGTTGTGGCATCGTGGCGGCGCTCGATGGTGCAGCACGGGCTGGACCCGGCCGAGCGGCGCGCGCCCGAGCGGGTGGGTGAGGCCGAGTTGCGGCAGCGTCAGGCGGGGCTGGAGCAGTTCCTTCAAGTGGCGGCGCCGAAGCTCGATCAGCTTTTCGGTCTGCTGGGACATTCGGGCTGCGCCGTGCTCTTGACCGATGCCGAGGGCGTGGTGCTCGATCAGCGCTGCGCGCAGGGCGACGCCGCCATTTTTCAGGATTGGGGGTTGTGGCAGGGGGCCGACTGGTCCGAGGCCGCCGAGGGCACCAACGGGATCGGCACCTGCATCGCCGAGGACCGCCGCGTCATCATCCACCGCGACGAGCACTTCCTCGCGCGCAACACAGCGATGAGCTGCATGGATGCGCCGATCTACGGGGCCGACGGGCGGATCATCGCGGCGCTCGATGTCTCCTCCGCGCGCTCGGACCAGACCGAGGCGTTCAACCGGCTCATTGGCGCGATGGTGGCGCAGACCGCGCGGCAGATCGAGGCCGACAATTTCCGTGCCGCCTATCCGCGCGCCCGCATCCTCTATGCCGACCACGACGACAGCGAGGCGGCGATGCTCTTGGCCGTCGACGGCGACGATATCGTCGTGGGGGCCACCCGTGCGGCGCGCAAGGCGTTCGGGCTGGGGCAGGCGGCGGCGATCCGCCCGGTGCCCGCAAGCGACATTTTCGGCAGAGAGGACGGGCCGCGCGGCTTCGAGAAGGCCGAACGTGCGGCGGTGATTCGGGCGCTGGCGCGCGCGGATGGCAACGTGTCCGGGGCCGCGCGGGCGCTCGGGATCGGGCGCGCGACGCTCTATCGGCGGATGAAACGGCTGGGTCTCAACGAAAGCACCGGCAATCTGTCTCAGGACTGAGACAGGTGCGCCCGCCCGTCGCCCTTGCATGGGCTGACGGGGGGCGTGGCATGGCGCAGGGTATCCCCATTCCCGGCGGAGGACCGGGGACAACCGGAGGAAACCCGAATGAACGAGATGACACAGGTGGCGGGCAATCAGCGCGCGCCGTTCAGGACCCGTTACGACAATTTCATCGGCGGCGCGTTCGTGCCCCCCGTGAACGGGCGCTATTTCGACAATATCACCCCGATCACCGGCGCGGTGGTCTGCGAGGTGGCGCGGTCGGACGCGGCGGATGTGGAACTGGCGCTCGATGCCGCCCATGCCGCGAAGGAGGGCTGGGGCCGGACATCCGCCGCTGAGCGGTCGAACATCCTGTTGAAAATCGCCGATGTGATCGAGGCCAATCTGGCACTTATCGCGCTGGCCGAGACATGGGACAACGGCAAGCCCATCCGCGAGACGATGGCCGCCGACATTCCGCTGGCAGTCGATCACTTCCGCTATTTCGCGGGCGTTCTGCGCGGGCAGGAAGGCACCATGTCCGAGATCGACCATGACACGGTCGCCTATCACTTCCACGAGCCGCTGGGCGTCGTGGGGCAGATCATCCCGTGGAATTTCTCGATCCTGATGGCGGCGTGGAAGCTTGCGCCGGCGCTGGCGGCGGGCAATTGCATCGTGCTCAAACCGGCGGAGCAGACCCCCGCCGCGATCATGGTGCTGGCCGAGTTGATCGCCGATCTGCTGCCTGCGGGCGTGCTCAACATCGTCAACGGCATGGGCGCTGAGGTGGGCGCGCCGCTGGCGCGCAGCCCGCGCATTGCCAAGATCGCCTTTACCGGCTCGACCGAGACCGGGCGCAAGATCATGCAGGCCGCGACCGAGAACCTCATTCCCGTCACGCTGGAACTGGGCGGCAAATCGCCCAACATCTTCTTCTCCGACGTGATGGCGCAGGACGACGCGTTTCTCGACAAGGCGGTCGAGGGCTTCGTGCTCTTTGCCTTCAATCAGGGCGAGGTCTGCACCTGCCCCAGCCGCGCGCTCATCCAGGAGGATATCTACGAAGAATTCATCGCCCGCTGCATCGCGCGGGTGAAGGCGATCAAGCAGGGCGATCCGCGTGACCCCGAAACCATGGTCGGCGCACAGGCCAGTGCCGAGCAACAGGACAAGATCCTGTCCTATCTGACCATCGGTGTCGAAGAGGGGGCCGAGGTTCTGGTCGGCGGGGATGCCGCGCGGTTCGACGGCGAACTGGCGGGGGGCTATTACGTGCAGCCCACGATCCTGAAAGGCCACAACAAGATGCGGGTCTTTCAGGAGGAAATCTTTGGCCCCGTCGTCAGCGTCACCACCTTCAGGGACGAGGCCGAGGCATTGGCCATCGCCAATGACACGATGTATGGCCTGGGGGCCGGGGTCTGGACGCGCGACGGCAGCCGCGCCTACCGGTTCGGTCGCGCCATCGAGGCAGGCCGCGTCTGGGTCAACAACTATCACGCGTATCCGGCCCATGCGGCCTTTGGCGGCTACAAGCAGTCGGGCGTCGGGCGCGAGAACCACAAGATGATGCTCGACCACTATCAGCAGACCAAGAACATGCTGGTCAGCTACAACCCCAACAAGCTCGGCTTTTTCTGAGGGTATACCTGAAACGGGTATCGGTCGCCGGGGGCACCCGGCGGCCAGTCATTTCAGGAACGCACGTTCCGCCTCTTCCGAGAGCGGCTCTGACGCTCCGGCCCCGGCATAGAACGCGTCGAGCGCGTCGAGCGACGAGGCAGGCGCATAGCCGGTCGCCTGCGATGCCGTTGCGACCGCAAAGCGCAGGGACCAATCGGCCCCGTCCCGGCAGGCGATGCCGACATGACCTTGCCCGCCCACTGCCGCCGTCTCGTATTCACGGCAGAACGCGCCCGCGCCATCGGTGAAGGACGCAACCACGTTCATGCGCCGCCCGTCCGCCAATGTGATCCCGGCCCCCGAGGGCAGTGTGTTCAACCGCTCCTGCACGGCGGCGCTCAACAGCGGCGCACCGGTTTCCGGTGCGCCGGGGGCAAGAAACATCCCCGCCGAGAGACCGACCACCAGCGCAAGCGAGGCGGCCAGCGCCATCGGCTGCCAACGCGGCGCGGCGCGGCGCAGCGGCACCACGTTTCCGGCCGCGGGCGGCGTGGTTGCGGCCAGCGCCCGGATGCGCGCCTCGAGATCGGGCGAAACCGCCGCCTCG
Organism: Roseovarius sp. MBR-6; assembly: GCF_040547525.1. NCBI lineage: Bacteria > Pseudomonadati > Pseudomonadota > Alphaproteobacteria > Rhodobacterales > Roseobacteraceae > Roseovarius > Roseovarius sp. MBR-6. Next base: position 12,699 of record NZ_JBEPPW010000021.1, on the reverse strand, counting down.
GGATCTGCCAGCGAGGCCTGTCTCGCCAAGTCCGCCGTCTGCGCGTAGAGCGCATAGCGGTCCGCCAGCGCCGGGTCCGACTTGATCGCGGCGTGCAGGCGCGCGGCCTCGTCGCCGTCGATCTCGCCATCGGCGAGCGCCATCAGTGTGTCATCGTCAATATCCATCGGCGCAATCCTTTGCGTTGCACGGCGTCAACGGCCCGCCCGGCCATTTATTCCCACTTTTTCGCCTAGTGCGCGCCGCGCCCGGCTCAACCGGCTCATGACGGTGCCTTGCGGTATGCCCAGGGTCTGCGACGTCTCGGCATAGCTCAGGCCCTCGACGCAGACCAGATGCAGCACCGCGCGCTGATCTTCGGGCAGGGTTTCCATCGCCGCCCGCACCGATTGCAGCATCAGCCGGTCATCGGTCTGCGCGGCGCTGTCGACCGGATCGGGCTGCGGGGTGTCGTGGATATCCACCGTCTCGCCCCGCGTCCTGTCACGGCGCAGCATGTCGATCCAGGCGTTGCGCAGGATGCGGAACAACCACGCCTCCAGCCGTGTCGCAGGGTCGAACTGATGGCGCGCACGAAAGGCGCGCTCGGCGGTGATCTGAACGAGGTCCTCGGCAATATCGGGCTTGCGGCAGAGCGATAGAGCAAACCGCTTGAGGTTCGGCAGGAGCGCCACGATGTCCTCGACAAAAGAATCCTGCATGAACCACGCTGACCTGTTTGGTAACATCGCCGGGAATAAATCCCGGCTCGCCTCGTTTTGAGATAGATGGCATGACTTGCGTCGGAGGCAAAAGGAGATTTCCACCATGCGCGTGATTGGACTTCGAGTCCTGGTTTGCATCCTGTGGCTGGTCGCGCTTGGTGTGCTTTCGGTCATGCCGCACAGCCCGGTCTCCACGGTGGCCTGGGCCGATGATGGCGGCGAGGGGGGGGACAGCGACAGCGGTGATGACGGCGACAGCAGTGATGACGGCGGAAGCAGCAGCGGCAGTCGCGGCGGAGAACGTGGCGGCAGCGCGCGGTCAGGCGAGGGTGTCAGCCCTCGAGAGCTCATTCGCGAAATACGGCGCATCTTTCGCGGGCCGCCCGAGCCGCCGCGCCGTGCCAGTCCGCGACGGCAGGCCGCGCCGAGACCCGACCGCGCCCCGGCCGAAGTGATTGCCCGTGGTCTGACCGAGGAGCAGGAGACGGCGCTCGTGGATCAGGGCTATGTCGTGCTGGAGCAGGTGGATCTTTTCAGCCTTGCCACCACGGCGCATCGTCTCCGGGTGCCCGAAGGCACCTCGCTCGAGGAGGCGCGGGACGCCATTCGCGCGCTGCCCGGTGCAGAAACCGCCGATTTCAATCATTACTACCGCGCGGGACAGGGCAGCACGGCAGAGACCGCACAGCCCGATGGCCCGCCTGCCTGTGAGGGTCTGCATTGCGCGGCGCGCGGGATGATCAACTGGCCGTCGTCAATTGGCCCCGAGGGATGCGGTGCGCCGGTGACGATCGGCATGGTCGATACCGGGCTCAACACGGATCACGAGGTGCTCTCCGGGGCCGATATCGACCTCACGCGCATCACCCCCGAGGATTACCTGGCCTCCGCTGCCATTCACGGCACGGCGGTTGCCTCCATCCTTGTGGGCGATCCCGAAAGCCGCGTGCCCGGTCTTCTGCCCGGTCTGCCGCTGGTGGCGGTGGACGCGTTCCACAAGGTGTCAGGCGACGAGCGCGCCGATGCCTTCACGTTGGTGCGCGCGCTCGATCACCTCTCGGAGCGCGGCGCGCAGGTGATCAACCTCAGCCTTGCGGGGCCGCCCAATTCAGTCCTCGAGGACACGCTGTTGCAACTGACCGGGCAACGCGGAATCCCGGTGATCGCGGCGGCGGGCAATGACGGCCCCCGGGCAGAGCCGGCCTATCCGGCGGCTTATGACAACGTGATCGCGGTAACGGCGGTCGATCGTGGCGGCACCATCTATCGCCGCGCCATTCGCGGCCCGCATGTCGAAATCGCGGCCCCCGGCGTCGAGGTCTGGACCGCCGCTTCGGTCAAAGGCGCGAGGTGGCAGACCGGCACGTCCTTTGCCGCGCCCTATGTCACGGCGGCGGTGGCGCTCTGGCTGCAACACGACCCGATGCTGACGCCTGCCGACATTCGCGCGCGGCTGACCGCCTCGGCGCGTGACCTTGGGCCGGACGGCCCTGACGAGACATTCGGGCAAGGTGTTCTCGACCTCGGCGGCACCTGCCCCGGGCAGGCGGTGATCGTGCCCTCCGCCGCCTCTGCCGTGACGGAATAAAGCCACCGCCTTTCTGCGATCCGAAAAAAACGCCGTGCGCCGGGAATAACTCCCGGCGCACGGCGTTTGCATGACAACGGATCACTGACCGGGAGAGGAACGATGAAAGACACCCTGATCGAGACAACCCCCACCGCCGTGCGCCGGGTCACCGTGTGCAGCAGCGCCGGGCGGCTCAGTGCCGGTATCATCCGGCCCGCCCGCCTGTCGGACGCGCCGCCGCTGGTGGTGCTGCACGGTATTTCGCGCAACGCGGGCACGCTGGCGCGGCTCTTTGCCCCCGAGGCCGAGCGCACCGGGCGCACCCTGATCGTGCCGCATTTCCCGGCTGAAACCTGGCCCGATTTCCAGCGTCCGAGCAAGAAGGCGCGCCCGGATCTGGCCCTTCTGGCCTTGCTCGATCTGGTGGCGGCGGAGTATCCGGATATCGCCGGGCCGGTGGATATTTTCGGTCATTCCGGTGGCGCGCAACTCGCACATCGTCTGGCGATGCTCTATCCGCACCGCGTTGCCGCGCTCCATCTGGCGGCGGCGGGCTGGTATTGTCTGCCCAATGAGTCGATGCGCTATCCCTACGGCCTTGCCGCCGGCACGGATACCTTTACCGCCAACTGGGCGCGCCGCCACGCCGCAGCGCTGCGCGCGTTCCTGGACATCCCGGTTTGCGTCCATGTCGGCACCGACGATGTGACCCGCGACGACGCCCTGCGCACGACGAGCGCGCTCGACGCGCGGCAAGGCAGGCACCGTTACGCGCGGGCCCGCACCTATGTGACCGCCCTCAACGCTGCCGCAGAGGCCGCAGACCTGAGCCCGCGCGCCCGCCTGATCGAGATGGCCGACTGCGATCACGACGTGGTGCGCGCGATCACCGAAAATCACCTTGCCACGCGCGTGCTGGACGCCCGCGCAGCCCTGACCTGATCCCCCCTTTGCCAATATTTCACCCCACAGGAGAGACGACATGACCCTCGCCGATACGCTTGCCCATGCCAAATGGACCTTTGCCACCCGCCGTGTGGACCGCGCCTGCGTGGCGGGCACGGATACCGATTTCGCCGCCGCCAAACCCGGCGACCTGATCCTTGCCCATGTCGACCGCCTCGGTCAGCACCGCCGCGTGCAACTGCCCTCGGGGCGGCCCTCGCTGATCTTTCCGGGGGACGCGGTGGTGATGGCCTGCGGCGCGCGCTACGCCCCCGATCAGTTCGAAGGGCTGGCCGAGATCGACGCCGAGGGTGCCGACCTTCTGGCCGGGGGCGGATGCATCGGCCGCATGGTCGCGCGCAACAGCCGGATCAAACCGGCGACGCGTCTGGTGCCGTCCGCCCGCTTGCTGGGGGCTGACGGGCGCGCGGTCAACCTCGCGCAATTCGCGCTCGGCCCCCGCCACGCCGCGCCGCTCCCGCCGGTGATCGGCGTGCTTGGCACCTCGATGAATTCCGGCAAGACGCTTGCCACCGCGCAGCTTGTGCTTGGTTTGCGGCGCGCGGGCTTTCGCGTGGGGGCGATCAAGGCGACGGGGACCGGGGCCTTTGGCGATGTCAACGAATACAGCGACAGCGGCGCGCATTACGTGGGCGATTTCACCGATGCGGGCATGGTCACCACCTACCTGGAACCGCTCGACCGGATCAAATCCGCCACCGAGACCCTGATCGCCGAGGCCGGGCATCATGGTTGTGACATCGTGGTGATGGAGGTGGCCGACGGCCTTTTGCAACGCGAAACCGCCGGATTGATTGCCGATCCGTGGTTTGCACGGCTGATCTCGGGGCTGGTGTTTGCCTGCGGCGATGCGGTGGCGGCCATGGGCGGCGTGGCGCATCTGGCGCGGCTGGAGCTCGTGCCCGATGCGCTGACCGGCCTTGTCAGTTGCTCTCCCATGGCCTCGAACGAGGCGCAGGCGGCCACCGGCCTCTCGGTGCTGACCAAAGAGGACCTGGCCGATCCCGCCGAGGCCACCGGCCTTGCCCTGCGCGCAGGCCTGGGCCGTCAGGAGGCCGCATGATGCCCATGCCGCGCCTTATGGAGAACGGCCGCTGGCGGGGTCTGGTGACGGTCAGCCTCGTGACGCTGGTGCAGGGGGTGGCCGCCGGGGCGGCGGCCTTCGCAACGCGTGGATTGTTCGAGGCAATGCATGCAGGCACACCCCTGCCGCCCGGTCTGCTCGCGGCGCTGATCGCCTCCGGCCTCGTCATCGCCGGGGCGCGGGTTCTGTCGCGGCTGATGGGCGAGCGGCTGGGACAGGACTATGCCCTCGCCATTCGTCTGGCGCTGCTCGATCACGCCTCGGGCATGGCGGCGAGCGCCGTCGCCAAGCGACGCAGCGGCTACATGAGCCTGCGCTTTGTCAGCGACATGACCGCCTTTCGCAACTGGCTGGGCATGGGGCTGCCCCGGCTGATCGCGGCCATGGTGATGATCCCCGCCGCCTGCGCCGTGCTCTGGCTGCTCGAGCCGCGCTTTGCGCTCGTCATCGCGCCGCTGTTTGCGGCCACATTGGCGGTGCTGGCCGTGGCCGGGCCCCGGCTGGAGCCGCTGCACCGCCGCCTGCGGGCCCGCCGCGCGCGCATCGCCGCCGAAATGGCCGAACGGATGCCGCTCGCCCCCGAGCTTGACCGTCTGGGCCGCCGCCCCGCCGAATTGCGCCAACTGCGCAAGCAGAGCGAGCGGATGATTCGCGCAGCCCTGCACCGCCTGACATGGGCGGAATCGCTCAAGGCGCTGCCGGACGCCATGGCGGGCCTCGCCGCCTGCGCCGTCATCGTCACCGGCGCAAAGACCGGTGTCAGCACCGGTGCCATCGCCGGCGCGCTTGCCGCGATCGGCCTTGTGCTGACCCCGCTGCGCGATCTTGCGGGCGTCTGGAATTTCCGCGCGGCCTATCTCGCCGCGCGAAAGAAAGGCATCGCAGCCCTGTCACGCGATCAGCGTGGCATTGGTTCGGGTGAAACCCGCCTGCCGAAAGGGGCCGCTCATGTTGCGGTGCGCGACCTTGAGACACCCTCCGGGGCGCTTCTGTCGCTCGACATCCCGGCAGGCCAGACAACGGACCTGACCTGTGATCCAGCCGATGCCGATACCCTGTTCCTGGCCTTGTGCGGCCTGGAAAAGGTGCCGCCCGGCCATGTTGTCCTGTCGGGCATCTGCCTCAGCGACCTGTCGCGCGGCAGCCTCCGGCGCGGGGTCCAGCGCCTGACCAGCACGCCCTTGGTGCTCACGGGCTCTTTGCGGCGCAATCTTGCCCTCGGCCTGCTCCGCCGCCCGTCGGATGTCAAGCTGAGGAAAGCCGCCCGCGCTGCCGGGCTACGCGCCGTGATGGACCGGATCGGCGGCCTTGACGGTGCCCTGTCCGAGGGCGGGCGCACCCTGACGGCGGCGGATCGCAGCGCGCTCTCGCTCGCGCGGATCCTGCTCGGCCAGCCGCTCCTTGTGTTGGTGGATGACGGGTTCTGGCAACTCGATCCCAAAGCCAGGGACGCTTTTTCAGCGCATCTTGCCACGACCGGGGCAACGATCCTGCGCCACCCTGTATTGGCGCATGCGGACACGGCCGGGCCGCTCGCCGCATGAGGATCGTTCCGCCGGTGTCAGGTCGATACGCGCCCTCGGCAGGTCAGGAATTCGTGCCTGCTGGTCACAGTCTCCGGATCAAGGCCGGTGCCCCCGCCAGAAACCATGAGAACGTGCAAGATCCCCGGGTGCAGCGCGGACTTGCCCTTTTGTCGCGCCGATTGTAGGCAGTGAGAGGTTCATTTTCCGGGGGTTCCGATGTCCGACGATCCCAAGACGCTTGTCTCCACCGGCTGGCTGGCCGCCCATTTGAAGGACCCCGATCTGCGGGTTCTCGATGGCACGACCTTTCTGCCCGGCACGGGGCGCGATGCGCGGGCGGAATATGCGGTGGCGCATATTCCCGGCGCGCGGTTTTTCGACATCGAGGATATCAGCGATGCGCGCTCGGCGTTGCCGCACATGGTGCCGCCGGTCGAGAAATTCATGTCCAAGCTGCGCGCCATGGGCGTGGGCGACGGGCATCAGGTGGTGGTTTATGACAGCCACGGCCTTTTCTCGGCGGCACGGGTCTGGTGGCTGTTCCGGTTGATGGGGCAGGAGAACGTGGCCGTGCTGGACGGAGGCCTGCCGAAATGGCAGGCCGAGGGGCGCGAGATCGAGGATATGCCGCCCATCGTGCGCGACCGGCACATGACCGTGCGGCGGCAGAACCACATGGTGCGCGACGTCACGCAGGTCTCGGCGGCGGCCAAGCTCGGCGATCACGAGATCATCGACGCACGCTCGGCCGGGCGCTTTCGCGGCGAGGAACCCGAGCCGCGCCCCGGCTTGCGCTCGGGTCATATTCCGGGTTCCAGAAGCGTGCCCTTCACGACCCTGCTCAACCCTGACAAGACCATGAAGGATGCGGCGGGGCTGCGCGCGGCCTTTGCGGCGGCGGGGGTCGATCTGGGCAAACCGGCGATCACCACCTGCGGCTCGGGGCTGACGGCGGCGGTCATCAATCTGGCGCTGGAACGGATCGGCAAGACCGATCACGCGCTCTATGACGGATCATGGGCGGAATGGGGGGCCTTTGCCACTCTGCCCGTCGCAACGGGAGAGGCATGATGTTCGAGCACCTGAAGGAAAAACCCGCCGACAAGATCATCGCGCTCGGCCAAGCCTATCGCGAGGATCCGCGCGAGACCAAGATCGACCTTGGCGTGGGGGTCTACAAGACGCCGGAGGGCGTGACGCCGATCATGCGGGCCGTAAAGGCCGCCGAGAAACAGCTTTGGGAGACCGAGAGCACCAAGGCCTATACCGCGCTGGCGGGTGATCCGGCCTTTCTTGACGCGATGATCGGGCTGGTTCTGGGCGATGCGGTGACGCGCGACCAAGTCGCGGCCATTGCCACGCCGGGCGGCACCGGCGCGGTGCGGCAGGCGTTCGATCTTGTCCGCATGGTCAATCCGGGGGCGCGGGTGTTCGTGTCGGACCCGACATGGCCCAACCATCTGAGCATTCTTGCGCATATGGGAATCGAGGTGGTGATGTATCGCTATTTCGACAGCGCCACCTGTGCCGTCGATTTCGCGGGCATGATGGCCGATCTGGAGGCGGTGCGCGCGGGCGATGTGGTGCTGCTGCACGGCTGCTGTCACAATCCCACGGGGGCCAATCTCAACCTGACCGAATGGCGGGCGGTGGTGGATCATCTCAACGCGCGCGGTGCTCTGCCGATGATCGACATCGCCTATCAGGGCTTTGGCGACGGGCTGGAAGAGGACGCAGCGGCGGTGCGGTTCGTGGCGGCCAATTGCCCCGAGGTGCTCATTGCCGCAAGCTGTTCCAAGAATTTCGGCATCTACCGCGAGCGCACCGGCATCCTGATGGCGGTCGCGCAGGACAAGGGCCTGCACAAGGTCACGCAGGGCAATCTGGCCTATCTCAACCGGCAGAACTATTCCTTTCCGCCCGACCACGGCGCGCGGCTGGTCAGCATGGTGCTGACCGATGACGCGCTTCGCGCCGACTGGCAGGCGGAACTGGAGGAGGTGCGGCTTGGGATGCTCAAGCTGCGCGAGCAGTTGGCGGGGGAGTTGCAGCGTCTCTCGGGCTCGGACCGGTTCGGGTTCATCGCACAGCATCGCGGCATGTTCTCGCGCCTCGGCGCAAGCCCCGAGCAGGTGGAGCGGTTGCGCGCGGAGCATGGCATCTACATGATCGGGGACAGCCGTATCAACATCGCCGGGCTCAATGCGTCGACCGTGCCGGTGCTGGCGAAAGCGATGGTCGAGGTCGGGGTCTGAGTAGCAAGGGGGCGGCCCGAAAGCCGCCCCGCTCGACTGGCTTACTTGGGCAGGATCACCGCGTCGATGACGTGGATCACGCCGTTGCTGGCCTCGATATCGGCCTGCACCACGTTGGCGCCATCCACGGTGACGCCGCCGGTCGTGCCGATGGTGACCTCGCCGCCCTGAACGGTCGCGGCGGTCATGCCGTCCGACAGGTCGCCCGACATGACCTTGCCCGGCACCACGTGATAGGTGAGCACGGCGGTAAGCTGGTCCTTGTTCTCGGGCTTGAGCAGGTTCTCGACCGTGCCTTCGGGCAGGGCGGCGAAGGCCTCGTTGGTGGGGGCGAAGACGGTGAAGGGGCCATCGCCCTTGAGCGTGTCGACAAGGCCCGCGGCGGTGACGGCGGCGACGAGTGTCGAGAAGCTGTCATTGCCGGCGGCGATGTCGACGATGTCCTTCTTGTAGCCGTGCCCGTCGGCAAGCGCGGGGCCGGTCATCAGGACAGCGGCGGTAAGAGCGAGGCAAGTTCTGCGAAGCATGGAATTGTCTCCTTTGGTTAACCGTTTTCACGATACCGTTCGTGGCATCGTCGGGAGGGTTACGCGGGCCGGGGCAGGGTGGTTCACGGGGGATTTCCGCCGAGGCCGCTTGACGAAACGGAACGGGTCGCTAAGCCACACGGTTCGGTAACATCCAATCACGATTTTGTGATCAGGCGGCTTTCCGCCCTTGTTTCAAAGGCGTTCCAATCGTGTTGCGCGGCGCAGCAGGGGCAAACGGGCGGATCGCCCGAGCGGCACCAAAGCTGGCGGATTCGTGTCTTGCCGGGTGGCGGTGAATAGCGCAGGGTCCGGCCAGAGATCCCGCGCGAGGGGCCGGGACCGAGGCGATATTTCGGAGAGTTCTTATGGGTTACGTCACGCAGATCCTCGAGGTTCTGGCGCTCTTGTTCGTGTTTCTGCTTGGGGTGGCGGTGCTCGCGGTGCTGGTATTCTATGTCATCGACCGCACACAGCCGGGCGACGCGATCCGGCGCAACTATCCGGTGATCGGGCGGTTTCGGAACCTCTTTACCAAGCTGGGCGAGTTCTTTCGCCAGTATTTCTTTGCCATGGACCGCGAAGAGATGCCGTTCAACCGCGCGCAACGCGACTGGGTCAGGCACGCGACGCGCGGCAAGGGCAACACCATCGCCTTTGGCTCGACGCGCAATCTCAATGTGCCCGGAACCCCCATCTTCGTGCCGGCGGTGTTTCCGCCGCTCGACGATCAGTTCGCGGTGACCGCCCCGATGGAGATCGGGCCGGGGGCGGCAATCCCCTACAAGGCGAAGTCGATCTTCAATATCTCCGGCATGAGTTATGGCGCGATTTCGCGCCCCGCCGTCGAGGCGCTGAGCCGGGGGGCGGCGCAGGCAGGGATCTGGCTCAATACCGGCGAGGGGGGCCTCAGCCCCTATCACCTCACGGGCAATTGCGACATCGTCTATCAGATCGGCACGGCCAAATACGGCGTGCGCGACGCCGAGGGGCATCTGTCGGACGAGAAGCTGCGCGAGGTGTCGGATCATCCCTGCGTCAAGATGTTCGAGATCAAGCTGGCGCAAGGCGCCAAGCCCGGCAAGGGCGGCATCCTCCCCGGCGCCAAGGTCGACGCCGAGGTGGCGCGCATCCGCGGGATCCCCGAAGGGCAGGACAGCATTTCTCCCAACCGTCACGCCGAGGTGGACGATTTCGACGACCTCATAGACATGATCTGCCATATCCGCGAGGTGACGGGGCGGCCCGTAGGGTTCAAGACCGTGATCGGATCGTCCGAGGCGTGGGAGCCGTTCTTCGAGCGGATCATCGTGCGCGGGGCAGACTGCGCGCCCGATTTCATCGCCATCGACGGCGGCGAGGGGGGCACGGGGGCCGCGCCCATGCCGCTCATGGATCTGGTGGGGATGCCATTGCGCGACGCGCTGCCGCGCATGGTCGATCTGCGTGACCGATACGGCCTCAAGGAGCGGATCCGCATGATCGCGGCCGGCAAGCTGATCAATCCCGGCGATGTGGCCTGGGCGATCTGCGCGGGCGCTGATTTCGTCACCTCGGCGCGTGGTTTCATGTTCGCGCTGGGCTGTATCCAGGCGCTGAAATGCAACAAGAACACCTGCCCGACCGGGATCACCACGCATGACCCCTACCTGCAACGCGGGCTGGTGGTCGAGGACAAATACATGAAGGTCGCGCATTACGCCAAATCGGTGATCAAGGAGGTCGAGATGATCGCCCATTCCGTCGGCGTGGCCGAACCGCGGCTGATGCGGCGGCGGCATGTGCGGATGGTGCAGGCCGATGGCACCTCGATCGCGTTCAACAAGATCCGGCCCAGCTATCAGCCGCCCGAAGCGGCGAGTTGACGGGGCTGGCGCGGGGCGGGGGACGCGCTATCTTCTCTGCAAACAGGAGGATGTCATGGCCCATCGTTGGACAAACAGGTTGCGGGCGGCGGATGTGACGCCCGAGGCGCTCTGGCTGAACCGCCGAGCGGTTTTGGGCGGGCTGACGGGGCTTGGCCTTGTGGGGGCGGGCCGCGCACGCGCGGAAGCGCTGGAGCCGAACGCCTGGGACGATATCACCACCTACAACAACTATTACGAGTTCGGCACCGACAAGGGCGATCCGGCCCGCAACGCGCGGATGCTGACAACCACGCCCTGGACGGTGCGCATCGACGGTCTTGTGGACCGGCCCGGCGATTACGATTTCGCGGATATCATGGCGCAGATGACTATCGAGGAGCGGATTTACCGGTTCCGCTGTGTCGAGGCGTGGTCGATGGTGGTGCCGTGGAACGGGTTCGAACTGGCCGACCTGCTCAGCATGGCGGGGGTGCAGGCGGGGGCGACGCATGTGGCCTTCGAGACGGTGTTGCGGCCCGACGAGATGCCCGGTGTCCGCTACCCGGTGCTTGATTGGCCCTATATCGAGGGGCTGCGCCTCGATGAGGCGCTGCACCCGCTGACGATCATGGCCACGGGCATTTACGGCCGCGACATTCCCAACCAGAACGGCGCGCCGCTGCGGCTTGTGGTGCCATGGAAATACGGGTTCAAGTCGATCAAGTCGGTGGTGCGGATCACGCTGACCGACAAGCAGCCGCCGACAAGCTGGAACAAGGCCAATCCGCGCGAATACGGGTTTTATTCCAACGTGAACCCCGAGGTGGACCATCCCCGCTGGAGCCAGGCCACCGAGCGGCGCATCGGCGGCGGCCTCTTTGCGGGCCGCGAGCCGACGCTGATGTTCAACGGCTATGGCGACGAGGTGGCGGGGCTCTATGCGGGCATGGACCTGAAAAGGAACTTTTGATGGGGCGCGATGGATGATTCCGACAGGTGGTCTTGGGTCGGCGATTGAGGCGCTGCGCTGTCCTTGTTGAGGACCTTTATAGCGACAGCGCGCGCCTCCCGATCTTGGCGCTGTCACCGTGACTTCGGGAGTGGGCCTATGGGTGAAGAAAAAGAAATCGTGCTGACATCGACGCTGACCTGTCCCGACTGTGGGCATGCCCAAACCATGATCATGCCGACCGACGCTTGTCAGTTTTTCCTTGAGTGCATGACGTGCCACGCGGTCTTGCGACCGAAGGACGGGGATTGCTGCGTTTATTGTTCCTACCGCGACGTGCCGTGCCCGCCTGTTCAACGCAACGATACTTGTTGTGCATGACCGGACTGGTTGACCGGATCAACGCGCTGGCGCGGCGGGTGCCGGTCTGGGCCATCTGGCTTGGGTATGGCTGGGCCGCGCCTTGGCTTGTGTATCTGGGCGCGACCGGCCGGCTTGGGGCAGAGCCGATCAAGGCGCTGGAGCGCGAACTTGGTGAAATCGCGCTGCAACTGCTGATCATCGGGCTGTGTCTGACGCCGCTGCGCCGATACCTGGGCGTGAACCTCCTTCGGTTTCGCCGCGCCATCGGCCTTCTGGCGTTTTCCTATGTCTGCCTGCATCTCGCGGTGTGGCTGTTTCTCGATGTGCAGGACGCGGGCCGCATCTGGGCCGATATCGTCAAGCGCCCCTACGTGACGGTGGGCATGACGGCATTTGCCCTGATGATTCCGCTGGCGGCTACCTCCAACAACCGGTCGGTGCGCTGGCTGGGGCAGCGTTGGCGGGTGTTGCACCGGCTCACGTATGCGGTGGCGGTGTTGGGGGCTATTCATTTCATCTGGCTCTCCAAGGGCTTTCAGATCGAGCCGCTGGTCTACCTGGCGGTGATTCTGGGGCTTCTGACGCTGCGATGGCGCTTCGCGCGTCGCCAGCGCAGCGCTTGAGTCGGGTCTTGTCAGGGGCATGGGCGGCTCACTTGCGGGTAAGTCTGTGGATAACACATGATATGGTTTCAGCGTCGGCGATCAGGCCGCAAGAAACTTGCGTCTCCCGCGTCTCCGGCAATGATATTGTTACCCTAACCCGTTAATTTTCTGTGAAAATCCGCCTACATGAAGAAAAAATGACGAATGCGGAAAAAACCTCTTGCGACTCTTTGGTGCTGCTCGTAAATACGCCTTCACCAGCGGCGCTGAGGCGGTGTTGGTTGGTTCTGGGGATTGAGGCGC
>NZ_JBEPPW010000020.1:0-47660 GCF_040547525.1 Roseovarius sp. MBR-6 | reverse complement strand
GCTATTTGGGCAGCGCACGCGCCATGGCGCTTAGTGCCCCGCCACTGGCCTACTTTTGCACCGCCACGTGGCCGGTTTTGTCTCCGCCGTTGACATAACTTTCGCGCAGCGATGATCGTTCTAAATTTTGCGCTCTTCGAGGGCTGTGAACGGATCCTTGAGGATGCGGACATGGACTGGCTCAGGCAGAACTTCGCATTCACGAAACCATAGCCAAATTCCTCGCGGCGCCTCTCTATCTCGCCTCAGTCTGATTGACCCCAGGGTCCGTTTCACTCGTGAAACGGACCCTTTCTTTTTCATATGGGCCGGAGAGGATCACATGGCCGCCGGCTACCTGCAAAAACGACGAAGGAGGCCCTCCCTCAACCCCCAAAGGTGTTCCAAGACGGCGATGAGCGGCCTCGCTGGAAGTTCGAGCTACGTGCGTTCCGTAGAGCGGTCAGACGCACGAGTGAATATCGCCATCCTCATCTGGTGACGCGCCTTCTCGGTGAGACGCGTCACCAGATGAGGATGGCGTCTTGTCCGGCGAGGATCTCGATCCTTTCCGGAGCTTTCGAGAACTCTGAATACGTGGATGCTGCTGCCGCGAGGGTTCTTCGAACAGGGGCGTCGTGCAATCCCGCACAGCGATCCCGCACCGTCGTGGCCCCTTCACACGGCGGTGTCTGACCGCGCCAGTTCAAGCAATCGTGGCATTCGCCACGAGCTGGTCGCGAGAGGTTCCAAAATGAACCAGCTTACCATCGTTCCTACATTCCCTGCTCTCCGATCCACGGTACTGGATCGCCTTTTCGATTATCTCGATGACCACGGCGAAAGCCTCGACAACGTGTTTCGTCAGGTCCGGGCGGATCCCGATGTCGGCGAGCAAGCAGCCCTTCGAGAAATCGCCGAACAGGTCCAAGCGACCAAAGATGGCCGGACCCTCACGCTGCGTCTGCAGACCATCATGGACGAGCTTCTCTGCGTGATTGGTGAGCCCCTCGCGGAAATCGAGGGAGCCTACTACGGCCCGGAATTCGACAGGGCGCTGAGCTGGCACGCTGCGCGGCTCACCGATCTGGGGCGGGACATCAAGTTCGCATTTCGGGTGTGACCAGCCCACCCCCATCGCCATCACAGAAGACCCCCCCTCGTCGGCTTTCATGTCGGCGGGACGCGTGTGGAGCAATTTGTGGGGCAAATTTCGCCAATCATCCGGCCAAAACCTCAGAAAATCAACAAATTCTGGATTTTAGGCTTGACGAGTGGTGCCCAGGAGAGGACTCGAACCTCCACGGCCTTGCGGCCACTGGCACCTGAAGCCAGCGCGTCTACCATTCCGCCACCTGGGCAGGTGTCGTGACGCTGGCGTTTAGACGCAGCCCGCGCAGGTGTCAACGGCGAATTCGCGCGATCTGTCGCAGGGTGCTTAACGCCTTGTCGCGCCGGAGCGTCGGCGCTAGGAAAGAGGATGTAATCGCGGATCGGAGGCCCTCATGTCCCAGCTTGTCACAATCTTTGGCGGATCGGGTTTTGTCGGTCGCTACATCGCGCGGCGGCTGGCGGCAAAGGGCTGGCGGGTGCGGGTCGCGGTGCGGCGGCCCAACGAGGCGATGCACGTCAAACCCTACGGCGTGCCGGGCCAGGTGGAGCCGGTGTTCTGCAATATCCGCGACGATGCGAGCGTGCGCGCGGTGATGCAGGGGGCCGATGCGGTGGTCAATTGCGTCGGCACCTTTGATCGCAAGGGCCGCAACAATTTCCAGGCCGTGCAGGCCGAGGGCGCGACGCGCATCGCGCGCATCGCCGCCGAGGAGGGCGTGGCGCGAATGGTGCACCTGTCGGCCATCGGCGCGGATGCGGGCGCGAAGAGTCTCTATGCGCAGAGCAAGGCCGCCGGTGAGGCCGGTATCCTCGACCATATGCCGCAGGCGGTGATCCTGCGCCCTTCGGTGATCTTCGGGGCCGAGGATCAGTTCTTCAACCGTTTCGCCGCGATGACACGGCTTGGTCCGATCCTGCCGGTGGTGGGCGGGGGCACGCGGTTTCAACCGGTGCATGTGGACGATGTGGCACAGGCGGCGGTCATGGGTGTCACCGACGCGGCTGCGCCGGGGATTTACGAGCTTGGCGGGCCGGAGGTGGCGACGTTCCGGGATCTCATGCAGATGATGCTTCGGGTGATCCGGCGGCGGCGGCTCATCGTGAACATTCCGTTCGGCGTTGCCGCGCTCATGGCCGGGGCGATGGAGTTGGTGCAGACGGTCACGCTTGGCCTTGTGCCGCCGCAGATCACGCGCGACCAGGTGCGCAGCCTGCGGGTGGATAATGTGGTGCAGGCCGGGGCCAAGGGCTTTGCCGATCTGGGGATCGTCCCGGTCGCGCCCGAGGCGGTGTTGCCCGATTACCTCTGGCGGTTCCGCCCGACGGGTCAGTTCGAGGCGATCCGCGAATCGGCGCGCAACCTGCGCGCCTGAGCCTTACGTGTAGGCGATCCAGAGCAGAACGGCCCCAAGTCCGATGCGGTAGATCACGTAAGGCGTGAAGCTGACGCTGCGCAACAGCCGCATCATCAGGCTGAGCGCCAGCAGCGCGGCGACAAAGGCAAAGAGCGCGGCAATCGCCCCGTCGCGCAAAAGCGCCGTATCGGCGTCCATCGCCACCTCCAGACCCAGAAGCGCGCCGCTCGCCATGATCGTCGGGATCGACATGAGCATGGAGATGCGCGCGGCGTCATGGCGCGCATAGCCCAGAAACCGCGCGCCGGTGATGGTGATGCCCGAGCGCGACGTGCCGGGAATGAGCGCCACGGCCTGCCAGAGGCCAAGCGTGACCGCCTCTCGCATCGTCCAGTTTTCGGCGGTCTTCTCGCTGCGGCCGCGCTGATCCGCCCACCACAGCAAGAGGCCGAAGATGATCGTCGCCCAGGCGATCACGGTGATCGAGCGCAGCGCGTCGTTGAGACCGGTGAGCTTGAGCAGCAATCCAAATAGGATCACCGGCAACGTGGCGACGATCAACAGCAGCGCGAGGCGCGCGCCGGGGGTGTCGACGCGCCCGGTCAAAAGGCGCGGCAAAGCGGCGAGCGCAGGCCCGACATCGGCACGAAAGAACAGCATGACGGCAAGCAGGGTGCCCACATGCACAGCCACGTCGATGGCCTGCCCCTGATCCGCCATGCCGGTTAGCGCAGGCAGGAGAATCAGATGACCCGAGGAGGAGATCGGCAGGAATTCGGTGATGCCCTGAAGGACCGCAACCATAAATATCTGAAAAATTGGCATTTTTTTACGTCCTGCAAGGATTTGCGCGCATGTATATCTGATCTGTCGGCAAGCGCAAATCCCGAGATATGTCCGTATCGGAACTATATATCAGGGGATGGACAGGAAAAATTCACACTACGGCAAAAAAATATGAAAACAGGTCAGTATGTATGACTTTTCATTCGTGGCGAAGCCTTCTATACAAATGACTTGTCCAGACTCGGGAGGATGCCGCATGGCAAAGCAGGCGATGTTGACATTCGTGACGGTCGGGCGTGACATGCCCGCCAAGCGCGAGGCCGAGCACCGGCGACAGGATTTCGGCGAGATCTATGCCGAATTTGCCGACGCCAAGGCCAAGGAACAGGCCAGCCGGTGCAGCCAATGCGGCGTGCCCTATTGCCAGACCCATTGCCCGCTGCATAACAACATCCCCGACTGGCTGCGCCTCACTGCCGAGGGGCGGCTGAAAGAGGCGTATGAAATCAGCCAGTTGACCAATACGTTTCCCGAAATTTGCGGGCGCATCTGCCCGCAGGACCGCCTCTGCGAGGGGAATTGCGTGATCGAGCAGTCGGGCCATGGCACCGTCACCATCGGCGCGGTCGAGAAATACATTACCGACACCGCCTGGGAAGAGGGCTGGGTCGAGGCCATCGCCCCCAAAACAGAGCGGGGTGAGAGCGTCGGGATCATCGGTGCGGGGCCCGGCGGCCTTGCCGCCGCTGACGTGCTGCGGCGGGCCGGTGTGCAGGTCACGGTCTATGACCGCTATGACCGCGCGGGCGGGCTCATGACCTATGGCATCCCCGGCTTCAAGCTGGAAAAGGACGTGGTGATGCGCCGTATCGAGCAGCTTGAACAGGGCGGCGTGGACTTCGTGCTGAATTGCGACGTGGGCACGGATCTGGGCTTTGACGAGATTCGCAACAAACACGACGCGGTCATGATCGCCACCGGGGTCTACAAGAGCCGCGAACTGGACGGGCCGGGGGCGGGGTCGCAAGGCATCGTGCGGGCGATTGACTACCTGACGGCAAGCAATCGCGTGGGCTTTGGCGACCGTGTGCCGGAATATGAGAGCGGCGAGTTGAACGCGGCGGGCAAGCGCGTGGTTGTGGTCGGCGGCGGCGATACCGCGATGGATTGCGTGCGCACGGCGATCCGGCAAGGCGCAAAATCGGTCACTTGCCTTTATCGTCGGGACCGCGAGAACATGCCCGGCAGCCAGCGCGAGGTGGCCAATGCCGAGGAAGAAGGCGTTGTTTTCGAATGGCTGAGCGCGCCTGTGGGCTTTGCGGGTAATCCGGTGACGGCGGTGAAGGTGCAGAAAATGCGCCTTGGCGCGCCCGATGCGACGGGCCGCCAAAGCCCCGAGCCGATCGAGGGTGCCATCGAGGACGCGCCCGCCGATCTGGTGATCAAGGCGCTCGGATTTGAGCCCGAAAACCTGCCGACCCTCTGGAACAAAAAGGAATTGGAAGTCACCCGCTGGGGCACGGTCAAGGCCGAGTTCACCACCGGGCGCACCGCGCTGCCGGGGGTCTATGCGGTCGGCGACATCGTGCGCGGCGCCTCCCTCGTGGTCTGGGCGATCCGCGACGGGCGCGACGCGGCGGCGGCCATACTCGACGATCTCGATGGCGCCAGGGCGGTTGCGGCGGAATAGCGGTCAATCGCCGTCGTTCCGGCAGACTGCAGCAAGACAACAAGACAGACATTCTGACCCACCGGGTTGAGGAAGGGAAAGACCGATGACGACATTCAATTCCGACTGGGCGGCCAGGGAAGAGGCCAAGCGCGACTGGCTCGCCGCGAACGGCATGTATGCCCATGAGGAGGAACATTCCTCCTGCGGGGTCGGGCTGGTGGTGTCGATCGACGGCACGCCCTCGCGCCGCGTGGTGCAGGCGGGGATCGACGCGCTCAAGGCGATCTGGCACCGGGGTGCGGTTGATGCCGATGGCAAGACCGGCGACGGGGCGGGGATCCATGTCCAGATCCCGGTTCCGTTCTTTTACGACCAGATCCGCCGCACCGGGCACGAGCCGGACGAAAGCCGCCTTATCGCGGTGGGGCAGGTCTTCTTGCCGCGCACGGATTTCGGCGCGCAGGAACGTTGCCGGACCATCGTGGAAACCGAAGTGCTGCGCATGGGGCACACGATCTATGGCTGGCGGCATGTGCCGGTCGATATCACCTGTCTGGGCGAGAAGGCCAATGCAACCCGGCCCGAGATCGAGCAGATCCTGATTTCCGATGCCAAGGGGCTGGATGAAGAAGAGTTCGAGCGCGAACTTTACGTGATCCGCCGCCGGATCGAGAAGGCGGTGACGCAGGCCGGGATCAACGGGCTTTACATGGCGAGCCTCTCGTGCCGCAGCATCATCTACAAGGGCATGATGCTGGCCGAGCAGGTGGCGGTGTTCTATCCCGATCTTCTGGACGCGCGGTTCGTCAGCAACTTCGCCATCTATCATCAGCGCTATTCCACCAATACCTTCCCGCAATGGTGGCTGGCGCAACCCTTCCGGATGCTGGCGCATAACGGCGAGATCAACACCCTCAAGGGCAATGTCAACTGGATGAAAAGCCACGAGATCCGCATGGCGAGCGGGGCGTTCGGCGATCTGGCAGAGGATATCAAGCCGATCATCCCGCAGGGGTCCTCGGACAGCGGCGCGCTCGATGCGGTGTTCGAGTTGCTGGTGCGCGCCGGGCGCAACGCGCCGATGGCCAAGACCATGCTGGTGCCCGAGTCGTGGTCGAAGCAGGCCGAGGAACTGCCCAAGTCATGGCGCGACATGTATTCCTATTGCAACTCGGTGATGGAGCCGTGGGACGGGCCCGCAGCCCTTGCCATGACCGATGGCCGCTGGGTCTGCGCCGGGCTCGATCGCAACGGGCTGCGCCCGATGCGCTATGTCGTCACCGGTGACGGGCTGGTGATCGCCGGGTCCGAGGCCGGGATGGTGCCGGTGGACGAGGCATCGGTGAAGGAAAAGGGCGCGCTTGGCCCCGGTCAGATGCTGGCGGTGGATACGAAAGAGGGCAAGCTTTATCACGACGCGGAAATCAAGGACAAGCTGGCCCATGCCCAGCCCTATGCGGATTGGGTGGGCAAGATCAACGAATTGGACGATGTGCTGGCGGGCGTGACGGAAAAGCCGCTCTTCACCGGGGCGGAGTTACGGCGGCGGCAGATCGCGGCGGGCTACACGATCGAGGAGATCGAGCAGATCCTTGCCCCAATGGCCGAGGACGGCAAGGAGGCGGTGGCCAGCATGGGCGATGATACGCCTGCGGCTGTTCTCTCGCGGCAATACCGCCCGCTCAGCCATTATTTCCGGCAGAATTTCAGCCAGGTGACCAACCCGGCGATTGATTCCTTGCGCGAATTCCGGGTGATGAGCCTCAAGACGCGGTTCGGCAACCTCAAGAACGTGCTGGACGAGAGCAGCGCACAGACCGAGATCATCGCGTTGGAAAGCCCGTTTGTCGCCAACGCGCAATGGGATGAGTTGCTGCGGCAATTCGGTGGCGATGTGGCCGAGATCGACTGCACCTTTGCCCCCGGCGGCACCGCGCTCCAGGACGGGCTGGAGCGCATCCGCGCCGAGGCCGAGGACGCGGTGCGCTCGGGCGTGGGCAATATCGTGCTGAGCGATCACGGGTTGACGGAGACCCGCGTCGGCATGCCGATGATCCTGGCGACGAGTGCTGTGCACAGCCACCTGACGCGCAAGGGGTTGCGGACCTTCTGTAGCCTCAATGTGCGCGCGGCCGAGTGTATCGACCCGCATTATTTCGCCGTGCTGATCGGCGCGGGCGCGACCACGGTCAATGCCTATCTGGCCGAGGACACGGTGGCCGACCGCATCGCGCGCGGCCTGATCGACGGCAGCCTGACCGAGGCGATGGCGCGCTATCGCGCGGCGATTGATCTGGGCCTTCTCAAGATCATGTCCAAGATGGGCATTTCGGTGGTGTCCTCCTATCGCGGCGGCCTCAATTTCGAGGCCGTGGGCCTGAGCCGCGCGCTTTGTGCCGAGTATTTTCCGGGGCTGACGAGCCGGATTTCGGGCATCGGCGTGTCGGGGATTCAGGCCAAGCTCGAGGAGGTTCATGGCCGCGCCTTTGGCGGCGGTCAGGATATCCTGCCGATCGGCGGCTTCTACAAGGCGCGTAAATCGGGCGAGACCCATGCCTGGGGCGCGCAGACCATGCACATGATGCAGACCGCCTGCAACACGGCAAGCTATGCGCTGTGGAAGCGGTATTCAGCCGCGATGCAAGCCAATCCGCCCATCCATCTGCGCGACCTGATGGCGATCAAGCCCATGGGCGAGGCGGTGCCCATCGAGGAGGTCGAGAGCGTGACCGCGATCCGCAAGCGGTTCGTGACGCCGGGGATGAGCCTTGGCGCGCTCAGCCCCGAGGCGCACAAGACCCTCAACGTGGCGATGAACCGGATCGGCGCGCGCAGCGACAGCGGCGAGGGCGGCGAGGACCCGGCGCATTTCACGCCCGAGCCGAATGGCGACAACCCATCAGCCAAGATCAAGCAGGTGGCGAGTGGTCGGTTTGGCGTGACGGCGGAATACCTCAACCATTGCGAGGAGTTGGAGATCAAGATCGCGCAAGGTGCCAAGCCCGGCGAGGGCGGGCAATTGCCGGGGATGAAGGTCACGAAGCTGATCGCGCGGCTGCGGCATTCGACCGAAGGGGTCACGCTGATCAGCCCGCCGCCGCATCACGACATCTATTCCATCGAGGATCTGGCGCAGCTCATCTATGACCTCAAGCAGATCAATCCAGAGGTGAAGGTCTGCGTGAAGCTGGTGGCGCAATCGGGCGTGGGCACGATTGCCGCCGGTGTGGCCAAGGCCAAGGCCGATGTGATCCTGATTTCCGGGCACAACGGCGGCACCGGGGCCTCGCCCGCCACGTCGATCAAATATGCAGGCCTGCCGTGGGAGATGGGCCTCACCGAGGCGCATCAGGTGCTGAGCATGAACAACCTGCGCGAGCGGGTGACGCTGCGCACCGATGGGGGCCTTCGCACGGGCCGCGACATCGTCATGGCGGCGATGATGGGGGCCGAGGAATACGGCATCGGCACGGCGGCGCTGATTGCCATGGGCTGCATCATGGTGCGGCAGTGTCAGTCGAATACCTGCCCGGTCGGCGTCTGCACGCAGGACGAAGCGCTGCGCGGGAAATTCACCGGCACGGCCGAGAAGGTGGTCAACCTCATCACCTTCTATGCGCAGGAGGTGCGGGAGGTTCTGGCCTCCATCGGCGCGCGGTCGCTCGACGAGGTGATCGGGCGGGCGGACCTGCTGACGCAGGTCAGCCGTGGCTCGGCGCATCTGGACGATCTCGACCTCAATCCGATGCTGATCACCGTCGGCGCGGTCGGGCGGCAGCGGCTCGACCGCACCCGCCCGCGCAACGAGGTGCCCGACACGCTTGATGCGGAAATCGTGCGCGATGCGGCGCGGTTCCTCAACGATGGCGAGAAGATGCAGCTTCACTATACTGTGCAGAACACGCATCGCTCGGTGGGCACGCGGGTGTCGTCGCATATCGTGCGGCGCTTCGGGATGCGCAACAGCCTGCAACCCGATCACCTGACGGTGAAATTGACCGGCAGCGCCGGTCAGTCGCTGGGGGCCTTCGCGGCACCGGGGCTGAAGATCGAGGTATCGGGCGATGCCAACGACTATGTCGGCAAGGGCCTCTCGGGCGCCACCATCGTGGTGCGCCCGCCGATGGCAAGCCCGCTTGTCGCGCATGAAAACACCATCATCGGCAACACGGTTCTGTATGGTGCGACCGACGGCTATCTCTTTGCCGCCGGGCGCGCGGGCGAGCGGTTCGCCGTGCGCAATTCCGGCGCGCGCGTGGTGGTCGAGGGCTGCGGCAGCAACGGCTGCGAATACATGACCGGCGGCGTGGCGGTGATCCTGGGCGAGATCGGGGCCAATTTCGGCGCGGGCATGACCGGGGGCATGGCCTATGTCCACGATCCCGAGGGCCGCGCGCCGATGCTCGTGAACGGCGAGACGCTGGTTGCCTGCAAGGTCGCCGAGGCGCATTGGGAGGCCGAACTCAAGGGGCTGATCGAGCGGCACCTGTCCGAGACAGGCAGCCGCCGCGCTCAGGACATCCTGCGCTATTGGGACCGCGAATTGCCCCATTTCGTGCAGCTTTGCCCGCGTGAAATGCTGGACAAGCTTGCGCATCCGCTCGGGGTGACGCCGAAGGCGATCCCGGCGGAGTGAGGCCGCTTCACGGGTGACAGGGATGGGGGCGGGCCAATGGGCCGCCCCCTTTACGGTGTGGTGAAGAGGTTGGCATACTCGGCCCGGAGCACGTTTTTCTGCACCTTGCCCATGGTGTTGCGCGGCAGCGCCTCGAGCAGGATAAGCCTGCGCGGGTGCTTGAAGCGAGCGAGCGAAGCGGCGGCAGCGGCGGCGATGGCGTCGAGATCGGGCACGGCCCCCTTTTCGGGGACAATGAACGCCACCACCGTTTCACCGAAATCGGGATGCGGCACGCCCACCACCGCGCTTTCGAGCACGCCAGGCTGATCGTCGAGCAGCAACTCGATTTCCTTCGGGTATATGTTATAGCCGCCCGAGATGATGAGATCCTTGGCGCGGCCCACGATCGAGACATAGCCGCGCGCGTCGATCACCCCCAGATCGCCGGTGATGAAAAAGCCGTTCTCGCGCAATTCCTCTGCGGTCTTTTCGGGCATGTTCCAATAGCCCTTGAACACGTTCGGGCCGCGCACCTCGATCATGCCGACCGCGCCTTGGGGTTGGTCCGCGCCGGTGTCGGGATCGGTGATGCGCAATTCCACCCCGGGCAGGGGAAAGCCCACGGTGCCCGCGCGCCGTTCGCCGGCGTAAGGGTTGGAGGTGTTCATGTTGGTTTCGGTCATGCCGTAGCGTTCGAGAATGCGGTGGCCGGTGCGCGCCTCGAACGCCACATGCGTTTCCGCCAGAAGCGGCGCGGAGCCGGAGATGAAGAGCCGCATATGCGCGACCAGATCGCGGTCAAAGCGCGCGTCGTCGAGCAGGCGGGTATAGAAGGTGGGCACGCCCATCATGGTGGTGGCGCGCGGCAGATTGGCGATCATCTGATCGGTGTCGAATTTCGGCAGGAAGATCATCGAGGCCCCCGCCAGCAGAATCACGTTCGTCGCTACAAAAAGGCCGTGCGTGTGAAAGATCGGCAAGGCGTGCAGCAGCACGTCATCGCCGGTGAAACGCCAGTAATCCACCAACACCTCGGCATTGGACAAAAGGTTCGTCTGCGTGAGCATCGCCCCCTTGGAGCGGCCCGTCGTGCCCGAGGTGTAGAGGAACGCGGCAAGGTCATCGGCCCCGCGCGGCGTGGTCTCGACTGTTTCGGGCTGCGTTTGCGCGGCATCGGGGAGTGTGCCCGCGCCATCGGCCCCGAGCGTCAGCAGCGCCGCGCCGGACGCATCGGCCACCGCGCGCAAGGCGTCGGTGCGGGCAGGATCGCACAGAAGCAGCTTCGCGCCGCTGTCGGAAACGAAATAGCCCAACTCATCGGCGGTATACGCGGTGTTGAGCGGCAGGAACACGACGCCTGCCTGCACGGCGGCGGCATAGACCGCGAGCGCCTGCGGCGATTTCTCGACCTGCACCGCGATCCGGTCGCCGGGGGTCAGCCCCGCCGCGCGAAAGGCGTGTGCATAGCGCGCGGCCAATCGCAGAAAGGCGTCATAGCTGAGCGTGCCCCCGTCTTGCAGGTGCAGGAACGGCGCGGTGTTGCCCGCGTGGTGCCCGAACAGGCGGTCATAAAGGGGGTTGGCCATGGCGATGATCCTTCACTCGGTCTTGTCGGCGCTCGCGGCGAGGGATCGGACCCCCGAGGAGGCGGCAATGCGCCCCGTCCCGGCAAAGCGTTCGTGGTTCTGCGAAATCTGCGCGAGATCGTAAAGGTAATTCACCATCACGCCGCCCGATTGCCGTTCCCCGTTGGGCGAAAGGTCGGCACCGGCATGGACGGCATGGACCGAGGCTCCGTTGCCGAGATGGAACCGCGCCACCGGATCGACGGGCGTGCCATCCGCGCGCTTGGCCGCAAGCAGATAGTGCGCCGCGACGGCCCGCCTTGCCTGCGGCTCGTCGGGAAGCGCGCGCCCGGTGTCCGAGAGCCAGCGGGTGAGGCCAGGGATGGGCGAGAGCGTCACGAAGGTTTTCAGATCGGGCAGGTCCTGCGCCAGATCGGCCACCACCTGCTTGATCAGTGAATTACCGAAGGAAATCCCCGCCAGCCCCGCCTGACAGTTGGAAATCGAGTAGAAAACGGCGGTATCGGCCCCTGTCGCGGGGATGGCCTCGCGCTCTTCGGACAGAACGTCATGGATTGCGCCGGGAATACCGCGCGTCAACGCCACCTCGACAAAGATCAGCGGCTCGTCGGGCATGGCCGGGTGAAAGAAGGCGAAACAGCGCCGGTCCTGCGGGGCAAGGCGGCGGCGCAGATCGTCCCAGCTGTCGATGGCATGGACGGCCTCGTAGGCGATGATCTTTTCCAGCACAGCGGCGGGAGAGGACCAGTTGATCGGGCGCAGCACCAGAAAGCCGCGATTGAACCACGAATAGAACAGGTGCTTGAGGTCAAGATCGACCACGCCAAGGCCGGGATCGTCGCGCATCAGCCGCAGCAGGTCCGCGCGCATCGCCACAAGCTGCCCCGTGGCCCCCGGCACCTGGTTGAGACGGCGGGCAAGCTCCTGCCGGGGCGGCTCGGCGGCGGCGATGAAGGCGGCATAGCGCGCGCGCGACGGATCAGCCTCGAACGCCGCCAGCGTCTCGCGCACGGCCTCGGCATCAAAGCTCAGATCGCGGGCGAGAAAGCCGAAGAACTGCGCCTTCGCGCTGTCGTCAAGGCCCGCGAACCGCTCCAGCATATGCCGCGCAAGCACCATGCCCGAGACCTCTCCTGAACTGCCCAGCAGATCGCGCGCCAGCGTCTCGAGCGAGCGGTTGCGCGGGTCGGGCGCGCCGGAGCTGAAATAGCGCCGCTCGAACACCGTCGACAGGAGATCGGCCAGCACGCTCATTGCGCCGCCCCCATGACCGCATCGGGCAGCAATGTGGCAATCCCCGGAAATAGGCACAAGAGGATGATCGCCAGCACCATGCAACCGACATAGGGCAAGGAGCCGTAGAGGATCGTCTTGAGCTTGATGTCGGGCGCAATGCCGTTGATCACGTAGAGGTTGAGGCCCACGGGCGGCGAAATGAGGCCGATTTCCATGTTGATGGTCAGCACCACGGCGAACCAGATCGGATCGAACCCGGCGGTGGTGATGATCGGCAACAGGATCGGTGCTGCCATCAGGATCACCGCGACGGGCGGCAAAAAGAAGCCCGCGATCAGCAGAAAGACGTTGATCGCCGCCATCAGCACCCAGCGGTTCACGTCCAGCGTGCCGATCCACTCGGCGATGGACTGGGTGATGAAGAGCGACGAGAGCATGTAGGAAAACACCCCCGCCGCCGCGATGATGAAGAGGATCATCACGCTTTCGCGGGTCGAATCGCGCAGCACCACCCAAAGGGCTGCGGGCGACCACAGCCGGTAGATGATCATGGCGATCAGCATGCACAGCAGGGCACCGACGGCCGCCGTCTCGGACGGTGTGGCGATACCGCCATACATGGCATAGAGCACGCCGAGGATGATGGCGAGAAAGGGCAGGACGCGGGGCAGGATCTCGAATTTCTGCGCCCAGGTATAGGGTGTCGCGCGCAAGAGGTTCACATCGCCCGAACGCCAGGTCTGATAGAGCGACCAGGCCATGAAGAGCGCGACCAGCAGCAGCCCCGGAAGGACGCCGGCCAGGAACAGCCGCCCGATCGAGGTCTCTGTGGCGATGCCGTAGACGATCATCGTGACCGAGGGCGGGATGAGAATGCCGAGCGTGCCGCCCGCCGCGATGGAGCCTGCGGCAACGGAATCAGGATAGCCGCGCTTGCGCATCTCGGGGATGCCCATCTTGCCGATGGCGGCACAGGTGGCAGGTGAAGAGCCGGACATGGCCGAAAAAAGCGCGCAGGCTCCGAGGTTCGAGATAACGAGGCCGCCCGGCACGCGCGTCAGCCACCGCTCCAGCGCCTCGTAAAGATCGGCACCCGCCCGGGTGGAGGCGATGGAGGCCCCCATGATGATGAACATCGGGATCGACAGCAGCGCGAAATTGTCCAGCTTGCCGAACATGATCTCGGGCATGAGCTCAAGCGAGCGCATCCCGTCGAACACGATCAGGAACCCGCCCGAGACGATCAGCAGCCCGACCGCGACCGACACGCCGGAAAAGAGCACCACGATGGTGGCAACAGCCACGATGAGGCCAAGCAGAAGCGGGTCCATCAGGCGTCCTCCAGTCCAAAGGGCTTGTCGATATCGAGCAGAACGGCGATCAGGTCCGCCACGAGTTGCAGCAGAAAGAGCGCGAGGCCGAGGGGCAGCGAAAGATAGGGGATCCAGAGCTTGATGGCCCAGACCGTGTCCGACCTCCAGCCGCGCGACCAGGCAAGGTGCCAGAATTCCGCGCCATACCAGAGCATCACCGCGATCACGAGGATCGAGAGCGACAGCGTGACCACCGCCAGCACCTTGCGCGCCCCGCGCGGGAGTGCCATCGGGATGAGATCCACGTTCACATGGCCGCGCAGGCGCTGCACATAAGGCAGACCCAGAAGCGTCGCCGCGATCATCAGGTAGACCACGGCCTCGGTCTGCCAGATGGTCGCGCCGTTGAGCACGAAGCGGATCCAGATCATCTGGCAGGTGATCAGCACCGCCGCCACGATCATCGCCGCGGATATCCAGCCCGCGAGGGTGGAGAGCGCGGCGATCGCGCGCAGGAAGGGATGTCTACCGGTGCGCGCGACGGCACCCGGGCTTTGGCCGGCCATGGTCGGACCTCATCACGTTGTCAGGGCTGGGAAAGGGGGCCGCCGTCCGATGGGGCGGCGGCCCGTGGCGGATCACTCGACAGCGAGCGCCATGTCAAGCAGCGCCTGCCCGTCGGGCACGCTTGCCACGAATTCCTTGAACGAGGTTTCCTTGGCCAGCGCCAGCCAGGCGGCGAAATCGTCCTGGCTCATCTCGGCGATCTCGACACCGGCCTCGCGGAACACCTCGACCGAGGCCGCGTCTTCCTTCTTGGCCTCTTCAAGATAGAAGGCCTCGGCCTTTTCCGCCGCCGCCAGAAGCGCGGATTGCTGAGCCTCGCTCAGCCCGTCGAAGGTGGATTTGTTCATCAGGAGCGGCTGATACATGAACCACAACGCCACGTCGCCCGCAGGCGTGTAGCATTTCACCTGCTCGTAGATGCGGAACGACACGAAGGACGAGGACGAGGTGTTGACCGCGTCGAGAACGCCGGTCTGCATGGCGTTGTAGACCTCCGAGCTTGCCATCGAGGCGATGGAGGCACCGGCACCGGCCAGCATCTGCTCGAACGCCTTGCCTGCCGCGCGGGTCTGCATCCCCTGCACATCCTCGGGCCGACGGATGCACTTGTCCTTGGCGGCAAAGCCACCGGCAAGGTAGCCGTGCACCAGCACCATCACGTCATCCTCGGCCATCTTGGCCTCGAGCGCCTCCATGAACGGGCTGTCCGACAGGCGCGCGGCGTGGTCGTGGTTCTTCACGAGGCCGGGCATGAGGGTGAGGTTGTAGGCCGGTTGCTGGCCGCCCGCGTAGCTGAGCGGCAGCACCGTCATGTCGAGCTGTCCCCGGCTGAGGGGCGTGTATTGCTCGCGCGCCTTGAAGAGCGATTGTGAGCCGAAAATCTTGATGTCGAGATCGACCCCGGCGGCGGCAACCTCATCGGCGACGATCTGCGCGACCCGGTGCCGGATGTCCTGATTGGACCATTGATGCGACAGGCGCAGGTCCGTGGCGTTGGCGGTGGTGCCCAGCAAAAGGGCGCTGGCGGCGGCTGCCGCGAGTCCGGTGAATTTCATGTTGTCCTCCCATGTCTGCCCCGGCTCTCTCATGGCCGGGGAGATTGGGGCAGTCTTTGGCAGGATGCATTCAGAGTCAAGAATTTTGTATACAATAATTTCAATCTTGCGCACCAAGAAATTCGCGCATAGCGTTGTTTCATGTCTCAACGTCGCGCCGACAGCATTGCCGATAGTCTGGAAGAGATGATCTTTACCGGAGGCTTCAGCGACGGCGATCGGCTGGACGAGACCCGGCTGGCCCAACAATTCAACGTTTCGCGCACCCCGATCCGCGAGGCGCTCGGGCGGCTTGTGGCCTCGGGGCTGGCCGAGCAGATCCCGCGCCGGGGCGTGTTCATCCGTCAGCCCGGGCCGGTCGAACTTCTGGAAATGTTCGAGACCATGGCCGAGATCGAAGGGGTCTGCGGCCGTCTTGCCGCGCTGCGCATATCCGAGAACGCGCTGGCCGAACTGGAAAACGCGAACGCGCTTTGCACGGCGGCGATCGAGGCGGGCGATACGGACGCCTATTACCGTGAGAACGAGCGGTTTCATCACGCCATCTACCGCGAGGCGGGCAATACCTTTCTGGAGCAGGAGGCGTTGCGCCTGCATCGGCGGCTCAAGCCGTTCCGGCGGATGCAATTGCGGGTGCGCGGGCGCATGGCGCAATCCATGGCCGAACACGAGGCTGTTGTGGCTGCCCTGCGCGCGGGCGCGTCCGACCGTGCCGCCGAGGTTTTGCGCGGGCATGTGGCCATTCAGGGCGAGAAGTTCCACCGCCTGATGTCAGGCCTGCGCCGCGCGGCGGAATAGCGCTGCGCTCAACCGAGCGCCGCGATGGTGGCGCGCAGCGTGGCCAGCCCCTCGTTCTTTTCCGAGGAGGTCAGGATGATTTCGGGATAGGCCGCAGGATGGGGGGCGAGGCGTGCGCGCACCTGCGTCAGCACCGTGTCGAGCGTGGCGGCGTTGATCTTGTCGGTCTTGGTCATGACGCATTGAAAGGGCACGGCGGCGCGATCCAGAAGTGCCATGATTTCCTCATCCACCGGCTTGATACCGTGCCGCGAATCCACCAGCACGAAAGCGCGGCGCAGGCTTGGGCGGCCCGAGAGATAGGCCTTGAGCAGGGCCTGCCATTTCGCCACGACCGCCACCGGCGCATTGGCAAAGCCATAGCCGGGCAGATCGACGAGGTAATGGCTCTCGCCCAGGGTGAAGAAGTTGATCTCCTGCGTGCGGCCAGGCGTGTTGGAGGCGCGCGCAAGCGCCTTGCGCCCGGTGAGCGCGTTGATCAGGCTGGATTTGCCCACATTGGAGCGGCCCGCAAAGCAGACCTCGGCGCGGTCGGCGGGTGGCATCCCGGACATGGCCACCACGCCCTTCAGGAAATCGACCGGGCCGGCAAAGAGCTTGCGACCCGCCTCCGCGGTGGCATCGTCGGGCGTCTCGGCCACGGGAAAGGCGAGTTTCATGGCGGCTTACCTGGCAAGGACGCGGGCGGGCCGCGTCACTTCCTTTTCTCGGGTTTTGTCGCGGGCGCGGGCTTGTCGCCGCGTTTGAAGCTCGACCGGATGTTGCCGAACACGTCTGGCTTGTGCCCATGGCTGCGCATGATCGCATATTGCTGCGAGAAGGTGATCATGTTGTTGGCGATCCAGTAGATCACGAGGCCGCTGGCGAAGCTGCCGAGCATGAACATGAACACCCAGGGCATCCAGGCAAAGATCATCTTTTGCGTGGGATCTGTCGGCGACGGGTTGAGCTTTTGTTGCAGCCACATCGAAATACCGAGGCCGAGCGGCAGGATGCCGATGAAGATCAGCGCGAGAACGGATCCCGGTTCGGGCGCGGCCCAGGGGAATACGCCCCAGAGGTTGAAGAGCGACGACGGATCGGGCGCGGAAAGGTCCCTGATCCAGCCGATCCAGGGTGCATGGCGCAATTCCAGCGTGACGAAGATCACCTTGTAGAGGGAAAAGAAGATCGGGATTTGCAACAGGATCGGAAGACAGCCCGCGGCCGGATTGACCTTTTCCTTCTTGTAGAGCGCCATCATTTCCTGTTGCAGCTTCTGGCGGTCGTCGCCGGCGATCTCCTTGATCTTCTCCATCTGCGGCTGGAGTTCCTTCATCTTGGCCATGGAGACGTAGGATTTGTAGGCCAGCGGCAGCACCAGCGCCTTGATGGCGAGGGTGAGCGCGATGATCGCCCAGCCCATGTTGCCGATGATCTGGTTGAACCAGTGCAGCGCCGCGAAGATCGGTTTGGTCAGGAAGAAGAACCAGCCCCAGTCGATCGAATCGAGGAACCGGTCGACGTTTTCCTCGTTCTGGTAGCGGCGGATGGTGGCCCATTCCTTGGCCCCGGCGAAGAGGCGGCTCGAGGCGGTGACGGTGGTGCCGGGCGCAAGGCTGAGGGTGGCCTGCACGGTCTCTGTCTGGAAGATGCCGCGCTGCGGGTCGAACTTGGTCACGGCCTTGAAGGGCGTGCCGGGATCGGGGATGAGCGTCGTCATCCAGTAGTGATCGGTAAAGCCGAGCCAGCCGCGATCGGTGACCTGTTCGACCTCGGCGGGCGCGCCCTCGCGCGCGTTGAAATCGAGTTTCTCGATGTCCTTGTAGCTCAGCTCCTTGAGCGTGCCATCGAACATGCCGACCACCCCCTCGTGGAGGATGAAGAAATTCTTGAGATCCGCAGGGCGGCCGTGGCGGGCGATGATGCCATAGGGCGCGAGGCTGACCGTGGCCGTGCCCCGGTTCTCGACCGACTGGCGCACGGAGAACATGTAATCGGCGTCTATGCTGATTTCGCGGCGGAAAATCAGACCCGCGCCATTGTCCCAAACCAGCGTGACCGGGCTTTGGGTGGTCAGCGCGGTGCCGCTCTCGACCGCCCAGAGCGTGTTGGCACCGGGGACCTCATCGGGCGAGAGACCCGCGCCGGGAGCCCAGCCGTGAAGCGCGTAATAGGGCGTGATCGCACCTATGGGATTGAGCAGGTGAACGGTATCGGAGTCGGGGTCGATCGTTTCCCGATAGTCCTTGAGCACGAGATCGTCGACCCGGCCCCCCAGAAGCGAGACCGAGCCGGACAGGCGGGCCGTGTCGATCTCGAGGCGGGGCGTTTCGGCGGTTGTCTCGGCTGCGACATCGCTTGCGCCCGCCACGTCGGTTGCGCCCGGCGCCGCGGTGGGGGCGGGGGGCGTGAGACTGTCCTGCGCCAGGGGCGCATTGGGATCGGTGGGTGCCGGTTCGGGCGGTGGGAACAAGACGAACCACAGCAGGATCACGAGAAAGCTGAGTGCCGTCGCGAGAATGAGGTTCTTGTTCTGTTGATCCATGGTCCGGAACCGTCCGTCATTGCAGTGTCACCGGGCGTTCAACAGAGTGCGGCTCCAAAGGTCAAGCGGTTTCCGGGATTGACAGGGGGGGGCGGCGGGGATTCGTCGCGCCGCATCACGCTTTCGGCCCGTCTCGCGGACGCGCGCGCGCTGCCAGCAGGGGGGGGGCTGGACGCAAGGTTTGCGATGGCGGCAGGCGCGCGTCCCGTCCGAGGGTTGCCAGCGTGTTGCTGAGTGTCACGGGCGTGACGGGGCGGGCACGGGGCTGGATCATCTCGACTGCCGAGGATATGCCGAGCGCATCGGAGGCAAGCATGGCCGAGGTCGCGGCGCGTGCCGCGAGTTCG
Organism: Roseovarius sp. MBR-6; assembly: GCF_040547525.1. Classification (NCBI taxonomy): domain Bacteria; kingdom Pseudomonadati; phylum Pseudomonadota; class Alphaproteobacteria; order Rhodobacterales; family Roseobacteraceae; genus Roseovarius; species Roseovarius sp. MBR-6. Next base: position 28,708 of record NZ_JBEPPW010000020.1, on the reverse strand, counting down.
AGCCGATGCGCGATCTGTCGGATGGCGGCACCGGTGAGCGACCTGTCCGCTGCAAGCAGCACGCCGAAACGCCCCTGGCCGAGGTCAAAAAGCCGATCCTCCGGGCGCAGGGCACGGGCGAGATGATCGAGGCAGGTTGTCACGAGCCGCGTCTGCATCTGCGGGCCGTGCCGCACGTGGATGGCGGCAAACCCGTCGATGCCGAGAAACAGGCACGGGGCTGTCTGCGCATCGTCGCGCGCGCGCGCAAGGTGCCGTTCGATGGCGAGGGCCATATCGGCCAGTTGTCCCGGTGCCGGTTCATGTCCCGTTGTCGCGCCGGTCCCCTGTCGCGGCAGGGTTGCGATCAGTGCGAACGGCAGTGCAAGCCACATCACCTGCGCGCCGAACCAGATCACCGCGAGCACGAAAGCCAGAGCGAAAACAAGGAGTTGCGGCCCGCGCAGCGCCTCTGACACGGCGTTGAGCCGGTCCTTCAGGGGGCTTGTCACAGGACGCATTCCGTTCTCCGATTCTGACGGAGACCATTCTGGGCCCCGAGGGTTAACGAAGCGTTGGCTGCGCTTCGGAAACTGTCTCGGATTTGACCTTTTCGCGGGTCAGCCCCGCGAAATCGAAGAGTTTCGGGTCAAGCAGATGCGACGGGCGCGCGTTCATCAGCGCGCGGAACATCACCTGCCGCCGGCCGGGGCTGCGCGCCTCCCAGCCATCAAGGATCTGTTTCACCTGCTGACGCTGCAACCCATCCTGCGAGCCGCAGAGATCGCAGGGAATGATCGGATAGGCCATCGCCCGCGCAAACCGCGCGCAATCGGCCTCGGCCACATGCGCGAGCGGCCTGTAGACAAAGAGATCCCCCTCTTCGTTCACGAGCTTGGGGGGCATCGTCGCCAGCCGCCCGCCGTGAAAGAGGTTCATGAAGAAGGTCTCGAGGATATCGTCGCGGTGATGGCCGAGCACCACCGCCGAGCAACCTTCCTCGCGGGCGATCCGGTAGAGATGGCCGCGCCGTAGCCGCGAACACAGGGCGCAATAGGTGCGCCCCTGCGGGACCTTGTCCATGACCACGGAATAGGTGTCCTGATACTCGATCCGGTGCGGCACGCCCATGCGGTCGAGAAACGCGGGCAGCACCGTGGCCGGAAAACCGGGCTGACCCTGATCGAGATTGCAGGCGAGCAGATCCACGGGCAGAAGTCCGCGCCATTTCAGCTCGTAGAGCACGGCAAGGAGGGTGTAGCTGTCCTTGCCGCCGGAGAGGCAGACCAGCCAGCGCGCGCCCGGTTCGATCATGCCGTATTGCTCGACCGCCTCGCGCACGTTGCGCACGATCCGCTTGCGCAGCTTGCGGAACTCGGTGCCCGTGGGAGCTCCGTGAAAAAGCGGATGAATCTCGACCTCGACCTCTGACATGCGCGCGCTTTAGGGACTTTCGCGCCCTCGGGCAAGAGGGGGGGCAATGGGGCTTATCTTGGGGTCATGGGTCACTTACCCACAACAATCTGGTGGCACCCCCAACAAATTGCTTTACACCTCGCACGCCACCCATCACCATATATTGTATGGGCGGTCATGACGACGGTCGCCCGTAGAGCAGGCACCTAGCGGTTGGGGTGCGAAGGCCCCCACGCGCTATAGCAAATGAGGCGGCGCCATGGCACTTTCCGAGCATTATCTCAGCGACGATCTGCACCCCATCGACATCGTCGAACACATCGCCGAGCACCATGACTGGGAGTTCGACCGTATCGGCGACGATCAGATCGCCATGGCGATCGAGGGCCAGTGGCGCACCTATGCGATCACGCTCGCCTGGTCGGGCCATGACGAGACCCTGCGGCTGGTCTGCACCTATGAGATGGAGCCGCCCGAGGACCGCCTGGCCGTTCTCTACGAGATGCTCAACGCGGTCAACGATCAGTGCTGGAGCGGGGCCTTCACCTGGTGGGCAGAGCAGAAGTTGATGGTATGGCGCTATGGGCTTGTGATGTCGGGAACACAGGGGCCGAGTCCCGAGCAGATCGACACCGCCCTCGGTGCGGCGTTGACGGCATCGGAGCGGTATTACCCGGCGTTCCAGCTTGCGATCTGGGGTGGCAAATCTCCGCGCGATGCGATGCAGGTCGCCATTGCAGAGGCCTACGGGCGCGCGTAAACCTGCCCCCGCAAGCGAAAAGCGGGGGGCGAACATGGCGATGACAGAGGTGGCCGCGCGCGGTCTGGTCCTTCTGGGCTGCGGCAAGATGGGCGGCGCGATGCTGCGTGGCTGGCTCGAGGGCGGGCTGGCCCCGGAGGCGGTGCATGTGATCGACCCGCACCCGTCGGACTGGCTGCGCGGCACAGGCGTGGCAATCAATGCCGAGTTGCCCGAAAGCCCGGCCATCGTGATCGTCGCGGTCAAACCGCAGATGATGGGTGCGGCCCTGCCCACGCTCAAAGGCTACGGCAACGGCGCGACGCTCTTTGTTTCGGTCGCGGCGGGCACGTCCATTGCCACCTACGAGGCAATGCTGGGGGCGGCCACGCCGGTGGTGCGCGCCATGCCCAACACGCCCGCCGCCGTGGGGCGCGGCATCTCCGCGATTGTCGGCAATGCCCATGCCACACCCGCGCATCTCGATCAGGCGGAGGCGCTCTTGCGGGCCGTGGGGCAGGTGGTCCGGCTGGAGAGCGAGGATCATATGGACGCGGTCACCGGCCTGTCGGGGTCCGGCCCCGCCTATGTGTTTCACATGATCGAATGCATGGCGCGGGCGGGGGAGGCCGAAGGTCTGGCTCCTGCGCTGGCCATGCAACTGGCCCGCGCCACGGTGGCGGGGGCCGGCGCGCTGGCCGAAGCCGCAGACGAGATGCCCGCACAACTGCGCGAGAATGTCACAAGCCCGAATGGCACCACGCAGGCGGGGCTTGGCGTGCTGATGGATGAGGCCACGGGCCTGCCGCCGCTGATGGCGCGCACGGTGGCGGCGGCGACGGCCCGCTCACGGGAGTTGCGCGATGGCTGAGATCACCTTCGACGATTTCCTCAAGGTGGATATCCGCGCGGGCCGGGTGATCCGGGCAGAGCCTTATCCCGAGGCCCGCAAGCCCGCGATCAAGCTCTGGATCGATTTCGGCCCCGGGATCGGCGAGAAGAAATCAAGCGCACAGATCACCGCGCATTACACGCCCGAGGGGCTGATTGGCCGACAGGTGCTGGCGGTGGTGAATTTCCCGCCCCGGCAGATCGGCAAGTTTCTTTCCGAGGTGCTGGTTCTGGGGGTGAGCGACGCGGCGGGCGGGATCGTCCTGATCGGACCTGACCTCGATGTGCCCCTGGGCGGGAGGCTCCATTGAAAAGGATCCTTATCACGAGGCCGATGCCGCAGCGCGTCACCGAGACCGCGCGCGCGTTCTTCGAGGTCGAGATGCGCGAGGAGAACACGCCGCTGAAGCCGGGCCAGATGAAGGGCGCGCTGGCGCTTTATGACGGGATCATGCCGACGCTGGGCGATATGTTCACGGCCGACATCTTTGCCGAGGCAGAGGGCAGCCGTTGCCGCATCCTCGCCAATTTCGGGGTGGGCTATAACCATATCAACGTGGCGGCGGCACGCGCGGTGGGCATTGCCGTGACCAACACGCCGGGGGCCGTGACCGACGCGACGGCCGATATCGCGCTGATGCTGATGCTGATGAGCGCGCGGCGCGCGGGCGAGGGCGAGCGGCTGGTGCGCGCAGGGCGCTGGACCGGCTGGAATCCGACGCAGATGCTGGGGCTGCACATGACCGGCAAGACGGTGGGCATCGTCGGCATGGGGCGGATCGGGCAGGCAATTGCGCGGCGCTGCCATCATGGGTTCGGGATGGAGGTGCTTTATTACAACCGCTCCCCCAAGGCGGTCGATCTTCCGGCGCGGCAGGTCGAGAGCCTGACGGCACTGGCGGGGGCGGTTGATTTCCTCGTGGTCGCCGTGCCTGGCGGCACCGAGACGCGCAACATCATCGGGTCCGAGGTGTTGGCCGCCATGCGCCCCACGGCGCATCTGGTCAACATCGCGCGGGGCGACGTGGTGGACGAGGCCGCGTTGATCGAGGCGCTTGGGCAGGGCAGGATCGCCGGGGCGGGGCTTGACGTCTACGAGCGCGAACCGGAGGTCCCCGAGGCGCTGCGGGCGCTGGAGACTGTCACGCTGCTGCCGCATCTGGGCACCGCCGCGCTGGAGGTGCGCGAGGCGATGGGGCTGATGGCGGTGGAGAACCTGCGCGCCTTCTTCGCGGGTGAGGCGCTGCCGAACCCGGTGGGATGAGTATTTTCGGAACAGTGAAGCGGGGCGATGTCCTGCTTGACGGGGCGGCGCGTTTCCGGTGATCTGGCCTGAAACCTGAGGAGCAAGACCATGGTGCAGCCCGCGATTACGGGATCGGGTGTGTTCACGCCGCCGGAGGTGATCACCAACGAGGAATTGGTGGTGGCCTACAACGCCTATGCCGAGGCGTTCAACGCGCGTCATGCGGCTGAGATCGCGTCGGGCGGGATCGAGGCCAAGGGGCTCTCGTCGCCGGACTTCATCCTCAGCGCCTCGGGGATCGAGCGGCGCCACGTGATGGACAAGGCGGGGGTTCTGGACCCGGAGGTGATGCACCCGCTGTTGCGCGCGCGCAGCGATGACGAGCCGGGGATCATGGCGGAAATGGCGCTTGAGGCCTGTGGCGAGGCGCTGGCGCAGGCGGGACGGGAGGCGGGCGAGATCGACCTCGTGATCTGCGCTGCGTCCAATCACGAGCGGCCCTATCCGGCGGTGGCGATCGAGACACAGGCGTTGCTCGGCGCGGGCGGGTTTGCCTTTGACATGAACGTGGCCTGTTCCTCGGCCACGTTCGGGATTCAGGCCGCCGCCGACATGATCCGGGCGGGCAGCGCGCGCCGCGCGCTGGTGGTCAGCCCCGAGATCTGCTCGGGGCATCTGGAATGGCGCGACCGGGATTGCCATTTCATCTTCGGCGATGTCTGCACCGCGCTGGTGATCGAGGCGGCGGAGGAGGCGGAGGGCGCGCATTTCCGCATCCTCTCGACTCGCTGCGCCACGCAGTTTTCCAACAACATCCGCAACAACAACGGTTTTCTGCGCCGCTCGCGGCCCGATGGCATGGCCGACCGGCGCGACATGCTCTTCGTGCAGGAAGGGCGGAAAGTGTTCAAGGAGGTGTTGCCGATGGTCTCGGCGCATATCCTCGGGCACATGGCGGAGGAGGGCGTGACGGCGGCGGATCTGCGGCGTCTCTGGCTGCATCAGGCCAACAAGACGATGAACGATTTCATCGGCCGCAAGGTCATGGGGCGTGTGCCGGAGCCGCAGGAACAGCCCAATATCCTTCAGGACTATGCCAATACCTCCTCTGCGGGGTCGATCATCGCCTTCGCGCAGCATTCGGGCGACCTGCAAACCGGCGACAAGGGTCTGATCTGTTCTTTCGGGGCGGGGTATTCGGTGGGGTCCGTGCTGGTGGAGCGGGGCTGAGGCGGGCGTTCACCCATTGCTGTTCAACGCATGATTTGAAAATGACATTCCGGAACAGACGGTTTAAGGCAAAACCTGCCCTGCGAAAGACGGGCTGTGACAAGGGGTCGAGGTATGTCGGTGATCGGAAGCTATCTCAAGAAGCACACCGAGGCGCTGGTCAAGGACGTGGGCATCGAGGCCGCCTGCAAGCTGACCGGCAAATCCAAGGCGACGCTGGGGCGCTATTATTCCGATCACGAGGAACATGCCGATAGGTTCATGCCGGTGGATGCGGTGGCAGCCCTTGAACAGGCGGCGAGTTATCCGCATGTGACCTCGGCGCTGGCGGACCTGAAGGGCATCAACCTGAGCCTCACCGAGAGCCTGCGCAACACGCGGGAGCGGGCATCGGTCAACAGCGATGTCATTGCGCTGGCGCAGCGGTTTGCGATCCTGATGGGGGAGTATCAGCAAAGCATCGAGGATGGCGTGATCTCTGTCAACGAAGCCAAGCGGCTTTTGCGCGAGACAACCCATCTGCAACAGGTTCTGCTGGAGATGAAGCTGAACCTCGAGGACGAAGTGCACTGAGCGCGGTCAGCCGAAGAGCGCGGTTGTGGTGTCGAGCAGGAGCGCCATGACCTGCGCGCGAAAGCCCGGAACGAGGAGCGCCGAGGCAAAGGCCAGGTGCAGCACCATGATCGCGTTCAGCGAACTGCGGAACGGCTCCTTGCGGGTCTTGTGCCGGAACACACCCTGACCGGTCTTGGCACCGAAGGCACCCCCGACAAGACAGAGCGTCAGAAGCGTGCTTTCGGGCACGCGCCAGCGGCGCTGGATGGCGCATTGCTTGTCCCACCAGAACAGGCCGAAGGTCAGGATATTGAGAACCCCAAGGTAAAAAAAGGCGAAGGCCAGGGGATGCATGGCGTCTTTCCGGGTGGTGGATGGTCAGCGGCGCAGGCTCAGAACGATTTGCGCGCCGCGAGCGCCGCGCTGATCGTGCCATCGTCGAGATAGTCCAACTCGCCGCCGATGGGAACACCCTGTGCGAGCGATGTGAGCGACACTTTGCCTTCAATTTGATCGGCGATGTAATGCGCGGTGGTCTGGCCGTCGACGGTGGCATTGAGCGCGAGGATCACCTCGGTGATGCCTTCGGCTTCTATGCGGACGACCAGTTCGGGGATGCGGAGCATTTCGGGACCGACCTGATCGAGGGCCGAGAGCGTGCCGCCAAGCACGTGATAGCGGCCCTTGAAGGCGTGCCCGCGTTCCATCGCCCAGAGATCGGCGACATCCTCGACCACGCAGATCTGTCCATTGGCGCGTTTGGGCGCGGCGCAGATGTCGCAGACCTCTGCCGTGCCGATATTGCCGCAGATGCGGCATTCGCGCGCGGTTGCGGCGACGCTTTGAAGGAGGTCCGCCAGCGGCGACAGCAGCAACGCACGCTTGCGGATCATGTGCAGCACCGCGCGCCGCGCCGAGCGCGGGCCAAGCCCCGGCAGCCGGGCCATCATGTCGATCAGGGCGTCGATGTCGCGGGTGCTGCTCACGCGTGTGGCTCCGGGGAGGCGGGCGGTTTCGCCTTCGGCGAGAGTATTTTCAGGAACAGTGAAACACGGCTCAGAACGGTAGTTTCATGTCCTTGGGCAGGCCCATCGATTCGGTAAGCTTGCCCATCTCTTCCTTGACCTTGTCCTGCGCGCGTGATTGCGCGTCCTTGATCGCGGCAAGGATCAGATCCTCGACCACTTCCTTGTCGTCGGCGTTGAAGATCGAGGGGTCGATGTCGAGCGCCTTCAGCTCGCCCTTTGCGGTGCAGGTGGCCTTGACCAGCCCGGCACCTGATTCGCCGGTGACGGTGATCTGATGCATGTCCTCCTGGAGGGCGGCCATCTTCTGCTGCATTTCCTGGGCGGCCTTCATCATCTTGGCCATGTCGCCCATCTGTCCCAGACCCTTGAACATGTCGGTCATCTCCTGCTGAATGGTTCGCTGCGGCTTTAAGCATATCGCGCGCGGTTTGGCGAGGCGCTCAATCCTCCTCGAACGGATCCCATTCCTCGCTCACCTCGGGCAGCGCCTCGGCATCGGCCTGCGAGGCGATGTCCTGCGCGGTGCGGATGTCGCGGATCGCGGCCTTGGGAAAGGCGTCGAGCACGGCGCGCACCAAGGGGTGTTCGCGCGCCTGCGATTCAAGCGCGCTTCGGGCCGCCTCGCGGGCTTCGCGCAGGGTGGGGGCGGTGGCGGAATTGACGAGGCTGACGGCCCAGCGTTGCCCGGTCCAGCGTTGCAGCGCGGTGCCGAGGCGCTGGGCAAGGTCGGCGGGGGCGTCGGGCGTGGGGGTGAATTCGATCCGGCCCGGGCGATAGGCGGCGAGGCGCAGGCAGCCCTCGACCTCGATCAAAAGGCGCGCGTCGCGCTGGTCGCGGATGAGGTCGAGCACCGAATCGAAGGTCGCATAGGCGGCGAGGGCCGTATCCTGCGCGGGGGCGGCGGCGGTGACGGGACCCGCGCCGTGATGCGTGCTCATGCTCGCGCGGGGGGCGCTGGCCGTGCCTTGCGGCGCGGCGCGCGGGCCGGATCCACCCCCGCCGCCCCCGGTCGGCGGCTGGGCCTGCAACTGGCGCACAAGGTCTTCGGGCGCGGGCAGATCGGCGACATGCGTCAGGCGGATCACGGCCATTTCGGCGGCCATCATGGCGTTGGGGGCGGCGGCCACCTCGTCGAGCGCCTTCAGCAGCATCTGCCACATGCGGGTGAGCACGCGCATCGGCAGCGCCCCGGCCATGGCAAGGCCGCGCGCGCGCTCGTCAGGGCCGATGGTGGGATCCTCGGCCGCGCCCGGCGTGATCTTGACCACGCTGACCCAATGGGTGATCTCGGCCAGATCGCGCAGCACGGCCAGCGGATCGGCACCCTCGGCATATTGCGCGCCCAGTTCGATCAGCGCGCCTGCCGCGTCGCCCTTCATGATCAGATCGAAAAGATCGAGCACGCGGCCCCGGTCGGCAAGGCCCAGCATGGCGCGGACCTGCTCGGCCGTCGTCTCACCCGCGCCATGCGAAATCGCCTGATCGAGAAGCGAGGTGGCGTCGCGCGCCGAACCCTCAGCAGCGCGGGTGATGAGCGCGAGCGCCTCGTCGGTGATCGCGGCCCCCTCGGCCCCGGCGATGCGTTGCAAGAGGCCGATCATCACCTCCGGCTCGATCCGGCGCAGATCGAACCGCTGACAGCGCGAGAGGACCGTGACCGGGACCTTGCGGATCTCGGTTGTGGCGAAGATGAATTTCACATGGGCGGGCGGCTCTTCCAGCGTTTTCAAAAGCGCGTTGAAGGCCGAGGTGCTGAGCATGTGCACCTCGTCGATGATGTAGATCTTGTAGCGCGCCGACGCCGCCCGGTAATGCACGCTCTCGATGATCTCGCGGATATCGCCCACGCCGGTGCGGCTTGCGGCGTCCATCTCCATCACATCGACATGGCGGCCCTCCATGATTGCCACGCAATGCTCGCATTGCCCGCAAGGCTCGGTCGTGGGACCGCCCGCGCCATCGGGGCCGATGCAGTTCATGCCCTTGGCGATGATCCGCGCGGTGGTGGTCTTGCCGGTGCCGCGGATGCCGGTCATGATGAAGGCCTGCGCGATGCGGTCGGCCTGAAACGCGTTTTTCAGCGTGCGCACCATCGCGTCCTGGCCGACGAGATCGGCAAAGGTCTCGGGGCGGTATTTCCGCGCGAGGACCTGATAGCCGGTATCGGGGGCTTGGGACATGCGGGGGACCTTTCTGACTCGTCTTCCCAGACCCTAAGGCCGGGGGCGCAGGCCGTCCACCTTGCTTTTTGAGCCGGGCGCGGCAAACATCAGGGCAGGTCACGAGGGGGGATCGGTGATGAGGTTGAAGGGCATCGGACGCAGTCGCAATGTGGAGGACCGGCGCGGACGCGGCGGTGGCGGCGGGGGGGCGAAGATTGGCGGGCTGGGTCTCCTGGTGGTGCTGGCCATCGGCTATTTTGCCGGGATCGACGTGACGCCGCTGCTGGAGGGGCAGGGCGGCGCGCCGCGCGAGGCGCGTGCCCCCACCCCCGGAGAGGAACGCGCGGCCGATTTTTCCGCGCGGGTTCTGGCCACGACCGAGCAGGTCTGGGAGCGGGTGCTTCCCGCGCAGGTCGGGCGGGACTATCGCCCGCCCATCCTCGTGCTCTATTCGGGCGTGACGCAAAGCCCCTGTGGCGGGGCCTCGGGGGCGAGCGGGCCGTTCTACTGCCCGGCGGATCGCAAGGCCTATCTCGACACGGAATTCTTTGACACGCTGGCGCGGCAACTGGGGGCCAAGGGCGATTTCGCCGCCGCCTACGTCATCGCGCATGAGGTGGCGCATCATGTGCAGAACGAGCTTGGCATCCTGCCCGAGGTGAGCCGGATGCGGCAGGCGTCGGGCGAGGCCGAGGCCAACGCGCTCACCGTGCGGCTGGAATTGCAGGCCGATTGCCTGTCGGGGGTCTGGGCGCGGGCGGTTGACGGGTTGCTGGAGCCGGGCGATCTGAAAGAGGCACTCAACGCCGCGCGGATGATCGGCGACGATCATCTGCAACGCCGCGCGGGGCGGGTGCCCAGCCCGCACAGCTTTACCCATGGCACTTCCGATCAGCGGGCGCGCTGGTTCGCGTGCGGCTACGAGAGCGGCGAGGTGGCGCGTTGCGACACGTTCGGGGCCGATCGGCTCTGACGCGCCGTGACCGGGTTCGTCATTCACGCCTTGCATGTCGGTGGGGGCACGCTGGCGCTCGCCCCCCTGCCGGGGGCGTCGGGCGGTTATGGCGCCGACATGGCGCATCTGGCGGACTGGAAGCCCGCGCTGGTCATCTCGATGACGACCGGGGCCGAGATGCTGGCTGCCGGGGCGGGCGATCTGGCGGCGGATGTGCAGGCGGCGGGCACGCGCTGGATCGGTGTGCCGGTGGCGGATTACGGCGTGCCGGACCCGGATCAGGCGCAGGACTGGGGGCAGGCCAGTGCCACGGCGCGGGCGGCGCTGGCTGGCGGTGGCCGGGTGCTGGTGCATTGCCGGGGCGGCTGCGGGCGTTCGGGCATGGCGGTCTTGCGGTTGATGGTCGAGGCGGGAGAGGTGCCGGAGGCGGCGCTGGCGCGGTTGCGCGGCTTGCGGCCCTGCGCGATCGAGACAGAAGCGCAAATGGCATGGGCGATGCAGGGAAAGGTGAGAGGCTGACAACGACCCAAGCGGGGCTCGTTACGGCTGCTTCCTTCCGGACCTGACCGGGTTGGCGAGGTGCCTGCCCGCGCCAACCTCTCACCGCGGGATATAGGCGGCTGCGGCGGGATTCGCAAGAGAAGGGTGCGCGGCCCGAGGCAGGGGCAGCGAGAGGTGCAGGAAGCCTTTTGCGTCAAGGCCATGATCCTGCGCGCCGAGGGCCTCGATCTCTTGCGGGTATGCGCGCAAGCCGGGACCCGTCTCGATGGTCACGCTTGTGTCGGGCAGCGGTGCAAAGCGCCATGTGCCGGGGGGCATGGGCGCAATCGGGCCAAGCCTGGCGACGTGATCGGCGATCAGGTCGCGGACCGGGCGGGTCGACTGGTGGATCAGGCGACCCTCGGCCAGGGCCGGAAACGGCCCGCCCCCCCAGGCGCGATAGGAATTGGTGGCGATCACGAAACGGTCGCTATCGGCAACCGGATGGCCGCGATGCGTCAGGCCGCGGATGCGCCGCGCCTGCGGTGAGACCAGCGCACCGTCAAGGTCATACCGGGCCGGAGAGGTGAGGTCGATGGCATAGGACAGCCCCGCGATCACGTCGAAGACATGGCCGGGAATGGCGGGATCAAGCAGCGTCTGGCCGGGTGCGCCGGGGGTGATGCGGTTGAAGCAGATCGCCGCGCGTTCGAGCCAGTCGCGCAGGTTCGCCCCGGTGACCAGGAGGCCGTAGAGCGTGTTGGGAAAGCCGTAGAGATCGGCGATGTTTCGCAGCCGCACGGGGCCTGCGGGGATGTCGGTGAAATGATCCGGGCCGCCGCGCCCGCCGGTCTTGAAGGGGGCCGAGGCTGACAGAAGCGGCAGCGCGGCATAGGGTGTATCGCGGATGGCCTCGGCCAGCGCCGCCGCCTGCGCGGTGTTGACGAGGGCAAGGCCCGGATCGTCGCGCACCAATGCCAGATAGCTGTGCAGCGGTGCCCGCGTCTCGCCAAGCGCACGGTCGATCAGGCGCAGGGTGTGGGCATGGGCGCGGGCCAGCGCGCGGGTGAGGCGTGGGCAGGGCGGGGCCCCGGCTGCGGGGTGCAGCGTGACCGCGTGGCCCGTGACCTGCCAGCCCCGCGCGCCGCGCCCGAGGTGCAGGTCGATCTGCCCGAGATGAGAGGCGGCATAGCCCGGCTTGACGCAGGGCACGCCGCAAAGCGTGCCGCGCGCCATATCCGCGCCATCGGTGCCCGCGTGGTCAGGCCCCGGAAAGATCCGGTGACTGTGCCCGGCGATGAGCGCGTCGATCCCGGGCACGCGCGCCAGAGCGCGCGCCGCGTTCTCCATGCCGGGACGGTCGGGGCCTGCGTCAATGCCCGTGTGGGCGAGGGCGATGACGATATCGGCCCCGCGCGCGCGCAGCTCCGGCACCCAGTGGCGGGCGGTCTCGACCATGTCGCGGGTGGTGATACGGCCCGCGAGATGGGCGTGGTCCCAGACCGTCACTTGCGGCGGGGTAAGGCCGATCAGGCCGATGCGGATCTCGTGACTGCCGCCGTCGGTGGCGCGCAAGTGGCGGGTCAGGATCGTGACGGATGGCAGGAACGGCGTGTCCTCGAGCGGTGATCTGCCGGTCGCGCGCACGGCATTGGCGCAGAGCACCGGGAACCTGGCCTGTGACAGGGTATCGCAAAGCCAGTCCAGACCGAAATTGAACTCGTGGTTGCCAAGGGCGGCGGCATCATAGCCCATCAGGTTCATCGCCCGGATCACGGGATGGCGGCCGCGCCAGCCATTGCCGGGCCGCGCCGTGAGGTCGGTGAGCGGCGTGCCTTGCAGGAAATCGCCATTGTCGAGCAGCAGGCAATTCTCCGGCCCCGCCTGTGCGCGGGCCTGCGCGATGAGCGTGGCAAGGCGCGCAAGGCCGACGGGGGTATCGTGCCGACCGGTGAAATAATCCTGTGGCAGGATATGGCCATGCACGTCCGAGGTGGCCAGCAGACGCAGAGTGAACGTGGGGCCGGTCGGGGACTGCGTTTCGGTGGCGGGCACGGGCTGGAACACGGGTCTGACCTGCAAATCGGGCTGGAGGGGAGGCGACCTTGCTCGCCAAAGGCATCAGGGGCAGGAAGCGACCTGCATTGAGATAGGATAAGATGTTATTTTGACATTCAATATTCTTTAAGTTGTGTTTCAGCCTTGTGGCGACAGTGTGAACCATTGGTTAGGCTGTCTTGCCTTGCGCGCCGGGCTGGTGTCTTTGGACCCAAGCGGAACGGAGGGCTCATGCGGCAGGCGGAAGAGGTGACATTCGGCGGCTCGGGGCTTGACCGGGCGGACGATATTCGCGGCGATGACGGCGCGATTGCAACGGCGCTGGCCGAAGGGCGGGCGCGCGCGGTGGTGCTCTGGCGCGGCAAGCCGCTTCTGGCCGGACCGGCGCTCGATGCGCTGGTCACGCTCGCCCCGGATCACCCCGTTCTGAAGCGCTACAAGGTGCCGCCCGTTCTGCTCGGGCGCGCGGCGGGCGGCGATCTTGTCCTCGCGCATGACATCTCGGCCTGGGTGCCGCCGGGGCTTGAACCCGATCAGCTCGATACCTTCCTCGACGCCTCGGAACAGGCACATCCCGACCTGCCCGAGGGGGCGGTCTTCGCCGAGTTGCGGCGCGTGATGAGCACGCTTAGCCCGCGCGATGCGGAACTGGCCGCGACCGCCAAGGCGGTGTTCGGCTGGCACGAGAGCCACCGCCATTGCGCGCGTTGCGGCGCGAAAAGCCGGATGATCCGGGCGGGCTGGCAACGGGCCTGCGATGCCTGCGGCGCGCAGCATTTCCCGCGCACCGATCCGGTCGTGATCATGCTGATCACCCATGGCAATGCGGTGCTGATGGGACGCTCTCCGGGCTGGCCCGAGGGGATGTATTCGCTGCTTGCGGGTTTCGTCGAGCCGGGCGAGACCGTAGAGGCCGCCGTGCGCCGCGAGGTCCGGGAAGAGGCGGGTGTGCGCGTCGGAGAGGTCCGCTATCTGGCAAGCCAGCCCTGGCCGTTTCCCGCCAGCCTGATGCTCGGCTGCCGTGGCGAGGCGCTGAGTGATGCGATCACCATCGACCCGAAAGAGATAGAGGCCGCGCGCTGGATGAGCCGTGAGGAAATCCTTGCCGCCTTTGCCGGGGAACATCCCGAGGTTCTGCCCGCGCGCAAGGGGGCCGTGGCGCATTTCCTGCTCAGGAACTGGCTTGCCGACCGGCTCGATTGAGGCGAGAGTGGCACCGGGCAGGATCAGCGGCAAAACGGGACGAGTAATGGAGTTCACCAGCAAGGAAGACATCGAGGCACCGATCGAGCATGTCTTTGCCGAGATAACGGATTTCACGCGGTTCGAGCGGGCGGCGTTGCGCCGGGGCGCGGATGTGCAGCGCACGGACAGCCTGAAAGCGCCGGGCGTCGGCATGAGCTGGCGCGCGACGTTCAAGCTGCGCGGGCGGATGCGCGATCTGGCCGTGCGGCTTGCGGATTACGACCCCCCGAACGGGATCAAGGTGGCGGCCGAGGCGACGACGCTGGAGGGACGCATGACGGTGGGCCTCATCGCCTTGTCGCGCGCGCGCACACGGCTCACGGTCGATCTGACGCTAGAGCCTCGCACGTTCGCCGGACGGCTTATCGTGCAATCGCTCAAGCTGGCCCGCGGGAACATGTCCAAACGCTTTCGCCTGAGGGTGGCGGAATACGCGATGGACGTGGAAGAGCGCTACAAGCGCGCGTCCTGAGCGCCGTGGGCGCAAGCCGGGTGTGATGCGGCTGGGGGTATGCGGTGAGGGGCTGGTTGGAGTCCAAAGTGGACGGTCAGCAACTACACGATTACGATCGCTATTGATACAGAAGAAGATGGAAATTTATCTGGCTATAGAGTAAATGTTCGGAAACATGGAAACGAATGGTCGGAGATAGCAAGCCTTGTCTGAAAAGAAGTTTGAAGCTGGCCATTGCCCAAAATGCGGATCTGAACGTGCAGATGTAGTCGCAGAACATAAGGAAGAATATCACGAATGTGATTTTGATGCGGAGACTTATTTTCGCGTCTTGGAATGTCGTGGTTGTGGCCAACACTATTTCAAATCAGTGAGTTCGAACTCTGAGGATTGCCGATATTACTTCGATGAGGAACGTAGAAAAGATGTGCAAGAATACATCGAAACTATTCACTATTGGCCGCCTGCGGCAAAGCGGCGACCGCCGGAATGGGTCAGCGATATTGGTTTTGAAGATCGAGTTCTTGCTTCATTATTCGGTGACGTATATACAGCACTAAGTAACAATTTGGCAGTTCTGTCTGCAATAGGAATGCGAACGGTTTTTGATCGTGCCTCAGAGCTTCTCGGAATCGACCCGGAAAAGACATTCAAACAAAAACTTAACGACTTAAAGGTTATGGGTCACATTACTGAGAAGGAAGTCAAGGTTTTAACTGCGCTTATTGACGCAGGCAGTGCCGCAGCACATCGAGGATGGCAGCCGAAGCCCAAGCAGCTTGATAATATGATCACGATCCTTGAGGCATTCCTTCATCGCGCTTTTTTACTCGAGGAAATTGGTGCTGAACTTGACCAAGGAGTTCCCAAACGTAGTCCGAAAAAGTCAAAGACGAAAATTCAATAGTGCTGGACCGTCTTCGCAAATCGAGCGAGCTACCGCCTCCCCCTGCACCCGCCGCCAACCCCCCGCATACCAACCAATATCCACCACCCATACACACCCGGCCAGCCCCCGGATGTTCCGGCCACGCGCGGCAACAGTCCGTCAGCCTTCGCCGTGGCGTCGCGGATCGGCCGGGTAGACGCCCAGAATGGTCACGTCCGAGGTGAAGTAATCCAGCTCATCGAGCGCGCGCGCGACGGCCGCGTCGTCGGGGTGCCCCTCGATATCGGCGTAGAACTGCGTCGCGGTGAACGAGCCGTTCACCATATAGCTTTCCAGCTTGGTCATGTTGACGCCATTGGTGGCAAAGCCGCCAAGCGCCTTGTAGAGCGCGGCGGGGATGTTGCGCACCTGAAAGACGAAGGTGGTCATCATCCCGTCCTCGCCGCGCGGGGTGAAATCCGGCTCTGGGGCCATGACGAGGAACCGGGTGGTATTGGTGCCCTCGTCCTCGATATGGCGGGCGATGACGTCGAGGCCGTAAATCTCGCCGGCCAGTTCACTGGCCAGCGCGGCCATCTCGGGGCGGCCCTCTTCGGCCACGTGGCGCGCGGATCCGGCAGTGTCGGCACCGGTGACGCGGTGGATGCCGTGGCGCCCGAGAAAGGCGCGGCACTGACCAAGAAGCATGGTGTGGCTCATCGCGCTCTCGATCTGGTCGAGGCGCACGCCGGGCAGGGCCAGGAGGTTGATATGCACCCGCACGAACGCCTCGCCGACGATATGCAGCCCGGAATGGGGCAGCAGATGGTGAATGTCGGCCACCCTGCCGAACGTGGAATTCTCGATGGGCAGCATGGCAAGCTCTGCGGCGCCGTCGCGAACCGCCGCGATGGCATCCTCGAAGGTGCGGCAGGGAAGAACCTCCATGCCGGGAAAGGTCTCGTGGCAGGCCTGATGGGAATAGGCCCCCGGCTCTCCCTGAAAGGCGATGCGCTTGGTCATGGTGATTTCCGTGCAATTCTGGCCCGGTCGGGCGTTTGGTCGCGGAAACTACACCTTGCGCGGCGGTAGGGGAAGCGGATAGATACGCGCCCAAGCGACAGAGCAAACGGAAGCGAGCCAATGTTCGACACGATGACACTGACCAAGGCCACGGGTGCGCTATGCGGTTCCTTGCTGGTCTTTCTTCTGGGCGGCTGGGTAGCAGAGTCCCTTTATGCGACGGGCGGCGGCCATGGCGATGAGCGCGTCCAAGGCTTCGTGATTGATACCGGTGCCGATGATGCGACAGATGTCGTGGCCGAGGCCGGACCGAGCTTTGCCGAGCTTTTCGCCGCCGCCGATATGGCCAATGGCGAAAAAGTGTTCCGCAACTGCGCCGCCTGTCACGCGCTTGAAAAGGGTGAGAACAAGGCTGGTCCGTATCTTTATGGCGTCGTCGGGCGCGATGTTGGCGTGGCCGAAGGCTTTGGGGCCTATTCCGGTGCCTTGACGGCTGTGGTCGATGTCTGGACGCCCGAGGCGCTCAATGCCTTCCTGGAGAACCCCAAGGGCTATGCGCCGGGCACGTCGATGGGCTATGCCGGTCTGCGCAAGGCCCAGGACCGTGCCGACCTGATCGCCTTCCTCGATCAGACCGACGGCACCACCTACGAGATGCCCGCCGCCGCAACGGCCCCGGCAGAAGAAGCCCCCGCCGAGCCCGCGGCGACCGAAGAAGCGCCCGCCGAGGAAGAGGCCGCAGTTGAGGCCCCCGCGGAAGAGGCCGTCGCCGAGGCCGCACCCGAAGCGGCCGCACCTGCGGCGACCGAGGAGGCAGCCGCCGCAGAGGCCGCACCCGAGGCGACCGAGGAAGCTGCCGCAGAACCCGCACCCGAGGCGACGCAAGAACCTGCCGCCGAAGCCTCGACCGCCAATGACTTTGCCGCGCTTGTCGCCGCCGCCGACCTGGCCGAGGGTGAAAAGCTCTTTCGCCGCTGCGCTGCCTGCCATGCCGTCGAGGCGGGCAAGAACAAGGCCGGACCGTCGCTCTTCGGGATCGTGGGCCGTGATATCGCCTCGGCAGACGGGTTCAGCTATTCCGATGCGCTCGCGGGGCTGGAGGGGGAATGGACCCTCGACAAGCTCAGCGCCTGGATCGAGAATCCGCGCGCCTATGCGCCGGGCAACCGGATGGGCTTTCCGGGGCTGAAGGACGAGCGCGACCGCGCCAACCTGATCGGGTATCTGCAAAGCGTCGGCAACTGAGCCGATATGCCGATGTCAAGAGGCCGCTGTCCGCGAGGACGGCGGCCTTTGCGTGTCATGACTCCTTCCGCGCTTGAACAACAGGCCTGCCCCGCCTAGCTTGCCCTGCAAGGCGCGGCCAACGCGCGCTATCCGACAGGAGGACGAGATGAGCCAACCGCCGCACGCCGGATTTCCCATGAGCCGCCGCACTGCCCTCTCGGGCATGGGGGCGCTTCTGGCCGGGAGCGCGCTGCCGGTGATCCTGCCGGGTCAGGCACGGGCCAGCGACGAGGAGATCATCCGCGCGCATGGCTATTCCTTTTTCGGCGACCTCAAGTATCCCGCCGATTACGCGCATTTCGACTATGTGAATCCCGACGCGCCCAAGGGCGGCGAAATCTCGCTCTATGCGCCCGGCACGTTCGATTCGATGAACCCCTATTCGCGCAAGGGCCGCGCCGGGCGGCTGTCGTGGATGGTCTATGAGAGCCTTCTGGGCGGATCCGAGGCCACCGGGGAGCCGCTGCCGGGGGACCGCTACAACGAGGGATACGGCCTTCTCGCCGAGAGCCTTGAATACAATCGCGGCAAGACATGGGTGATCTTTCACATGCGCCCCGAGGCGCGGTTTGCCGATGGCACGCCCGTGACCGCGCAGGACGTCGTGTTCTCGCACAACCTGTTTCTGGATCAGGGGCTGCGATCCTATGCCGAGGCGGTCCGGCGGCGGGTGATCGGGGCCGAGGCGCTCGACGATCACGAGGTCAGGTTCGAGTTTGCGGAAGGGATCTCGCGCCGGTCGCTCATAGATCAGGTCGGCGGCACGCCGGTGTTTCCGCGCGCGTGGTATGAGGCCACGGGCGCGCGGCTCGATGAGCCACGGCTGGAGGCGGCGCCGGGCTCGGGCCCCTATCAGGTCAAGAGCTATGACGTGAACCGCAATATCGTTTACGCGCGCAATCCCGATTACTGGGGGTGGCACCTGCCGATCAATGTGGGGCGGCATAATTTCGATACGATCCGGATCGAGTATTTCGCCGATGACAACGCCGCTTTTGAAGCGTTCAAGGCGGGCATCTACACCTTCCGCCCCGAGGGCAATTCCAAAACCTGGGCCACCGGCTATGACTTTCCCGCCGTGCGGCAGGGGCATGTCGTGCGGGCCGAATTGCCCGACGGGCTGCCGCCGACGCCGTCGGGATTCGTCTTTAACCTCGGTCGCGAGGTGCTCAAGGACAAGCGGGTGCGGCAGGCGATTGCGCTTGGCTTCAATTTCGAGTGGACCAACCAGTCGCTGCAATACGGCCTGTTCCGGCAGCGCCATTCCTTCGTGCAGGACACGCCCTTGCAGGCCGAGGGACTGCCCAAGGGTGACGAATTGGCAATGCTGAAATCGCTGGGCGATCTGGTGCCGCAAGAGATGCTGAGCGAACCGGCGGTGATGGCGCATAGCTCCAATCCCGACCGGCTCAACGACCGGCGCAACCTGCGCCGGGCCATGCAGCTTCTCGATGAGGCGGGCTGGGCCGTGGGCGGGGACGGCAAGCGGCGCAATGCCGCCGGAGAGGTGCTGACCATCGAGATCCCGATTTCCGCCTCCGGATCGGCCACCATGTCCGCAGTGGTGGAAAGCTTCGTGTCGAACCTCGCGTTGATGGGGATCGATGCGAAATTCGACAAGATCGACGCCGCGCAATACACCGCCCGCGAGCGCGACCGCGATTACGACATCATCTTTGACAGCTACGTGGCCTTCCTTGAGGCGGGCACCGGGCTGCATCAGCGTTACGGCAGTCAGGAGGCGGCGTTCAGCCTCTTCAATCCGGCGGGGCTGGCAAGCCCGCTGGTGGATACGCTCATTGACCGCGCGCTCGAATCGACGACGCTTGAGGCGCAGAACGTGGCGCTTATGGCGCTTGACCGGGCCTTGAGGCACGAGTTCTTCATGATCCCGACCTGGTATCTCGATCGCTCCTGGGTGGCCTATTGGGACATGTATGAGCGCCCCGACTCCTTGCCGCCCTATGCCTCCGGCGTGCTCGATTTCTGGTGGTATAACGCGGAGAAGGCTGCCGCGCTCAAGGCTGCGGGCGCGCTGTGAGGCGGGTTGTGATCGGGGAGAGCCACTGAGATGGGGGCCTATATCCTGCGGCGTCTGGCGCTGATCATTCCGACGCTTCTGGGCATCATGGTGATCAATTTCGCGCTGGTGCAGTTCGTCCCCGGCGGCCCCGTCGAGCAGATGATCGCCAATATGCAGGGGCAGGGCAATGTCTTCGAGAGTTTTGCCGGGTCGGGCTCGGATACCGGGCAGGACCTGATCGGCGCGGCGGGCGGCAATGACCGCTATCTGGGCGCGCGCGGCCTGCCGCCCGAACTCATCAAGGAGCTGGAAGAGCAATTCGGCCTCGACAAGCCACCGCTCGAGCGGTTTTTCAACATGATGTGGAACTACATGCGTCTCGATTTTGGCGAGAGCTATTTCCGCAAGATAAACGTGCTCGATCTGGTGCTGGAAAAGATGCCGGTCAGTATCACGCTGGGGCTTTGGTCCACGCTCATCGCCTATATCGTGTCGATTCCCTTGGGCGTGGGCAAGGCGGTGCGGGATGGGACAAAGTTCGACACCTGGACCTCCGGCGTGATCATCGTGGCCTATGCGATCCCGGCGTTTCTCTTCGCGATCATGCTCCTGGTGCTCTTCGCGGGGGGCAGCTATTTCCAGATTTTCCCGCTGCGCGGCCTCACCTCGGATAATTTCAGCGACCTGAGCCTTCTGGGCAAGATCGGCGATTACGCCTGGCACATCACCCTGCCGGTCATCGCCTCCACGATCTCGGCCTTTGCCACGCTGACGCTGCTCACGAAGAACAGCTTTCTCGACGAGATCAAGAAACACTATGTCATGACCGCCCGCGCCAAGGGTCTGTCGGAGCGCCGTGTGCTTTACGGGCATGTCTTCCGCAACGCCATGCTGATCGTGATCGCGGGGTTTCCGGCGGTGTTCATCGGGGTGTTCTTCGGTGGCTCCGTGCTGATCGAGACGATTTTCAGCCTCGACGGGCTGGGGCGGCTGGGCTTCGAGGCGGCGGTAAGCCGGGATTATCCGGTGATGTTCGGCACGCTGTTCCTGTTCGGGCTGATCGGCCTCGTGGTCGGCATCCTGTCGGATCTGATGTATGTGCTGGTCGATCCGCGCATCGACTTCGAGAAGCGGGAGGGCTGAGGATGGGTCGCGCATCATGGGGGCGCTGCCCCCGCCGCGCCTTTGGCGCGACCCCCCCGGGATATTTCAGGCCAGAAGAAGGAGGGGCGCGGTGATCCGTCTCTCGCCGCTGGGCCAGCGCCGCTGGCGCAATTTCCGGCGCAACCGGCGCGCCTTCTGGTCGTTGATCCTCTTTTCGATGATCTTCACGGTGACGCTCTTTGCCGAGTTCGTGGCCAATGACAAGCCGATCCTCGTGCAGTATCGCGGCGACTTCTACATGCCGATTTTCCGTTTCTACCCCGAGACGGCGTTTGGCGGCGATTTCGAGACCGAGGCGATTTATCGTGATCCGGAAGTGCGCTGCCTGATCGCCACGGGCGGGCTCGAGCCCTGCCTTGATGATCCCGAGGGTGTGATGGCTGAGGCCGAAAGCGGGGTGGTGGCGGGCCAAGAGGTGATGCGCGGCTGGGCGATCTGGCCGCCCATTCCCTACAGCTATACCACCACGGTGGACCGGCCCGGTGCGGCACCGCTGCCGCCCAATGCGCAGAACTGGCTGGGCACGGATGACACCAAGCGCGATGTGCTGGCACGGGTGATCTATGGCTTTCGCCTGTCGGTGATGTTCACGCTGATCGTGACGCTTCTGTCATCGGTGATCGGGATTTTCGCGGGTGCGGTGCAGGGCTATTTCGGGGGGCGCACCGATCTGATTTTCCAGCGCATCATCGAGATCTGGTCCTCTACGCCGCAGCTTTATGTCATCATCATCCTGTTTGCGATCCTGCCGCGAAGTTTCTGGCTTCTGGTGGTGATCACCGTGCTTTTTGGCTGGATGGCGCTGGTGGGCGTGGTGCGGGCCGAGTTCCTGCGCGCGCGCAATCTCGAATATGTGCGCGCGGCCAAGGCGCTGGGGGTGGGCAACATCACGATCATGTTCCGCCACATGCTGCCCAATGCGATGGTGGCGACGCTGACGATGCTGCCTTTCGTGATCACCGGCACGATTTCGCTGCTGGCCGGTCTGGATTTCCTGGGCTTCGGGTTGCCTTCTTCAGCGCCAAGCCTGGGCGAGTTGACGCTTCAGGCCAAGCAGAACCTGCAAGCGCCGTGGCTGGCCTTTACCGCCTTCTTCGCCTTTGCCATCATGCTGTCGCTCCTGGTCTTCATCTTCGAGGGCGTGCGCGACGCGTTTGACCCCAGAAAGACCTTTCAATGAGCGTGCTCGAGGTGCGCGATCTGCGCGTGAGTTTCCGGCAGGACGGGCAGGTGATCCCGGCAGTGAAGGGGGTCAGCTTCAGCGTGGACCGGGGCGAGACGGTGGCGCTGGTCGGCGAATCTGGCTCGGGCAAGTCGGTCACGGCGCTGTCCACGGTGTCGCTGCTGGGCTCCTCGGCCGAGGTGTCGGGCAGCGTGACCTATGCCGGGCGCGAGATGATCGGTGCGAATGAGCGGCATCTGCGGCAGGTGCGCGGCAACGATATCAGCTTCATCTTTCAGGAGCCGATGACCAGCCTCAACCCGCTGCACACGCTGGAAAAGCAGTTGCGCGAGAGCCTTGAGTTGCACCAGGGGCTGACCGGCGAGGCGGCGCGCGGGCGGATCATCGAGTTGCTCGAACGGGTGGGCATCCGCGAGGCGGAGAGCCGTCTCGGGGCCTATCCGCATCAGCTCTCGGGCGGGCAGCGGCAGCGGGTGATGATCGCCATGGCGCTGGCCAACAAGCCCGATATTCTCATTGCCGATGAGCCGACCACCGCGCTCGATGTCACCATTCAGGCGCAGATCCTGGAGCTTCTGGCGGAGTTGAAGCGCGCGGAGGGCATGGGCCTTCTCTTCATCACCCATGATCTGGGCATCGTGCAGCGCATTGCCGACCGGGTCTGCGTCATGAAGGATGGCGAGATCGTGGAGGCGGGGCCTGTGGCGGAGGTGTTTGCCGCGCCAAAGCACCCCTATACCCGCAAATTGCTGGGCGCGCGCGCCACGGGCGGGCCGGCACCGGTGCCCGAGGGCGCGCCGGTGGTGGCCGAGACGCGCGACCTGCGGGTGTGGTTCCCGATCCAGAAAGGTCTCCTGAAACGCACGGTGGGGCATGTGAAGGCCGTCAATGCCGCCACGCTGACGGTGCGGGCGGGCGAGACGCTGGGCATCGTGGGCGAGAGCGGGTCGGGCAAGACCACGCTGGCGCTGGCGATCATGCGGCTCATTGCCTCGGAGGGTGCGATCCGCTTCGCGGGTGAGGATGTGCATGGCTGGTCCACGCGGGAATTGCGGCGGCGGCGGGCCGAGATGCAGATCGTCTTTCAGGATCCGTTCGGCAGCCTTTCCCCCCGCATGACCGCCGCGCAGATCATCGCCGAGGGGTTGGGCGTGCATGGCAATCCCGGCGGGCGACCCGAGCGCGATCTGGTGGGCGAGGTAATGGATGAGGTGGGCCTCGACCCCGCGATGATGGACCGCTACCCGCACGAGTTTTCCGGCGGGCAGCGGCAGCGCATCGCCATCGCGCGCGCCATGATCCTGCGCCCCAGACTGGTGGTGCTGGATGAGCCGACAAGCGCGCTCGACATGACCGTGCAGGTGCAGATCGTGGACCTTCTGCGCGCGCTCCAGCAGAAATACGGTCTGGCCTATCTGTTCATCAGCCATGACTTGCACGTTGTGCGTGCCATGAGTCACCGGGTTCTGGTGATGAAGGGCGGTG
This sequence comes from Roseovarius sp. MBR-6, assembly GCF_040547525.1. Classification (NCBI taxonomy): domain Bacteria; kingdom Pseudomonadati; phylum Pseudomonadota; class Alphaproteobacteria; order Rhodobacterales; family Roseobacteraceae; genus Roseovarius; species Roseovarius sp. MBR-6. Next base: position 5,237 of record NZ_JBEPPW010000020.1, on the reverse strand, counting down.
ACGTGATCGAGGCGGGGGAGGCGGACGCGCTCTTTACCGCACCGCAGACGGAGTATGCGCGCACATTGCTGGCGGCGGCACTGGATCGGCGACAGGGGTGAGGCGCGCGGCTTTCGCTGGCGCGTGGGTCGGTGCGGCGCTAGGGTCGCGCCCGTGACCGAGACCGCGCTGACATATTCCCCCGATCAGGCCGAGGCCCATGACCGCATCGCAGAGGCGCTGCGCGGTGTGGGCGTGGATATCGAGGGTGGCACGCTGATGCCCCCCGACGAGGGGCGGCGCGCGGTGCTGGCCGTGCTGGGCAAGGCCGGGTCGGGCAAGACGCTGCTTCTGGCGGCGCTCACCCGCGCGCTGGAGGAGGCGGGCGTCGAGACCATTTCCGGCGATTGGGAGGGGCGGCGACGGCGGGAGCGGCGCACGCTGGCCATTCTGGCACCCACCAACAAGGCGGCAAGCGTCCTGCGGATGCGCGGCGTGCCCGCCACCACCATCCACCGTATCCTTTACACCCCCGTCTATCACCCCGAATACGAAAAGATCGCCGAATGGCTGGCGGGTCAGGGCGAGAAACCGGTGATCGAGGGGCTGACCGATCTGGCGCTCGACCGGGCGCTGGCGTTTTATCAGGCGCAGAAATCCATCCCCGGCGCGCTGGCGGCGGCGGGCCTGCGCGGGTCGGATTTCATCACCGGCTGGAAACGCCGCGAAGAGCCGCTCGATATCGGCCTTGTCGATGAGGCGAGCATGCTCGATGCGCAGCAATTCGAGGACCTGCAGGAGATTTTCCCGACCCTGATCCTCTTTGGCGACCCGGCACAATTGCCGCCTGTCAAGTCCACGGGCGGCATGGTGTTCGAGAGCCTGCCCGCGCCCGCGCGGCTGGAACTCAGCCGCATCCACCGGCAGGAGGCGGGCAATCCGATCCTCGATCTGGCGCACGCGCTGGCCGATCCGGCGCTGGATTTCTACAGTTTCGAGCAGATGATCGAAGAGGCGGCGCGCCGCGACGAGCGGGTGAGATGGGCCGAGCGCGTCGAGGTGGACCTGATGGCGCGCTCGCCCGTCCTTGTCTGGCGCAACGCCACGCGCATACGCCTCATCAATGCCTTTCGGGCGGTGCACGAGGCCCCCGAGGCCGCATTGCTGCCCGGCGAGCCGCTGGTTTGCGACGGGATCGAACTGCCCTTGAAACACCGCAAGAAGCGGCTGGATCTGGAGGCGCGCGGCCTGATCAAGGGGGCGCAGGTGGTCTATCTCGGCCCCGGCAAGCGCGCGGGGTTCTCGCGGCTCCATATCATCGGGGCAGAGGAGCCGCGCCTTTCGGCGGCCTCCATCGTCAAGATCGAGAAGCCCGACGAGCAAGAGCCGTTCATCCCCTTCGCCGCCAATATGGGGGCAGTCTTTCTGCACGGTGCGGCGGTGACGATCCACAAGGCGCAAGGCAGCCAATGGCCCGATGTGCAGGTGTTCGGGCCTGACATCCAGGTGGCGGCGCGCATGGGTCGTTCGGAGGCGGGGCAGCCGCTCTGGAAGCGGCTGGCCTATGTGGCGATCACGCGGGCCGAGGAGCGGCTCTACTGGGTGGTGCGCAACCGGCTCTCGAAACCCTCCGCGCCGCTTTCGGTCGCGGATTTGGAGGTGCCGAGCGCACCGTTGAAGCTGGAGGCAGAGGAATGAAAAGCATTCTCATCACCGGGGCGAGTGCCGGGATCGGGGCCGCCTGCGCGCGCGCATTTCTGGGGGCGGGCTGGCGCGTGGGGCTGATGGCGCGGCGCGCGGACGCGCTGGCGGCGGTGACACAGGGCCATGCGGGAGCCGTGATCCTGCAAGGTGACGTGACATCGCCCGAAGACGTGACGCGGTGTTTTCAGGATTTTGTCGCGCAGGCGGGCCGTCTCGACGTGCTTTTCAACAACGCAGGTGCCTTCGGGCGCGCGGCCCCCATCGACGAGCTGGGCTATGACGAATGGCGGCAGGTGGTCGATGTGAACCTGCACGGCATGTTTCTCTGCGCGCAGGCGGCGTTTGCGCAGATGCGGCGGCAGGTGCCCAAGGGCGGGCGGATCATCAACAACGGCTCGATCTCGGCCCATGCGCCGCGCGAAGGCTCGGTTGCCTATACAACAACGAAACACGCCATCACCGGGCTGACCAAGACGCTCAGCCTCGACGGGCGCGCCTTTGACATCGCCTGCGGGCAGATCGACATCGGCAATGCGCGCACCGAGCTCCTGGAGGGAATCATCGCCGCCAATCCCGCCGCCCCGCCGCCCACGATGGACGTCGACCATGTCGGGCGCGCGGTGCTCTCCATGGCCGAATTGCCGCTTGAGGCCAATGTGCAGTTCATGACGCTGATGGCCACCAAGATGCCCTATATCGGGCGGGGGTGAGGGGGGCGTGCCAACTGCGGCGCAAAACCCGGCCAAGGGGCAGCCCGAGCGCAGGCCATGCACATATGATATCGGGCCGGATCAGGTCGGGGGTTCGCCTCACGCGCGCGGCTCTGCGATTATGGGCGATTATGGCTTGTGCGGCACCCCCGTGCCGATCATCGAATCCCGCGTGACCAGTGCGGCCAGTTGCGCCTCGTCCATGCCCTCGGTCCCCTCGGGGCGCGCGGGCAGCACGATATAGCGCATGTCGGCGGTGCTGTCATGGACGCGCACGGTCACGTCATCGGGCAAGTCCAGGCCGAACTCGCGCAAGACGCTGCGCGGCTCGCGCACCGCGCGGCTGCGATAGGCGCGGGTCTTGTACCAGTCGGGCGGCAGGCCCAGCAGGTTGCGCGGATAGCATGAACAAAGCGTGCAAACGATGAGGTTATGGGTATTGGCGGTATTCTCCACCGCGATCAGGTTGAGCGGGCCGATATCGAACCCCATCTCGCGGCTCGCCTCTGACGCATCGGCCAGAAGCCGTGCCTTGAAATCAGGATCGACCCAGGCCCGTGCCACCACCGCCGCGCCGTTGGCGGGGCTGCGCGCATCCATCGCCTCGATTTGCGCGGCGATCTCGGCAGGGGTGAGGTGGCCCTTTTCCACCATGAGTTCGCGCACCGCGATCTCCATCCGCTGCCAATAGCTGAGCGGGCCGTCATTGTCGCCGCGATAGGGATGGCCCGAGGGACTCATCCCGTCATGGTGGAAATGATCGTGATCGTGGTCGTGATGATCATGGGGCATGGCTGTCCACCCTCTCGAGCCAGTGGCCGTAGATCTCGGCATCAAGCGTGTCGGCGGGGACCTCTGCCGCGTCGCCCCAGATTTCGGCCATGGTAAAGCGCACACGGTAAAGCGGTTTTTCCTCGGCGGGCACTCCATAGGCAAGCTGTTCGGGATTGGCGAATGCGCCAAGGGGCCGTTCGATCACCCCCAGCTTGCCGCGCAGATACCACGGCGCACGCACATGGCCCGGCGGCGTCAGCGCCTTCACCCGCACGCGCTCAGCCATCTGCCTGCGCCTCGCCATAGCTCTCGCCGCGCCGTGCCACCTCGTCCATGCGGGCGGCCAGCTCTTCAAGGCTATAGGCCCCGGCCTCCAGCAGGTTCTGGTTCACCGCGGCGATCCAACGCTCGTAATAGCTCATCTTCTCGAACGCCTCCTCGCCCATGTCTTCCAGCGCGCGGCGCAGCCCGTCCACGGTAAAGAGGCCCTTTTGCCCGCAGAGCACCATCAGCGCATCCACACGCTTTTCCCAGAGCGCGAAATCGTGCCCCTCCATCGGCACGAGGCCCGCCGCCTGTCCGCCCATGTCGTGCCAGCGCCTGCCATCCCAATCGCTCATGGCGCTGATGCTAGGCCCGCCCGCGCCCCCTGTCCAGCCCGCACGAAAGTCTTGACGCCCGCCCGCGACATGGTAGCAGGGGATCAGGCCGGGCCTGTAGCTCAATTGGTCAGAGCAGGGCGCTCATAACGCCTTGGTTGGGGGTTCGAGTCCCTCCGGGCCTACCAAATCCCATTTATTTACCCCCTTTTTTCAGAGACTTGGGGGAATTAGTGGTGAACCTGTTAGGAAGGTTCACCACGGTTTGTTCCCCGTTTGGACGCGCCATCAGCTTTCCCATGGCAGAGTCGGCCAGACCTTCGCGGAAAGCGTCCTGAGTGTATCTCTGGACTTCTGCCAGCGTCTTGTGGCCGGTAACCGCGCCGATCTCATGAGGGGTTGCGCTTGCTTCTGCCAAGCGCCGCGCACATGCCTTTCGCAGGCCATGAGAGGTGCAGAGGCTTAAATTTGCCGCGTCGCACCAGTTGCGCATTGCATTGCCAAGGCCATTCGGCGAGCGGGGCTTGCCATAAACCGTAGCCAGAAATGGCCTGTCGTCGGGCAGATCGGCCAGCACTTCGGCTAGATCGGGATGGATGATGATACTCACCGGCATGTCTGACGTCAGCACCCATGGGACAGTTTAGGCATATTGCGGAACGGAGGGTTTCCGGCTCATCGTAGCCTTCATGGAGCGAAGATGAGCAAGAAACCCGTGACAACGAAAGCCGAGGCCGAGAAGGTCGTCAAAGATATCCGCCGCGCAACCCGCAAGATTCACAGCGCGGAAGAGAAGATCCGCATTGTTCTGGCTGGCCTTCGCGGTGAGGACAGCATCGCAGAGCTGTGCCGCCGGGAGGGGATCGCCCAGAGCCTGTATTACAGCTGGTCGAAGGAATTTCTCGAAGCGGGAAAGAAACGCCTGGCAGGTGATACGATGCGTCAGGCTACCAGCACTGAGGTCAAGGATCTACGTGCCGAGTCTCTGGCCCTCAAGGAGGTGGTCGCTGACCTGACCCTTGAGAACCGGGTCCTCAAAAAAAACATGAGCGGGGTTGGGGGCGACCGCGAATGAGATACCCGGCATCCGAGAAGCTCGAGATCATTCGCATCGTTGAGCAATCGCACCTTCCGGTCCGTCGAACGCTGACCCGGATCGGGATTCCACCGACGACCTTCTACCGCTGGTATGATCGCTACGTCGAGCACGGCCCGGAGGGGCTGGAAGACCGCCCATCACGGCCGTCCAGGGTCTGGAACCGTATCCCGGACCCTGTGCGTGAGCAGATTGTAGATTTGGCGCTCAACGAGCCGGACTTGTCCCCGCGGGAGCTGGCCGTCCGCTTCACCGACACAAAAAGGTATTTTGTGTCAGAAGCTTCCGTGTATCGACTGCTCAAGTCATATGACCTGATCACCAGCCCGGCTTATGTGGTGGTCAAAGCAGCAGACGAGTTCAGGGATAAGACGA
>NZ_JBEPPW010000019.1:0-56190 GCF_040547525.1 Roseovarius sp. MBR-6 | reverse complement strand
ACAGGATCGCGCGGGTGGTGGCGGGGTAGTCGATACGCATCGGCGCGCTCCTCTCGAAGTGGGCGTGGAGGCCAGCCCCCACACGCAGGGTCAAGGGGGGGGGGGGGGGGCCCCCCCCCCCCCCCCCGCCCCCCCCCCCCCCCCCCCCCCCCCGGCCCCGGGGGGGGGGGGGGGGGGGCCCCCCCCCCCCGCCTGCAACGGCTCAATCGGGGATGACGGCGGTGGCGTCGATCTCCACCAGCCAGTCGGGCCGCGCCAGCGCACTGACGACAAGCCCGGTCGAGACCGGATGCACGCCCCGGATATAGTCGCCCATGGTGCGATAGACCGCCTCGCGGTGGCGCACATCGGTGATATAGACCACCACCTTGACAAGGTGTTCCATCCCGCCGCCCGCCTCCTCGATCAACTGGCGGATGTTCTGCATCACCTTGTGGGTCTGCTCCACCGGGTCGTGGCTCTCGATGTTTTTCGCGTCGTCAAGGTTCTGCGGGCATTGTCCGCGCAGCCAGACCGTCCGCCCGCCCCGCGTCACCACCGCCTGACAGAGATCGTTGTCGAGGTTCTGCTCGGGATAGGTGTCGCGTGTGTTGAATTTGCGGATGCGGGTATGCGCCATGTCGTGCCTCATGCCTTGCCTTGTCCTGCCTCGATCCGGCCCAGCAGGTAGCGGGCGAAATCGTAATTGGGCCGCTCCAGATGCGACAGGTGCCCGGGCCGCGCCAGGGGCGCGCAAAGCCCGCGATAAACCCGCTCGGTGCAGCCGCGATCCTCAACGTTGACGGCGTCGAGCAGGGTCTTGAGCTGCGCGAAATTCGCCGCCGCATCTTCGTCGCCCGCGAAATCATCCGACATGCCGCCGCCAAAGCGGATATGGACCTGCCCGGGCCCCCGTGGCAGCAGCGACAGATACCAGAAATAGCCCGGCGTCAGCGTGATCATCAGAGACGGGTAAATCGCCAGAAGCCATGTGGTGCGCCGCGCATCGCCCTCAAGCCGCGTGTTCGACGGGTGCGCGCAGGCGATGCGCAGGCTCTCATCCTTGAGGATCGTGTGGTGGTTGAACGCCGCGTGTCCTGGCGGGCAGACCATTTCCTCCAGCCTGCTCAGCCCGCCGATCGTGCCCGCGTGACAGACCGGCAGGTGATAGCTCTCCATGAAGTTCTCGGCCAGCACCTTCCAGTTGGTGTCCCAGACATGCTCTTCGGCAAAACTCTGGCTGTAGCGCGTCATGTCATAGTCTGCGATCATCGCCGCAAGATCGGCCAGACGTTCGGCCACGGGCGGCGTGTCGGGATCGAGCGTGACAAAGACCCAGCCCAGCCATGTCTCGCAGCGCACGCGCGGCAAGCGGTAGTCCTCTTTGCAGAAGCCCGCATTCTGCCCCATCGCGGGCGCACCGCGCAGGCTGCCGTCAAGATTGTAGGTCCAGCCGTGATAGGGGCAGGTGATCGCGCGCGTGTTGCCCGAACCGTGCAGCAGCGTGGACATGCGGTGCAGGCACACGTTCGACATCGCCCGCAAGCTCCCGTCGCGGTCGCGCAGCACCAGAACCGGTTGACCGGCCAGATCGCAGGTCAGGTAATCGCCGGGCTGCGCCAGCCCGTCGACGCGCCCCACGCAATACCAGTCGCGGGCAAAGACATGCGCCAGTTCCAGCGCCGTGAAATCGGGGCTGACATAGACCTCGGGCGGCATCGCGCGCGCCTCCTCGAACGGCACGCCCGCCGCCGCGCGCAGCCCCTGCAAGATGTCGTCCCCCAAATCCCTGGCCATGCCGCGTCCGCCCCTCTTCGTCGCGCCGATGATCAACCGCGCGCGCCCGCCTGTAAAGCATGGAACGCCTCAGGGCGGCATAGGCCGCGACTAAGCCGCGTCTTTCGCGCTCAACCGCTCGAAGAGAAGCGCCACCGCCTCGGCACCGGGGTCGTTGTGTCCGGCCAGGCTCTCGGCGGAGAGATAGCTTGCACGTCCCGCGCGCGCGCGCGTGATACCTGCCGTCGCATCGGCGCCCTGCCGCGCCGCCGCCGCCGCCGCGGCCAACCCGCCCTCCAGCGCGTCGAGCGCGGGGGCAAGCGCGTCGATCATGGTGCGGTCGCCCTCTTGCGCGCCGCCCACCTGACGGATGCGGTCAAGCCCCGCCTTGAGCGCGCCGATCATGTCCTGCCCGCTGGCCGAGGCATCGCCTGCGGCGGCAAAGAAGATCGCCAGAAGCACCCCCGAGGAGCCGCCCATGGTCTGGCTCAGCTCCAGCCCGATGGCGCGGTAAAGCTGCGTCTGGTCCGCCAGCGGCAGCCGGTCGAGCGCGCCGCCGAGGGCACGCGCCGCCGTGGCCAACGTGCTGCCCGTATCGCCGTCGCCCGACTTGGCATCAAGCGCGTTGAGCGGTCCCTCCGCCTCGATCAGGATGGCGCAGCACCGCTCGATGAGGGCGCGCATCGCGGCATCCGGCGAGGGGATCGGCCGGATCGGCGTGAGGCCGTCGGGCAGGGCCACCACCTCGACACCCGCCACGGGCAGGCATCCGGGCCAGGCCCAGGGGGCGACCGGCGCGGTCAGCGCCGCCTCCTCCGCCCGCCCCGCAGGCAGAAGCGAGACGGAAAACCCCTGCATGTCGAGCGAGGTCATCATCGGCGCAGGCCCCACCAGCCAGCGAATTTGCGCCCCGATCTTCGAGCCAAGCAATTCCTCGGCCAGCACACCCATTTCCAGGGGCGTCGCCCCGCCCAGATTGTTCAGCAGCGCCACATGCGGCCCCGGAGCGATGCGCGGGGCGAGCCGGTCCACAACCATCTCCATTGCCGCGCGCGCGGTCGAGAAATCGACCTGTTCGATCCCCGCCTCGCCATGAATGCCAAGGCCCAGCTCTGCCTTGCCGGGCCTGATCCGCGCCTCCTTGGCACTGCCGGGAATGGTGCAGGTATCAAGCGACATGCCGATGGAGACGACACCCCTGATCACCCGTTCCGCTGCTTGCGTCACCGCATCGAGATCGGCCCCCTGTTCGGCCAGCGCGCCCGCGATCTTGTGCACGAAAAGCGTGCCCGCCACGCCGCGCGGCTGCGGCAGGTCCGGGAGCGCGATATCGTCATCGACGATCACCATGCTGACCCGCAGCCCCTGCGCGCGCGCCCGTTCCGCCGCCAGCCCGAAATTGAGCCGGTCGCCGGTGTAGTTCTTGACGATCAACAGGCACCCCGCCTTGCCGGTCACCGCAAGGATCGCCGCCAGCACCGCATCGACCGACGGGCTGGCAAAGACCTCGCCGCAGACCGCCGCCGTCAGCATCCCCTGCCCCACGAAGCCGGCGTGGCTTGGCTCATGCCCCGAGCCGCCGCCCGAGATGAGCGCCACGCGCGAGCGGTCCCAGTCGGTGCGCATCACCACCTTGATATGCGGATAGCCGTCGAGCCGCGCCAGCCGCCCGCCCGCAGTGCGCAGCATCCCGTCGATGGCCTCGGTGACAAGGGTTTCGCGTGTGTTGATGAATTGCGGCATGGGGACCTCCTCAGGACATGCGGTTGCCGGCGGCGTCGAAATAGAGCGCGTTGCGCGGGGTAAGGGCAAGGCGGTCGCCCGCCTGATAGGCGGCGTGCGGATCGGTCAGCGTGACGATGTCGTGCCCGTCCAGGCGCAGATGAAGCCGGGTCTGGTCGCCGAGGCGCTCCACGCGCACCACCTCCGCCGCGCGCCCCTCGCCCAGCCGGATATGTTCGGGGCGCAGACCGACGGTTTTCGCGCCGCTCGGTGCGCCACCGAATATGCCAGCCGGAAGCGCATTGATGCGCGGCTGTCCCAGACGCGCGGCCACATACAGGCTGACCGGGCTTTCGTAAATCTCGCGCGGGGTGCCGAATTGCACAAGGCGGCCCTGATCGAGCACGCCAATTTCGGTGGCCATGGTCATCGCCTCGATCTGGTCATGGGTCACGTAAAGCAGCGTGCGCCCAAGGCTCGCGTGGATGCGCGTCAACTCCACCCGCAGATCGGCGCGCAGCTTGGCGTCGAGCGAACTCAGCGGCTCATCCATCAGGTAAAGCCGGGGCGTGCGCACCAGCGCACGGCCGATCGAGACGCGCTGCATCTCGCCCCCCGAAAGCGCGGTCGCCTTGTTGTCGAGCTTGTGGGAGATGTGCAGCACCTCGGCCACCTCGGCCACCTTGCGCGCGATCTCGGCCTCGGGCGTGCGCAGCGCCGGAGAGCGCAGCGGAAAGGCCAGATTGTCGCGCACGCTCAGATGCGGGTAGAGCGAATATTGCTGGAACACCATCGCCACGTCCCGCTCGGCGGGCGTATCGCGCAGGACCGAACGCCCGTCGATGGCGATATCGCCCGCATCGGGGGCCTCCAGCCCGGCGATGAGGCGCAGCGTGGTCGTCTTGCCAGCGCCGGTCGGCCCCAGCAGCACCACGAAGGCACCATCGGCCACCGTCATCGTGACCTCGTCGAGCGCCACCGTCGCGCCATAGCGTTTGCTCACGCCGCGCAGCACCACCTCAGCCATGCGAGAGCACCCCCTCGTTGAGGTCCGAGCGGAGTGCGCGCCCGCTCTGGCGATCAAAGAGCGTGACGGTCGCGCCGTCAAAGGTCAGCCCCACGCTCTCGCCGGGACGGGCGCGCTGATCCGAGGGAATGCGCGCCTTGATCTCGCCATTGGCGGTGGCCAGCGTCACGATCTGCGTGGTGCCAAGATATTCGGCGGCCAGCACCTCGGCGCGATAGCCGGCCCCGTCCGACAGGTGAACATGCTCCGGGCGCACCCCGTAAACCATATCCCCGTCGAAGGGCACGCGCAGGGCGGGCACCGGCAGGGCATGGTGATGCAGATGAACCTCGGTCGCCCCCGCCTCCACCGCGCCATGAAAGCGCAGGAAATTCATCGGCGGCGCGCCGATGAAATCGGCGACGAACATGGTGGCGGGCTTGTCATAGATGTCCTGCGGCGTGCCGAACTGTTCGACAACGCCGTGATTCATCACCACGATCTTGTCGCCCATCTGCATCGCCTCAAGCTGGTCATGGGTGACATAGACCGTGGTCGCGCCCATCCGGTCATGCAGCGCGCGCAACTCCTCGGCCATATGCTCGCGGAATTCGGCGTCGAGCGCGCCAAGCGGCTCATCCATGAGGAAACACTTTGGGTTGCGCACGATCGCGCGGCCCAAGGCGACCCTCTGCCGGTCCCCGCCCGACAGCCCGCCCACGGGCCGGTCCAGCATCTCCTCGATCCCGAGGATGCGCGCCACCTCGGCCACGCGCCGCTTCACCTCCGCGCGCGGCCGCCCCTCGCTGACCAGCGGATAGGCGATATTGCGGCGCACGTTCATATGCGGATAGAGGGCAAACATCTGGAACACGAAGGCAATATCGCGCTGGCTTGCCGGTTTGCGCCCCACCTCCTCGCCGTCGATCCAGACTTCGCCAGATGTCGGGATCTCCAGCCCCGCGATCATCCGCAGCGTGGTGGTCTTGCCACAGCCCGACGGCCCCAGCAGCATGAAGAACTCGCCATCCTCGATCTTGAAGGACGAGGATTGCACGGCGGTGAAACTGCCATACTCCTTGCGCAGGTTGCGAATGACGATCTCGGCCATGCCTACTCCGGGAAATGGCTGGTGATGAGGAACATCACCGTGCCGGTCAGGGTGACAAGGAAGGACCACGAATAGGCCCAGAGCGCGAAAGGCTGCATCAGCATGACCACGCCAAGCGCGATGAGGATCGAGGCGACCATCTCCCACGGTCCCCGGCGCAGGCGGATCAGGCCGTGGAGAAACCGCCTCATTTCCGCACCGCGCCAAAGGTGATCCCGCGCAGCAGGTGCTTGCGCAGAAGGATCGTGAACACCATCACCGGCAAGAGGAAGATCGTCGCCCCCGCCGCCACGGCGGGCCAGTCGCGCCCGCCGACGCCGATGATCGTGGGGATGAAGGGCGGGGCTGTCTGCGCCGTGCCGGAGGTCAGCAGCACGGCGAACGCATATTCGTTCCACGCAAATATCAGACAGAAGATCGCGGTCGAGGCGATGCCGGTGGCGGCCTGCGGCAGCACCACCTTGCGAAACGCCTGAAACCGCGTGTAACCGTCGATCAGCGCCGCCTCCTCATACTCGCGCGGGATCTCGTCGATGAAGCCCTTGAGCAGCCAGACCGCCAGCGACAGGTTCACCGCTGTATAGAGCAGGATCATGCCCGCATGGGTGTCGCTGAGGCCAAGCGCGCGGAACATCAGGAAAATCGGGATCGCCACGGCAATGGGCGGCATCATCCGCGTGCTTAGGATGAAGAACATCAGATCATCCTTGAGCGGCACCCGGAACCGCGAAAACGCATAGGCCGCCAGCGTGCCCAGAAAGACCGACAGGAAGGTGGAGCCGAAGCCGATGATCACCGAATTGAGGAACCGCTCGCCATAGCGCGACGGGCCGGTGATCACCATGCCCTTGTCATGCACTATCCGCTCATACCAAGTCCCGGGCGCGGACACCTCGCCCGCCACCTGCCGCGTCTGCGTGGTGAAGAGGTTGACATAGCCCTCCAGCGACGGCTCGAACAGAACCTTGGGCGGATAGGCGATGGCATCCGACGAGGTCTTGAACCCCGTCGCCATGATCCACAAAAGCGGCATCAGCGTGATCAGCGCATAGACCACCACCAGCACACCGGCGATCCACTTGAGCCGGGTCGAGGGCCCGGTGACCGAGGCGGCGCTCATCGTTCCTTTACCTTGTTGAGCGCCTTGACGTAGATCGAGGCAAGGCCGAACACCGTGACGAACAGGATCACCGCATAGGCCGAGGCGTAGCCCGTGCGCCATTTCTCGAACGCCTCGCGCTTGAGGTCGATCGAGGTGAGCGTGGTGGTGTTGCCCGGCCCGCCACCGGTCAGTTGCACCACCAGATCGAACATCTTGAAATTCTCGATGCCGCGAAACAGCACCGCCAGCATCAGAAAGGGCAGCACCATCGGCACGGTGATTGTCCAGAACTGCCGCCATTTGCTGGCGCGGTCACATTCGGCGGCCTCGTAGATCGATTCGGGGATCGAGCGCAGGCCGGCCAGACAGATCAGCATGACAAAGGGCGTCCACATCCATGTATCCACGATCACGATGGCCCAGGGTGCCAATGCCACCTCGCCGATCATGGTGAAACTCGTGGGATCAGCCCCGGTAAAGAAGGCCACGACGTAATTGAACAGGCCAATCTGCGGCTGGTAGAGGAAGGTCCAGAAATTGCCCACCACGGCGGGGCTGAGCATCATCGGCAGCACGATCACCGTGGTCCAGAAATTCGAACCGCGAAACTTCGCGTTGATCAGCCAGGCCAGCGCGAACCCGATCAGCACTTGGAAAAACAGCGTCCAGAACAGGAAATGCGCGGTGGCCTGCATGGTCTGCCAGATTTCCGGGTCGCTCAGGATGCGCTGGTAATTGCGCAAGCCCACCCATTCCACCTCGGCATTGGGCCGGTTGGCGCGGAAATTGGTGAAACTCAACCGGATCGTCCAGATCAGCGGAAAGATGTTGATGGCCAGCAGCAGAAAGATCGTCGGCGCAACAAACACCCAGGCAATCGCCCGGTCCGAGAGGCCGCGCACCTTGTGCGCGATCCCCGGCGGCGTGGCGCGGGCGGCACGATCCATCGCTGTCCCGGACATGAGACCTCGTCCTTTCATGGCGTGGGAAAGGGGCCGCCGTCAGGGGCGGCGGCCCGGTGGTGGCTCAGAGCTTGCCGTCATCCTCGAACACTTCGGTCCAGTCTTTGAGCAGCGCATCAAGCGCCTCCTGCGCCGTGCCCTCGCCCGCAATCACGTAGCGGTGGACGCGGTTCTGCATCGCCAGCAGCAATTCGGCATAGGTCGGCTCTGCCCAGAAATCCTTGACGATGGCCATGGAATCAAGGAACGCCTGCGCGTAGGGCTGGCTCTCGGCGAAGCCGGGGGCGTCGACCACCGCTTGCAGCGCGGGCGCGCCGCCCATGTCCCACCAGCGCTGTTGCACCTCGGGTTGCGCGAACCACTTGATATACTCAAGCGCGGCCTCCTGGTTCTGGGAATAGGACACCACCGAAATCCCCTGACCGCCCAGTTGCGCGAACTGTCCTGCAGGCCCCGCGGGGTTGGGGAAATAGCCCGACCGATCACCGCCCACATTGGGATCGGCATTCACGCCCGGCCAGATGAAGGCGAAATTCATCTGGAGCGCGGCCTGCCCGGATTTGAAGGCGTCGATCGTCTCGGACATATACCAGTCGGACGAGCCCGGCGGCGTGCAGCAATCGTAAAGCGCCTTGTAGAATTCCAGCCCCTCGACGGCACCGGACGAGTTGACGAAACCGGGCATGTCATAGGGCTTTTCCGGGTTCTCGTAGAGAAAGCCGTAATTGTAGAGCGCGTTGGTCACGCCCATGGTGATCCCCTCCGAGCCACGCTCGGTATAGATCGCGGCACCGTAGACCGTGGTGCCGTCGATCTCGCGGCCCTGGAAAAACTCGGCGATGTCCTTCAATTCGGCCAGCGTCTCGGGCACGCGCAACTCACGGCCGTATTTTTCCTTGTATTCGGCCTGCAATTCGGGCCGCTCGAACCAGTCGCGGCGATAGGTCCAGCCGACCACGTCGGCATAGGCGGGCAGCGCCCAGTAGTTCGGCGTGCCCTTGGGCCATTCGGCATAGCCCGTCACGGTGGCGGGGATGAAATCGGCCATGTCGATGCCGTTGGCGTCGAAAAAGTCGTTCATCTTGACGTAATGGCCTGCCTCGGCCCCGAGCCCGATCCACTGGCTGTCGCCGATCATCAGATCGCAAAGCTGACCGCGCGAATTGAGCTCGTTGAGCATCCGGTCGGCGAAATTGGGCCAGGGCACGAATTCGAAATTCATCGTGTGGCCGGATTGCGCCTCGAAATCCTTGCTGAGTTCCACCAGCGCGTTGGCCGGGTCCCAGGCGGCCCAGCAGAGCGTAAGATTGGCCGCGCGCGCCTCGCCCGCAGCAAGGCCGGTCGCGGCGGCAAAAGCTGCGCCAGCCAGAAGAGCGGTTTTCTTCATGGGGTTCCTCCTCCCGTGTCGGAAATGCGCCCTGTCACCGGCGCAGCACACCGCCGCATGAGACTCGGGGTGTCGCAAGATTGGTATATGAGGAACGTGCCTCAAATCAACAAAATAATCCGCGCGCCGCGCCTCCGCTGCGCGCCGGACCGTCTTAGCCGATGTTTTCACGCAAGATTATCTCGATCCGCACGCGCTCTTGTGCCTCGTAGATCGACAACCCGTCGCAAAGCGCGCGCAGCACCCGCAGCGCGCTGCGCGCCAGATGGCCCACGTTCTGCGCGATCACCGCCGCCAGCGCCCCCTCGCGCAGCGCGGATTCGGTTGTGGGGGTCAACTCATGGGCGATGCTGACCAGATTGCCGGTGCGCCCGCTCTCGCGCAGCGCATCCAGAAGCGCGGTATTGCCCGACCCCATCGAATAGACGCCCACGACATCGCGCCGCGCCAGAACCTCGGTCACGACCGCGCGCATCCGGGCCGGATCGTCGAAGGATTCCACCGACGGCAGCACCCGCATCCCCGCGAACTCCGTCGCCATCACCGCGTCGAACCCCAGCCGCCGCTCAAGACTGTCGCGCGCGCGCATGGAGTTGGACACCACCAGAACCTCGCCCGGACGGCGCACGAAACGCCCCATCAAAAGCCCTGCCGTGCGCCCTGCGGCCACGCTGTTGGTGCCGATGAAATGATCGCGCCGCGAATTGGGCAAATCAGAGACCAGCGCCACCACCGCGACCCCCGCCGCCTTCAATCGCGCCACTGCGTCGCGCACCTGCGGCGTCTCCGGCACCATGAGCGCGACGCCGTCCAGCGTCTCGGCGGCAAGCTGTCTCAGGCGGCGCACGATGGCGTGCGGATCGAGCAGCGGCACGCGCACGATCTCGATGGCAGTGCGGTCCGAGATCTGCGCGGCATGGGCCTCGTCAAGCGCGGCGCAGAGGCTTGCCGCGAACTGGTTCGGCCCCTCGGGCAGGATAAAAACGAACCGATAGAGCCGCTTGCGCGCAAGATTGGCGGCATAGGTGTCGCGCACATAGCCAAGCCGTACCACCGCGTCCTGAACCTTGGCAATGGTCTTGTCGCGCACGCCGGGGCGCGCATTCAGCACCCTGTCCACTGTGGCAAGGCTGACCCCCGCCTCTTTTGCGATGTCATGGACGGTGGGGCGGTTCACGGGCCTCTCCTTTGGGGACGAGGATACGTTGCGCGCGTGACAAGCGTCAACAGAGCCCGGGTGCCGCGCGGCACTGTCACGCCACGGACGGCAACACCACCTCGATCAATCTGGGGCCGTCGCCCGAGACCCGGAGCGTGGCGGGCGTGGCGCGCTCGAACGGCAGGCCGCAGGCATTGGCGAAGGCCGCAAGTTCGGGCGGGCGCGGGGCACAGCCGATCACCTCGGCCCCGGCGTCGCGCATCGCGCTTGCGATCTCGCCGAAACCACGGTTGTTGAAGACGATGAAGGTGATGTTCAGCCCCTCTTCGGCGGCGGTCAGCACCTCGCCCAGCGCGAACATCAGCCCGCCATCCCCGATCAGGCAGAGCACGTGCGCCCCCGGCTCGGCCAGTGCTGCCCCCACTGCCGCCCCCGTGGCATAGCCGAGCGCACCATAGCCGGTGGCGGCATTGAACCAGCCGCCGGCGCGGTCATGGTCGTAATAGAGGTTGCCCGCATAGACCACCTGCGTGGAATCGCCCACCATGATCGCACCGGGCAGGCTGTCGCGCAGGCGCTCCAGAAGGTCCACCTCGTCCGCGTATCCCGCAGGCAGGGCGGCGCGGGCGGCCCGACGGGTTTCGTCCGCGCGGGCCGGGCCATGGGCGGCGCGGGCGGCCCGACGGGTTTCGTCCGCGCGGGCCGGGCCATGGGCGGCGGGGGCACTTCGGGTGAGGTGCGGCAGGACAGTGGCCACATCGTCAGGAAGGGCCACCGCGACGGGGTGGCGGGCCAGTTGTTCGGCGTCGATCTCCACGCGGATCGTCGCCGCAGGCACCGCAAACCCACCGTCGCCATACATGTCGCAATCGGTCGGTCCCAATTCGCTGCCAAGCACCAGCAATGGGTCGGCATTCCGGATCAGGTCGCGCACCGGCGCAAGACTGGGCGAGGCCGGCACCACGAGCGGATGCCCGTGCAGAAGCCCGCGCGCATTGGTCGTCAGGATCACCGGCGCGCCAAGCCGCTCGGCCAGCGCGCGCAAGGCCGCCTCCGCGCGCCTGCATCCGCCACCGGCCAGGAGCACCGGGGCCTGCCCGGCCTCCAGCAGCCGGTTCGCGGCTTTGATGTCGCCATGCGCCTCGCTTGTGCGCGGTTGCCCCACAGTCGCCTCCGGCGCGGCCGCCGTCATCAGGTCGAGCGGGATCTGAAGATGCACGGGACCGCCGCGCCCGGTGGTCAGCGCCGTGGCGGCACGGTCGAGGAGCGAGGGCAGATCCTCGGCCCGGTCAAGATGCAGCGCCGGACCGAGCGTCGCGGTGAGGGCCAGTTGATCGGGCAGTTCATGCAGATAGCCGAACCCCTTGCCCAAAGTGTCGCGCCTGTTCACGCCAGAGATCACCAGCATCGGCACCGAATCCGCCCGCGCCTGCGCCATCGGCGTGAGGATATTGGTGAGGCCGGGACCGGTGATGACCAGCGCCACGCCGAACCGGCCCGACACGCGCGCATACCCATCGGCCATGAAGCCTGCCCCCGCCTCGGTGCGCGGGGTGACATGGCGGATGCCTGCGCCCGCGAGCGCACGATAAAGCTCGATCGTGTGGACGCCCGGAATGCCGAAAATCACTTCGACCTCCAGCGCCCTGAGCCACGCCACCAGCCTTTCGGCCACAGTTCTCATGCGCGCAAGACCGGGCGGGTCAGGCAGGTCGGGCCGCCCTCGCAGGCAATGCAGAGCGCGTCCCCCTCGAACACCTGCACCCGGCAGCCCGCCGTCTCCATCAGGGCCCGGGTCCGGGGAAAGCCGTCGATCATCACCAGATCGCGCGGCCCGAGCGCCAGCACGTTGAGGCTGAGCCCGTTCGAGGCGAAAAATTCGTCCTCGGGGGCGTTGAGAAGGGTCCAGCCGCGCGCGGTCATCTCAACCCAGAGCGCATGAGGCAAGAGCGGCGCATGGATCAGCGCGATATCCGGCCCCAGCGGCGAGACCAGCGACATCAGGTGCAGACAGGCCGCAGGACCGGTCCAGTAAGGCAGGTCATAGGCCTGCACGCTGATGCCGTGGGGGCGCAGAATATTGCTCAGCGCCGCGATCCCCGCCTGATTGGTGCGCGCCCCGCGCCCGACGGCCAGCGTCTGCGGATCGAGCCAGAAGCAATCACCCGCCTCCACCGTGGCCTCGCCGGTCAGACGCCCGATCACCGGCACGCCAAGCTCTTCGTAGCAGGCGGCGTGAAGCCCCGGCTCGGCCCGGCGCAACGCCTTGCCCATGTTCAGAAGAACGGCCCCGTGGCGGGTGACGAAGGACGGATCCTGCACAAAGACCGCATCCGACAGCCCGTCATCCGGCGACGGTATCCAGTGGATCTCGGCCCCGCTGTCGGCCACGATCCGGGCCAGCTCCGCGTGTTGCACCGCCGCGCGCGCCGGATCGAAGCCGGGGCCATAATGCCAGTCCTGGGGGTCGCATCCCGCCATCGCGGGCCCCGGCGCGCGCATGATCACGCGGGCGAGCGGTTTCGAGCGGTCTTCGGATCCGTAAGCCATGGGCAGCCTTTCGCGCAGAACTAATCGCTTGCATGATTGCCGGGGCTTTGGCCAGATACAACGACAAACCGGTTGCGCGCCCCTTTGCGCGCGGCCTTCGGACCAAGAGGCGCACCGAGCGCCCGCCCATCCAACAGAGGAGAGAGACATGAAACGACTGGCCCTGATGACCACGACGGCCCTGATCGCCCTTGCCGGTATCGCGCAGGCGGATCAGGTGCGGATCGGCATTGCCGCCGAACCCTATCCGCCCTTCGCCGCGCCCGATGCCGGGGGCAACTGGATCGGCTGGGAGGTCGAGATCATCGACGCGGTCTGCACCGCCGCCGAGCTTGACTGCGCCCTGACCCCGACCGCTTGGGACGGGATCATCCCGGCGCTCCTCTCCGAGCGGATCGACGCCATCATGGCGTCGATGTCGATCACCGCGGACCGGCTTCAGACGATTGATTTCTCGGACCCTTATTACAACACGCCGACCGTGATCGTCGGACAGCGCGGCATGGAGATGGACGCCACGCCCGAAGGTCTGGCGGGCAAGGTTCTGGGCGTGCAGGTCTCGACCATCCACCAGACCTATGCCCAGGCCTATTTCGAGGCGGCGACCGAGCTGCGCACCTATCAGACCCAAGACGAGGCCAATCAGGACCTCGCCGCGGGCCGGATCGACGCCACGCAGGCCGACAGTCTGGCGATGGATGATTTCCTCAAGACCGACGCCGGCGCGTGCTGCGAAGTCAAGGGCGCGGTCGCCCATGACGAGGGCATCCTCGGCTCGGGCGTGGGGGCAGGCGTGCGCAAGGGCGATGACGCGCTGCGCGAGGCGCTCAATCGCGGGATTGCCGCGATCCTTGCCGACGGCACCTATGACGAGATCACGGCGCGCTATTTCGCCACCTCGATCTATGGCAACTGAGCCTGGCCGGGGCGGGTGATCGACTGGCTTTTCGCGCTGTGGCCGGGGCTTGAGGTCTCGGTCGGGCTTCTGGCGCTCGAGCCTCCGGGCTGGGGTGCCAATCTGCTGCGCGGCGCGCTGGCCAGCCTTCAGATCGCGGCGGGGGCCTTTGCGCTTGGTCTCGTGATCGGCACCTTCGGGGCGCTTGGCAAGCTGCATGGCGGGCCGGTCACACGCGATCTTCTTGCGATCTATACGGTCGTGGTGCGGGCCGTGCCCGAACTCATTCTGATCCTGCTTCTGTATTACGCGGGCACCGACCTGCTGAACCAGGCGCTGCGGGCCATGGGCCAACGGCCGGTGGAGATTTCCGGCGTCGCGGCGGGCATTGCCGTTCTGGGCATCGTCCAGGGGGCCTATGCGACCGAAGTGATGCGCGGGGCGATCCAGTCCGTGCCGCGCGGCCAGCATGAGGCGGCGCGCGCCTTCGGGATGGGGCCGGTCCAGACCTTCCGCCGGATCACCTTTCCGGCGATGCTGCCGCTCGCGCTGCCGGGCCTGTCCAATCTTTGGTTGATCGCCACCAAGGACACGGCATTGCTGGCCATCGTGGGTTTTGCCGAACTGACACTGGAGACGCGGCAGGCCGCCGGATCGACGCGGGCCTATTTCACCTTCTTTCTGGCGGCGGGGGCCATTTACCTGATGATGACGCTCGTCTCGGGGCGCATCTTCGGCTGGATCGAGACGCGCTACCGGCGCGGCGAGGCGGCAGGGTGAGCCGCCGATGGGAGCGCATCGCCGAGGAGGTGCTGGTGCCGCATCGCCTTGTCATGCTCGCCCTGGCGGTCGGCCTTGCGGTCTGGGCCGGGCTGTCGCTGCGCTGGCACTGGATCCCTCGCTACGCCGATCTGGCGGCACAGGGCCTCTGGCGCACGCTCTGGCTTTTGGGGGCAAGCTGCCTCATCGGCTTTGCGCTTGCCGTGCCGCTCGGGCTTGCGCAGGCGGCGGGGCCGAGGATGCTGGCGGTTCCGGCACGGGCGTTCTGCACGGTGATCCGGGGCACCCCGCTTCTGTTGCAATTGTGGCTGATCTATTTCGGCCTCGGCAGTCTTTTTCCGCAATATCCATGGATCCGCGAGAGCGATCTCTGGCCCTATCTGCGGCAGGCATGGCCCTATGCCCTGCTGACACTGTCGCTCAGTTTCGCGGGCTACGAGGGCGAGGTGATGCGCGGTGCCTTCCGCTCTGTTCCGCACGGCCAGCTCGAGGCGGCCCGCGCCATGGGCATGAGCCGCTTTGCCATCCTGCGGCGGATCTGGCTGCCGCAGGCCTTGCAGCGCGCGCTGCCCACGCTCGGCGGCGAGACCGTTCTGCAACTCAAGGCGACCCCGCTGGTGGCGACGATCACGGTGATCGACATTTACGCCGTTGCCAGTCGCGTGCGGCAGGATACATTCATCATCTACGAGCCACTTTTGCTGCTGGCGCTCATTTACATGGCGATTGCCGGGGTTCTGGCCTTGATCTTCAAGCTGCTTGAACAGCGTTTCAATCGCGGCATGGTCGGATGACATCCGTCCCCGGCGCGCACCGGCGCGGGATCACCGCTATCCCAGTGCATACCCCGCCCCGCGCACCGTGCGCAGCGGATCATCACCGCCATGCTGGCACAAGGCCTTCCTGAGCCGCCCGATATGCACATCCACGGTGCGCGTATCGACATAGATATCGCGCCCCCAGACCCGGTCGAGCAACTGCTCGCGCGACCAGACGCGCCCCGGCTTCTCCATGAAGGTCGAGAGCAGACGAAACTCTGTCGGACCAAGCTTGAGCGGCTTCTCGGCACGCATCACCCGATAGGTTTCGGAATCGAGCACGATATCCTTGTATTCCAGCCGCTCGCCCACGCTGGCGGGCCGGGTGCGGCGCAATTGTGCGCGCACCCGCGCCATGAGTTCGACCAGCGAATAGGGCTTGATGACATAGTCATCGGCACCGGTTTCCAGCCCGCGCACGCGGTCCACCTCCTCGGATCGAGCCGAAAGCATGATGATCGGAATGCCGCGCGTCTCGGAGCGGGTCTTGAGCTGGCGGCAGACCTCGATCCCCGAGACATTGGGCATCATCCAATCCAGAACGATGATATCGGGCGGCATTTCGGCCACCATCATCAGCGCCTCCTCGCCGTTGCTGGCCATCAGCACGCGAAAGCCGTCGGCCTCGAGATTGTAGCCCAGAACCTCCCGCTGCGCGGGCTCGTCCTCGACCAGAAGCACGGTGGGTTGATCGGCTGGCATTGGATGTGTCTTTCGTTCAGGCGGGCGCGATGGAGGGGTCGGTCGAGGTCTTGTCGCCCTTGGGGCGCGGCTCGTCGGGCATCTGGCCCGTCACGAGATAGATCACCTGCTCGGCCACCGACGTGACCAGATCGCCCATCCGTTCGGTGTTCTTGGCGATGAAATGCAGGTGCATGCAAGGCGTGATGTTGCGCGGGTCCTCCATCATGAAGGTGAGGAATTCGCGGAAGATGGCGTTATACATCTGGTCCACGTCCTGATCGCGGTTGATCACCTCATGGGCCAGATCGGCGTCGCGCTGGATATAGGCGTCAAGCACGTCCTTGAGCATCTCCTCCACCTCGCGCGCCATTCGCCGCAGCGCGGCCGGAGAGCCGTTGACCGGGGCCATGGCCGACAGCACCGAGGTGCGCTTGGCGATGTTCTTGGCATAGTCGCCGATCCGCTCGAGGCTGGCGGAAATCTTGATCACGGTCAGCACGAGGCGCAGATCGCTTGCCGTCGGCGACCGGAGCGCCAGCACACGCGCGGCCTCCTCGTTGATCTGCTCCTCGAGCGCATCAATCGCCTTGTCGCGGCCGCGCACCTCTTCGGCCAGTTCCTCGTCGCGGGTCTCGAGCGAGCGCGCGGCATCGGCGATGGCGCGCTCGACCATGCCGCCCATCTTCATGATCTGGGCCTGGATGGTCTCTAGGTCCCTGTCGAAGGAGGAAACGATGTGCTGTTCGTTGGTCATGTCTGGTCCTCGCCTCAACCGATGCGCCCGGTGATATAGCTTTCGGTGCGCGGGTCCTTGGGATTGGTGAAAATCTGCCCGGTCTCGCCGAATTCAACGAGATCGCCGAGATGGAAGAACGCGGTTTTCTGACTGACGCGCGCGGCCTGCTGCATCGAGTGGGTGACGATCACCACCGAAAATTCCTGCCGCAATTCGTCGATCAGTTCCTCGACCTGTGCCGTGGCGATGGGATCAAGCGCCGAGCACGGCTCGTCCATCAGCAGGACCTCGGGCGCGGTGGCCACGGCGCGGGCAATGCACAGACGCTGTTGCTGGCCGCCCGAGAGGCCGGTGCCCGGCTCGTTCAACCGGTCCTTGGCCTCGGTCCAGAGCGCGGCGCGGCGCAGCGATTTCTCGACGATCACGTCAAGATCGGCCTTGGTGCGGGCCAGACCGTGGATGCGCGGGCCGTAGGCCACGTTGTCGTAGATCGACTTGGGGAAGGGGTTCGGCTTCTGGAACACCATGCCCACCTTGGCGCGCAACTGCACCGGGTCGATGCGCTTGTCATAGATGTCGGCCCCGTCGAGCGTGATCTTGCCGGTGACGCGGCAGATGTCGATCGTGTCGTTCATGCGGTTGAGACAGCGCAGGAAGGTCGATTTGCCACAGCCCGACGGGCCGATGAAGGCGGTCACGGTGTTGTCGAGGATATCGACATCCACGCCCTTGATGGCCTCGGTCTCGCCGTAGAAGACATGCACGTCGCGGGCCGAGAATTTTACTGTGCTGTTGTCCACCGTTCTCTCCAGTGTGGGCGTATCATACATCGGGCTGTCCTCTCGGGTCCGGGTTACCATTTGCGCTCGAACTTGCTGCGCAGGTAGATGGCGACGGCGTTCATCGTGATCAGGAAGGTCAGCAGCACCAGGATAGCAGCGGATGTGCGGCTGACAAACCCGCGTTCGGGGCTGTCGGCCCAGATGAAAATCTGGGTGGGCAGGGCGGTGGCGCTGTCGAAGGGTGAGGTCGGCGCCGAGGTGATGAAGGCATTCATCCCGATCAGCAGCAGCGGCGCGGTCTCGCCCAGGGCCTGTGCAAGGCCAATGATCGTGCCGGTCAGGATGCCGGGCATGGCGAGCGGCAGCACATGGCCGAACACCACCTGATGCTTGGACGCCCCTACCCCAAGCGCCGCCTCGCGGATCGAGGGCGGCACCGCCTTCAGCGCGGCGCGCGTGGCGATGATGATCGTCGGCATGGTCATCAGCGCCAGCGTCATCCCACCCACGATGGGCGCCGAGCGCGGCATCCCGAACCAGCCGATGAACACCGCCAGTGCCAGGAGGCCGAACACGACCGAAGGCACGGCGGCGAGGTTGTTGATATTGACCTCGATAAGGTCGCTCCACTTGTTCTTGGGCGCGAATTCCTCGAGGTAGATTGCCGCCCCTATCCCGAGCGGGAAAGAGATCAGGAAACACACCAAGAGCGCCCAGAACGACCCCACCAGCGCCCCCTTGAGGCCCGCAAGCTCTGGAAACCGCGAATCGGCATTGGTGATGAGGCCCCAGTTGACCGGCTGGCTGATCTTGCCCGCCGCATCGAGTGCGTCGAACCAGGCGATTTCCCGGTCGTTGACCCGGCGTTGTGCCTCCGGGGTCTCGCGTTTGACAAGATCCTTGGCCAACTGATCGAACGGGTCGGAGACGGGCACCGTGAGCGTGACCGTCTGACCGACAAGCGAATGATCGGCCGCCACCATGTCGCGCAACGTGAACTGCGCCCCGTTGGAAAAGATGTTCTGGAGGCTGCGCAGATCGGCGCGCTCGGTCACCTCGGGAAACTCCTTCTGGAGGCTCGCCAGAAGCACCTCACGGAAGCCGCCGCGCGGCAGTTTCTCGACCGAAATCTCCTCGGGATCGACAAAGACCTCGATGGTGATATGGGTCTGGGTAAAGGCCTTGTAGCCCGTCGAGACCAGCGAGGCGATGAGGATGAAGAGCATCAGCGCGGCAAAGCTGATGGCGGCAAGGCCAAGGCCCTGAAGCATCACCTGCTTGCGGTTGCGCCGCTTCACGAGGTCAGAGCCGGAGCCCGCGAAGGGCGCGTCCTGTGCGGAAATATCGGTCATATGCCCTATCCTCAATCGTAGGCTTCGCGGTATTTGCGCACGATGCGCAACGCGAACACGTTGATTATCAGCGTCACGATGAACAGCATCATCCCGAGCGCGAATGCCGCCAGCGTCTTGGGGTTGTCAAAGGACGTATCGCCAATCAGCAGCGTCACGATCTGAACGGTGACGGTGGTCACGCTGTCGAGCGGGTTGATCGTCATCTTGGCGATGAGACCCGCGGCCATGACCACGATCATCGTCTCGCCGATGGCACGGCTCACCGCCAGCAGAACGCCGCCGACGATGCCGGGAATGGCCGCCGGAAACAGCACGTTGAGCATCATCTCGGCCCGCGTCGCCCCAAGGCCGAGCGCCCCGTCGCGCAGGCTCTGCGGCACCGCCGAGAGCGCGTCATCGGCAAAGGAGGAGATGAACGGAATGAGCATGATC
This sequence comes from Roseovarius sp. MBR-6, assembly GCF_040547525.1. Classification (NCBI taxonomy): domain Bacteria; kingdom Pseudomonadati; phylum Pseudomonadota; class Alphaproteobacteria; order Rhodobacterales; family Roseobacteraceae; genus Roseovarius; species Roseovarius sp. MBR-6. The sequence continues at coordinate 36,954 of NZ_JBEPPW010000019.1, read as the reverse complement.
CCCATCACGCTGCCCGCTGCGAGCGCAATGTTTGGCGAGACATCCACCCCGATGGCGGCGGCGAAGTTGCGCATCGCCGGGGCCACGACAAGGATGGCGAAAAAACCGTAGACCACGGTAGGCACGCCTGCGAGGATTTCCAGAAAGGGCTTGGCCACCGCGCGAAACTTCTTGGGCGCGAACTCATTGAGATAGATCGCCGTCATCAGACCGACCGGCACCGCCACCAGAAGTGCGATTACCGTGATCACCAGCGTGCCCAGCATCACCGGCAACCAGCCGAACGCCCCTTCGGCCGCCACCTGATCCTCGCGCAGGGGGATCTGCGGCTCCCAGTTGGTGCCGAACAGGAACTCGGTCACCGGCACCTTGGCAAAGAATTTGCCCGTTTCGAACATCAGCGAGGCGATGATGCCGACAGTCACGAAAATCGCCACGACCGAGCAGAAGATCATCAGGCCGGAGACGATCCTTTCCACCCCGTGACGCGCGCGAAACTCGGCTGCGACCTTGCGGCGGCTGAGCACGACAAGCGTCAGCGAGAGCACGAGGATCATGATCAGAAGCAGCGTATCGGCCCGCGTATTGAGCGTGACATACCGCTCGGCCGCGTCGAATTTCCATTGCTCCGGCGTGCCGAACACGGCCCCGCGCGAGATAGACTTGATCTCGGCCACGATGAGTTGCACCTCGCCGGTTCCAAGACCGTCGAGCCGCTCGGAAATCCCGCCCTTGAGCAGGGCGTCGATCACCGGACCCTGAAGAACCTGCCACAACAAGATGAGCACAAGGGCAGGCACGAGCACGGTCAGCAGCGAATAGAACCCGTGAAAGCCCTCGAGCGAGTGGAGCCGGGTGCCATCGGCGCGGATGGCCGATGCGGCCTGCCGGTTCCAGATATAGCCCGCGACGGCCAGCACGAAGAGACAGAGAAAGGCGGCGGTTGTCATGACAATGTCTTTCGGGATTCAAGGAAAACCGCCCGGCGCGGGGCCGGGCGGCTATCGGTTCAGGTCCCGATCAGGACTTGGGGCCCATGGTCTCGCCGCCGATCACGGCTTCCTGGGTCTTGGCGCGGATATCGTCCGGCAGGACCACCATGCCGCGTTCGCTCAGGTAGCCACCCGGTGCCATCGCGTCATCGGACATGTATTCCTCGATGAATTCCTGAAGGTTCGGGATCACGCCGCGATGCGCGTTCTTCACGTAGAAATAGAGCGGACGCGAGACCGGATAGGAGAAATCGCCGATGGTCTCGGCCGAAGGCTCCACGCCGGCAATCTTGACCGCCTTGAGCGCGTCGAGGTTCTCGTAAAGGAACGAGTAGCCAAAGATGCCCATGGCATTGGGGTCGGCATTGAGGCGCTGAACGATCAGGTTGTCGTTCTCACCGGCTTCGACAAACGGCCCGTCCTGGCGCATCCGCGAGCAGTTTTCCTTGACCGCCGCCTTGTAGGCGTCGGCGTCGGCTTCCTTGAGGGCCTTCATCGCCGGGCGCGCTTCGCAACCGGGATGCATGGCCAGTTCGACAAAGGCGTCGCGCGTTCCGGATGTCGGCGGCGGGCCATAGGCGAGGATGCCCACATCGGGCAGGCTCGCGTCGATGTCGGACCATTTCTTGTAGGGGTTGGCAACCCAGCCATCGGCGGTCGGCACTTCGGCGGCCAGCGCAAGGAAAATCTGCTCGAGGCTCAGGTCCCAATCGGCTTCGGCGCTGCGCGAAATGGCGATCGACAGACCGTCATAGCCGATCAGCGCTTCGGTGATGTCGGTCACGCCGTTCTGCACGCAAAGCTCGTATTCCGAGGCCTTGATCGCGCGCGAGGCACCCGTGATGTCGGGGTGGCCTTCGCCGATACCGCCGCAGAAAATCTTCATGCCGCCGCCGGTGCCCGTCGATTCGACGATGGGCGACGGCGCGCCGGTGTTGTTGGCGAACTGCTCCGATACAGCCTGGGTATAGGGGAACACGGTCGAGGAACCGACGATGCGGATCTCGTCACGCGCAGCGGCGGCGCTGGCGGAAACCGCGAGAATGGCGAGCACGGACGTGCTGAGTTTGTGAAGGGACATGATAGCTCCTGGTTTTCCGATTCGGCCCATGTCTTGAGCCTTGCTGAGAGCCGTAGGCGGCTTGGATGAAACCTATGCAACATTTTTGTGACAGATTTATAACACAGGGCGACAGAACGGGCCTGGGTTGATCACCGTGCGCTGCACTCAACCGAGAACCACCACCTCGCCCCCGGCCGCCTTTGCGTCCGAATGGTCATGCGTGACCTGAAGCACCGGCAGCGCGCGACGGCTGGCCGTGTCGAACACGAGGTCCCGCACCTGAGCGCGCAGCCCGGTATCGAGCTTGGAAAACGCCTCGTCGAGCAAAAGCGCGCGCGGCTCCGACAGGAGCATCCGTTGCAACGCCACCCGCGCCCGTTGCCCGCCCGAAAGCGTGGCCGGATCGCGCCCGGCAAAGCCCGCAAGCCCCACCTCGGCCAGAGCCGCCTCGATCCGGTCGCGCCGCGCGGCGCGAGCCCGCACCTCGGGTTTCAGCCCGAAGGCGAGGTTGGCCCCCACCGAGAGATGCGGAAACAGATACTCATCCTGAAACAGGATCCCAACCTGCCGCGCCTCTGTGGGCAGGCTCATCAAATCGCGCCCGTCGAGGCGAATGCGCCCCGCCATGTCAAAGACCGGCTCGAGCGTTCCGGTGATCGCCGCCAGCAGCGTGGACTTGCCAGAACCCGACGGCCCCATCACGGTCAGCACCTCACCAGGTGCCACGGTGCAATCGAGCGCGATGAGCCGCCTCCCCGCCAGAGAGATCGCCACCTGTTCGAACCGCAATCCGCGCGCCTCAACCATCGCGCATCCCCTTCCTGTTGCGCCAAAGAACGCGCGGCAACAGCACGGCCAATGCAAAGGGTGCAAAGGCCGCCGCGGTCTGCGCCAGCGCGTAAACCCCGATCACCCGCCGGTCGCCGCCCGAGGCCAGCGCCACGGCCTCGGTGGTCAGGGTCGCCACCCGCCCCGCCCCCACCAGCAGCGTCGGCAGGTATTGCCCGACAGACACCGCAAACCCCACCGCCGCCGCAATGAGCAGCGGCCGCAGCAGCATCGGCAACCGCACCGCCCAGAGCACCCGGTCCGGCCCGGCACCCAAGGCGCGCGCAATCGTGTCCTGCCTGCGGTCCCAGGCGCGCCACGGGTCCGCCAGAGACAGAAACACGTAAGGCAGCACGAACACCAGATGCGCCAGCACCACCGCCGCGCGCCCGCCATCGACACCAGTCAGGATCGAAAGCGTCTGAAACCCCATGAGAAACGCGACTTGCGGCACGATGAGCGGTAGATAAAGCAGCCAGAGCGCGCGCGTGGCGGGGCGCAGACCGTGGCGATGCTCTGCCTCAAGGCTCGCCAGCGTCAGCAGAAGCGCCAGAAATGTCGCCGCCCCGGCGATCACCAGCGTTTCGGTCACAGGCCCGGACAGGCGCGGCCCGTGGCGCTGCCAGTTGCGCAAGCTTAGGGCGTCAGGCCAGAAATCGGGATACTGCCACAACCCTGCAAAGGACCAGACCACCTGTCCCGCCAGCCCGGCGATGACCGTCAGCGCCGCCAATGCTCCAAGCACCAGCGCGCCCAGCCGCACCGCCTGTTCGCCGCGTCGCCCTCCCCGCGCGCCGGAGGCGACCCAGAGCCGCCCAAGCCGCGCAACCGCTACTTCCATCAGCCGCCAGAGGCCAAGACCCAGCAGCACCAGCGCGAGTTGCAGCACCGCCCCCGCCGCCGCCTGAAAGCGGAACGCCAGATCGGGGTCGCTCATCCAGCGCACCACCTGCACCGCCAGCGACGGCGGCGTGTTGGGGCCGAGGATGATCGCCACATCCACCACCGACATGGAAAACGCCAGCACCGCATAGACCGGTAGCCGTATCTGCCGGTAGACCAGCGGAAAGATCACCTTGAGCCAGCCGGTGACGCGCCCGTAGCCCAGCGCCTGCGCCACCCGCAGGCTCTGGCCGGGGCGCACTTGCGTCAGCGCCGCCAGCGTCATCAGCAAGAGAAACGGCACCTCCTTGGTGACCAGCCCGAAGATGAGGCTGAGGCCCGCCGGGTCTTGCAGGATCAGAAGGTCTGGCGGGCGCTCCCACCCCGTCGCCCACGGAGATAGCGCGCGCGTGATCCATCCCGAAGGCGCGATCAGAAACGCAAGCCCGAAGGCCGCCGCCGCGTGCGGCACCGACAAAAGCGGCGACAAAAGCCGCTCGATCATGCCAAAGGTGCGCGTGCCCGCCCACCCCGCGCAGATCAGGACAACGATGGCAAGCGACAGCGCCGTCGCGGCAAAGCCCACCCCGAGACTGAGCATAACCGCGCGCGGCAGGCCCGGCCATGCAAACAGTGCCTCAAAGGCGGCAAGGCTCAGGCCTTTGCCGCCCAGCGCGGGCATATAGCCAAACGCCGGGGCCAGCGTGCCCAGAAGCCCCGCCAGCACCGGCCCCAGCATGACGGCCAGCGTCAGCAGCGGCGCCCAGGGCAGGAACCGCGCCCGCCGCATGCTGCGCGGCGGCACCGGCGATGTGGTGCTGAGCGCCGCACGCATTCCGGCTTACTGACCGACGCCGTAGCGCGCGGTCCAGTCCTCTTCCAGCCGCACCATCCAGGACGGGTGCGGCTCGGGCAGGGATTGACCCAGTTCCGCAGGCGAGAGCGTTGCCACGCCAAGCTCGATCGCGTCAAAGGCCGCGCGATCCTCGGGGCTCAGCTTGTCCAGCGCCAGCACCGTGCCGCTGCCCCAGATCACCGGGTCTTGCTTGCGCGCCTGCGCCTCGGGCGACATCAGGAAATTGGCAAGAACCAGCGCACCCTCCTTGGCGTTGGCGTTGTAGGGAATGGCGACAAAGCTGGCATTGCCGATGGTGCCACCGTCCAGCACATAGGTGCGCACCGTCTCGGGCAGCTCATAATTGGCAATCGCGTTCGACGGCTCGTTGGGGTTGAAGCTGAGCGCAAGGTCGATCTCGCCATCGTTCATCAACTGGATGAGGCGCGGCCCGGATTGCGGATAGGCGGCACCACCGCGCCACAGGTTGGGCGTGAGATCGTCGAGATAGCCCCAAAGCGGCGCGGTGGCGGCAGCGTAGGTCTCCTCGCTCACCGGCTCTTGCAACACCCTTGGGTCGGGGGTGAGTTCGATCACCGCCTGTTTGAGGAAGGTAGAGCCGAGGAAATCGGGCGGCTGCGGATAGGCGAAGCGGCCCGGATTGGCGCGCGCCCACGCGGCGAGCGCGGGGATCGAGCGGGGCGGCTCGGCAAGCCGCGCGGTGTCGTGGTAAAAGACGATCTGCGCCATGCCCCAAGGGGCCTCCAGCCCCTCGGTCGGCACGGTGAAATCCGAGGTCACGGCGGGTTTGCCCGCGACATCGACAAATTGCCAGTTGGGCAAGTCCTCGGCCCAGGGACCAAAGAGCAGCCCCTGCTCCTTCATCGCCGCGAAATTCTCACCGTTGATCCAGATGAGATCGACCGCGCCGCCCGCATCCTTGCCCGCCGACTTCTCGGCGATGACCCGGCTGACGGCATCGGCGGTATCCTTGAGCTTCACATGTTCGACACTGACGCCATGGCGCGATTTCACCTCGCCCGCGGCCCAGGCGATATAGTCGTTGATGGCGTTACCACCGCCCCAGGCATGCCAATAGACTGTCTGGCCCTTGGCGGCCTCGGTGATGGCGGGCCAATCCTTGGGATCGGGCGTGACCTCCTGCGCGGCCAGCGGCGCGGCGAGGGCAAAGGCCGCCAGCGCGGCCGTCATGGATCGGATCATCGGGGGTCTCCTGTTGGGTCAAGGATTACAGAATATCGGCCAGCAGACCGAACTCGGAGTCAAGCCGCGTCGCCGTGTCGGGCGCAAGATAGTGATCGACGCGGCCCCGGACATGGGCAATCAGCGCGGCCTCGCTATTGTCCGCCGCCCAATCCTCGCCATCCTGCGAGCCCTTGGCCTCTGCCCCCGAGAGAACGCGCCATTTCGCGCACCACGTCATCGACCAGAGCCACATCGCGCGGCGCATCGGCACTATCCACGGGCGCAGCGCGGCGCGGTCCGCCTCGGGCAGATGATCGAGCCAATGATGACAGGCGCGCGCCACCTCTTGCGGCTCCAGCACCGCGTGGCTCGTCACATCCCAGGTGGTCGAGGTGTAAAGCGTGGCATGCGCCAGATCGAGCGGCGGCGCGCTGTAGCGGGCCTTTTCCAGATCGACAAGCACGGCGCGCCCGTCGGCCCGGATCAGGAAATTGCCGGGATGCGCGTCAAAGGAAATAAGCCGCTTGGGCGGGCGCGCCGCGCTTGCTTTCAGGTCGCGCAGCGCGGCGATATGCGTCTCTATTATGGCGCGCGTGTCAGCGTGCGCGGCGTGAAGATACGCGGCCTGCGCCTCGATTTCCGCCAGAAGATCGGCCAGCGGATCGGCGGGATCGAGCAGCGGCGCGCGCCCCTCCGGCACCGGCAGGCCATGGATCGCGGCCAGGGCTTCCATGATCGCGGGCAGGTCGCCGGGCAGGCGCGCGGCGCGGCCCTTGATCTCTTGCACGATCAGCCCGCCGCGCGGCAGCGCCTGCGACGGCGGCAGCACGGCAAAAAGCTGCGGCGCATGGCCCGACGCGCTCGCACGGGTGAAACAGGCGGCCTGATAGGCGAGGTTTTCCGCCGCGCGAAGCTGCATCTGGCTCTGTTTCGGCAGCCGCGCGATGCGCCCGGTGCCGCCAAGGCGGATATGATCATGCGCCAGCCCGGTATCGGGCATCGGCTCGGGCAAGCCGGGGGCCTGATCCGCAGCCTTGAGCGCCGCCATCAGCGCCGGGATGAGCGCGGCGCGCCGATCCGGGGCCGCCTCGGTCATTCCGCTGCCCGCCTTGCCGCCAGCCGGTCTGCACGCAGGCGCGCGAGTTCCGGCCCCAGAACCTTCTCGAAATAGCGATCACAGCCGATGCAGAGGTTGCGATAGGGCGCGCCATCGGGGCGCGTGGTGCGGGATTCGTCAAGGAATCGCGCCACGTCCCAGCCCTGCGCCAGCCCCATCCGCTCGGGGTGGCCCATTGAAATCGCCTCCAGCGCCGGGTGACCCACCAGACTGTCAAGAATATCGTCGAGCCGCTCTTCGCAGAGATTGCCCAAGGGGGCGGCGGTCTTGAGGCAGCAGGGGAACACGTCGCCATTAGGGTCGATCGACACCTCGGACCCGGAAAAGCCCCGGTTGAGAAAGCCCAGCCCCCCCGACCAGACATTGCAGAAATTATCGGTGATCGTGGCCTGTGACAGCGAGTTTTCCCAGGCTCGCCCGCGCGGCCAGATCTTGCCGATCCAGGCATCCTCGGTCGCGCCGAACATCGAATAGACCGGCTGATCCTCGGTCTGATCGGCCCAGTTGCGGGTGGTCGAGGCCAGCGCGCTGTCGCGCATCCCGGCGGCCTCGAACATGGCGCGCAGCCGGTCGATAAGCGGCACGCGCCTGTCGCCTTCGTGGCCCACGTGAAAATCGTCCATCCCGGCGCAGGAAATCATCCAGACGCCGCGCGCCAGCAACTCGTCCACGATCTGCGGCGTGACCAGATCACCCGTGGTCTGCACGATCACCCGCACGCCCTGCGCGCCATATCGGGCCTGAATCGCCTCGAGTGCCGGATAAAGCACCTCCTCGCGCACCGGATCGACCAGCACCTCGCCGCCGGCCAGAATGATCCGGCTGGCGCGGCGCTCGTATCCGCCCGGTGCCGTCTCGGAGGGGGCGTTGAGGTCGAGATAGCTCAGCTCATCCGGCAGGCTTGCCAACACCTTGGGAAAGCTCTCTCTGGCCTCGTCCACGACCTTGCGCAGCGCGCCGCGCACATAGGGACGAAACCGCGACTCATAGCAATGCTTGCAGCGACGGTGACAGGCCCAGCAGAGGACGTAGTAAATGCTTTCCATGGGCGCGGGGGTTCCTTTCAATCGTGTGTGCTGTGGATGCCTCATTACCTATGGCGGTGAAAGGGCCGTCGCGTGTCACCTCACGGGATTGTCAGGCGTGCCCCTCACACAAGGGTGACAGGGTAACGCTAGGCAGCGGGCAACCTTTGTGCAACGCTTGACATGCACCCAGGAGTTCGTCCCATGCGCCTTGCCGTTGCCTTTGCCGCCTTTCTCGCCCTTGCCACACCCGCGAATTCGCAACCCGCTTGCGGCGGCGATATGCCCTGCACCACAGCTTCGGGCAGCTATCGCATCGCCCTGCCCGAGGGCGACGGTCCATTTCCCGTGGTGATTTTTCTGCACGGCTATGGCGGCAGCGCGCAAGGCACGATGCGCGGCGGCACGGCGCGCGCGGCGCTGGCGCGCGGCTATGCCTTCATTGCACCCGAAGGGTTGACGCGACCGGGGCGCAACCGCACAAGCTGGAATTTCCACCCCGAGTTTCCCGGACCGCGCGACGAGGCGGCCTTTCTCCGGGAGGTGATGCAGGATGCCACCGCGCGGTTCGGCATTGATCCCGCGCGCGGCCTGCTGACCGGGTTTTCCATCGGCGGCTCGCTCACCAGCTATATTGCCTGCGCACACCCCGATGATTTCGCCGCATATGCCCCCGTGTCGGGCAGCTTCTGGCGGCCCCATCCCGAGGGCTGTGCGGGGCCGGTGCGGCTTTTGCACACCCATGGCTGGCGCGATCAGGTCGTGCCGCTGGAAGGGCGCGAGATCCGGGCGGGCTTTGCCCAGGGCGATGTGTTCGAGGCCATGCAGATCTGGCGCGCGGCCAATCGCTGCGTGCGTCCCTATCCCGACCTTTTCGAGATCGGCGACGGCTTCTGGCGGCGCGTCTGGCTCGACTGTGCCCCCGGCTCGGCCTTGGAACTGGCGCTCTTCGATGGCGGCCACGGTGTGCCGCGCGGCTGGAGCGGCATGGCGCTGGACTGGTTCGAGGCGCAGGTCGGGCCTACGCAATAGAGACTATTCCGCCGCAAGCGGCGGCATGTCCGCCACCCGGAACATGGCGCGGTGACGCCGCGCAAGTTGCAGGATCGCAGGCGGCTCGATCATCTCGGGCGTGGCCATGAGCCCCCCCATCCGCCGCCCCGACATCATCGACAGCGGCACCGCGCCGACAAGGCTTAGCCCGATCGGCAAGAGCCAGAGCGAGACGACGCCCGCCGCCATGCCCATGGCCAGAAGTGCGCCGCTGACCGTTTCAAGCGCGTGGAACTTGGCCACCGTGCCGAGACTGTAATCCCCGCCCTTGCGCGCCTGCGGCGACCAGATCGGGCGGATCCCGATGATGGTGCGCAGCACCGCCACCACCTGTTGCACCATCATGATCGGCGCAAACAGGATCGACAGCAGGATTTCCACCATGAGCGACAGGCTGAACCGCCCCGCCCCCCCGAACCGCGCAATCTGCACCTCGCCAAGGCCCAGCGCCAGCGCGCCCATGAGCTTCGGGGCCAGGAGCATCCCATACATGAAGACAAGGATCAGCACCGAATTGACACGGCTCATCTCGGGCCAGACCGGGTAGAGCGGATTTTCCACCGAGAAATAGGTGATCACGCTGTCCGGCCCGTTGCCCAGAAGCGCCCAGATCACCAGAAGCCCGAACCAGGCGGGCGAAAGAAGATAGCTCATCGCGCCGTGAAACAGGTGAAACCGCGACACGGCATGAAAGCCGCGCGTGCCCAGCAGGCGCAGGTGCTGCAAATTGCCATGGCACCAGCGCCGGTCGCGCAGCGCATAGTCGATGAGGGTCGCGGGCGGCTCCTCGTAACTGCCGGTGATATGCGGCACGAAGCGCACCGCCCATCCGGCCCGGCGCAACAGGCCCGCCTCGACGAAATCATGGCTGAGGATCAGCCCGCCCGTCCCCGATAGCGACGGCATCCGGGGCAGGCCCGCGCAACCCGCAAAGGCGCGCGTGCGGATGATCGCGTTATGACCCCAGTAATTGCCCTCGGTGCCTGTCCAGCCTGCCAGCCCCTCGCTCAGGAGCGTGCCATAGACGGCGGCGGAAAACTGCTGCATCCGACCGAAAAGCGTATCCGACCCGATCACCATGGGCGCCGACTGAATAAGGCCCGCGGTCGGATCGGCCGCCAACTCATCGGCCAGCGCAACGATCGCCTCGGCGCTCATCAGGCTGTCGGCGTCAAGCACGAGCATGGCGTCATGCGCGGCCCCCCACCCCTCGATCCAGTCCCTGATATTGCCGACCTTGCGCTCGGTGTTGCGGGTGCGGCGGCGATACCAGACCCGCAGATCGGGCGGCAGGGCCTCGCGCAGCGTTTCGAAGGCGCGGCGTTCGGCCAGCGCGATTTCGGCATCCTGCGTGTCGCTGAGGATGAACAGATCGAACCGATGCGCCGGTTTGCTCTCGCGCAGTGCCATCATCATCGCGCAGGCATTGCCGAAGACCTCGGCGGTGTCCTCGTTGTAGATCGGCACCAACAGCGCCACGTTGAGCGGGGTTGTCCCATCTGCCCGCGCGCGTCGCCGCATGACGTGGCAGATCAGGCCAAGCGTCGCAGTGCCGACCGACAGCGCAATCCAGAAGAACGTGACCGTGACCAGCGCCAGCAACACCCATTCCAGCCACCATATGCCGCCATCCGACAGCCAGTCCGCAAACACAAAGGCCAGCGCGCCGGTGGTCAGCACCGCCGGGACAAAGGCCGCCGCCCGCCGCCACCAGAACCGGCGCGCGGGCTGCCATGCAGGCGCGTTCGGGTCACGGTGAGGCACCTTGAGGCTCTGAACCGGATGGCTCAGCGGCGCTGGCGGCGGCATATGCGCCCCGCCGGGGAAAGCGGTCACGCGGTCCATCGGTAGAGCCACACTTCCGAAACGCCGCGTCCCTCGTGGAAAAGCTGCGCACGTATTTCGGCCACCTGCACGTCGGCGGGATCAAAGGAAAACGCAAGGCGCGGCCCGTCGGTTTCGGGGTTGCGCTGAATGAGGCCCTGCGACGTTTCCAACCTTGCGGAATTCACGTAGATCACCAGATCGTCGTAATCCTCTGGCAAGGCGGCATGAGGGGCAAAGTCAATCGTCACCAACTGGTGCTGATTGTGCGGAAAGCCGCGCCCGATCCGGGTTTCCAGAACCTGCGCCACGGGCTTTTGCTCGGGGATCTCGCCCGCCCACGACATGCGGTAGGTGAAGCCGTGTTCGCTCCCCGCCGCAAGCGGCTCTCGCGGGCGCCAAAAGGCCACGATATTGTCGAAAATCTCCTTGTCCGTCGGGATCTCGACCAGCGTCACTGCACCACGCCCCCAATCCTCTCCGGGCGTGATCCAGAGACTCGGGCGCAGATGATACTTCGCCTCAAGGTCATGGAAATCCGAATAGCGTCGCGCCCGCTGTGCAAGGCCAAAGCCCTGCGGGCCATCATCCACGAAACTCGACACCTGAAGATGACGCGGATTGCCCAGGGGCCGCCACAGCATCTCGCCATTGCCGTTGAGGATCGTCAGCCCGTCGCTGTCATGGACGGCAGGGCGGAAATCGTTGAAGCGGTCGCGCATCTTGGCGTCAAAATAGAACATCGAGGTGAGCGGCGCGATACCGACATTGGCCAGATCGGCGCGCGGCCAGAGCGTGCAGCGCACATCTACATCGGCCGCATCGCCGTAAGGGTCGAGCGTGAAATGATACATGCCCGTGACCGACGGGCTTTCCATCAGGGCATGGATGCGATGCATCTGCGCGCCGGGGGCGGGCTTTTCGATCCAGAACCGGGTGAAATCGGGAAACTCCTCGCCCTCGGGCGCGGCGGTGTTCACCGCCAGACCCCGCGCCGAGAGGCCATAGACCAGATCGCGCGGGATCACGCGGAAATAGCTCGCGCCCTGGAAAACGGCATACTCCTGAAAGAAGCCGGGTTTGGATATCTCGGCCCTCAGCCGCACGCCGGAATAGCCCAGCCGGTCGTCGACGGGCAGATCGCCGGGCACGATCTCGTGCTTTTCATAAAGCGACAGGTCGAAGGGCACGCGCCGCGCGATGCCGTCCTCGACCATGTTGACCTCGACCGAACGAGGGAAATAGAGCCCCGGCGGGAAGAGGTCGAATTCAAGCGTCGCCTCGGTCCCGGCCCAGAAAACGCGCGATGGATCGTAGCGGATCGCGCGATATTGGTCATAGGTCAAATCGCGCCATTCCTGCGGCACCAGCGGGCGCTCGGCATAGGGTTGCGCCGCCACCTCGCGGGCCAGCGCATCGAGCATCTCCTCGGAAAACGGCACGCCCTCGGCGGCCCGCGCCATCCCCGGCCAGAGCGCCAGCGCGCCAAGCCCCTGCAAAACCTCGCGCCGGATCATTTCGCACCCCTCCACGGGTGGCCCTTGAACCAGGCTGCCACATAGGCCACCACGATCAGCGCCCCGAAGCCGACAAAATTCGCCAGCGTCATGTTCCAGGCGGTCCGCCCGACCTGGTCCATGACAAAGCCCGAGAGGCGCGCGAAGAACATCGAAAAGACGAACACCGCGAGCGATTGCTGCCCCACCTTGAGGATCATCGCCAGAAGACCCGACCACAGCCGCGACAAAAGACCCGTGCCAGCCGCCCGGAGCCGCGCGCCCCCCTCACCCGCCGCCGCCCAGCACAGATAGGCAAGGGCAAGGAAATGCACGTAACGCAGGATGCCGAAATCGGACTTGTTGAACAGTCCGCGATTTTCGATCCGCCAGTCGCGCGCCCAGTCGAAGCCGAATTCGCGCACACCGATATTCGAGAGCGGAATATTGGCAATCACGATGAACACCGCCAGCCCGATCAGCACCCGGTTCACCGGCGGTTTCGGCAACCAGCCGCGCATGAATGCAAAGCCGGTGAAGAACACAAGCTGCCAGCCGAACGGGTTGAAGAACCATGTGCGATCCGACCACGGCTCTGCTGGCAACCCCAGATGCCAGTCGTTCAGGCCAAGCGGCTCCAGCACCGCGCGCTGCGCGAAAAGCCAGATCAGACCCATCGCGCCGAACACCGCCCAAGGGCTCACCCGGCTCAGCGCCATCATCATGGGCATCATCACCAGAATGACCATATACATCGGCAGGATGTCGAAATAGTTGGGCACGTAGGTCAGGGTGAAGAGGCCGACAAGCTGCGGCCCCGGATCCTCGAAGAACTTCCACAGGTTCAGCGTGCCGATATAGGTCTTGTCGAATTCCCCAAAATGATCGAACGCCGCAAGCAGTGTCACCGTGGCAAAGAACAACGCGATATGCGCCCAGTAGACCTGCCAGACACGGTAACCCACCCGCGAGGAGCCAAGGGTCCAGCCCGCCCGGTCGAAGGTCCGGCCAAAGGCGATGGCCGAGGCCATGCCGGAGCAGAACACGAAAATCTCGGTCGCGTCCGAGAAGCCCCAGCGCGCCGGGATCCAGCTTGTGAAGAAATTGCGCGGGGTATGGGCCGCAAGGATGATGAACATCGCCAGCCCGCGAAAGAAATCCAGCCGGATATCGCGCGTGCCCGCCACGGGGGCGGCAACCGCTTTCTGGGATTGACCATGGGCCATGGCGGGATCGGCAACACTCGTCATCGCGGTGTCGGCTCCTTGCAAATTGTGTCGCGGGGTCACTCGGCCGGAAGTCGCCCCGCCTCGGACCAGCCGCTGCGGGCCTCCTCGATCAGGTCGAGACGGGTGGCGGCATAGCTGTCAAGCTTGCCCGCGCGGCGCGCGCGGCGCTCCTTGAGAATGGTCTCGGCCTCGTCCATGAACCCCGCGCGCAACGCCGAATCTATGGTCAGACGTTCGAACACGTCCCGTTGCGCATGGCTTCCGCCGGCAAGTTGCATGGAGTGGCGCGCCCGTCCCAGATTGAGAAACGCCGTCTTGTAATCCCCGGCACCGAAAGCCTCAAGCCCCGTCGCCGCCGATAGGCCGGGATTTGCCATCCGCGCCATCATGTCCGAGGCATTGGCGCGCTTGGCATCGCCATGCAACCGCGCCAAAAGGCGTTTGACCGCCGTCTCGCGCTTGCCGCCGATAAGTGCCAGCAGATAGTGGAAGTCGGCGAAGATGAGACATGCATCCTCTGTGCGGCGCTCACTGATCTCGGCCATTTCCTCCCATCGGTCGCCGACATTGACGCCTTCGAGCTCCAGCCGCATGAGCATCGAGGCCCCGTTGGAAATGTCGCGGAAATCGTCGGTGTGATCGCGGCGCACCTCGGTGTCGTAAAGCGCGAACACCGTGTCGATCTCACCCTGATCGAGATGCATCAGCGCCTTGTGCCACCAGACGTGGTAGCGGAAATTGTTGCAATGCGTCCAGGCCGCCTCGCGCCCCTCGAGCCAGGTCAGGCCCGCGCGCGAATTACACGTCATGTCAAAGACATGCGCCACCGCGTGCAGCCCCCAGGCATCGTCGGGCGAGAGACTCAGGCCCAGCCGCCCCGCCGTCTCGGCGCGACCGTAATCGCCGGTTTCTTCCAGCGCGAAAGCATGACAGCCGAAGAGATAGCCCCGCGCCGGGTTCTTGGCGTCATAGGCGGGCAGCAGCGCCTCGATGGAGGCGCGCATCCCCTTGTTGTCCCCCAGAATGAAGCGGGTGGCGTGGCCGATCTTCATCGCCAGCGCATCCTCGGGCCAGCGGGTGAGGATCGCCTCCATCTCGCGCACCGTCTCGGTGGGGCGGCCGTCGATCCAGGCACCGAGCGCGCGGACATACCCCATCTCGCGCGGCTGGGGCGCGCCCGCTTGCGCGCAGGAAATCGCCGCCTCATGGGCGGCGCGTGCGGTCTCTTCCATCTCGCTGCGGCCCAGCATCTTGCAGAACAGGCCCTTGACCGCATGAGCCATGGCAAAGCCCGGCTCCTCGCTCAGAACCTTGCCCAGATGATCGGGCGTCGCGGCGTTATGGGCAAGAAACGCCAGCACCATCCTGTCCCAGGCCTGCACGGCCTCGGGCGATGAGAGCGAGGTTTCATACCCGAATTGATCATTACGCATGGCCCGAGGGTCCTTTCGGCAGAAGAGATGCGGTCTAGCTAACCCGCAATTTATGACACCGGCAACCAAAGCGCGCGGCACATCACCAATACGTTATCCGTTTCTCAAGGAATGTGACGCCTCACGCCCCCGTGCTCAATATTCGAGCGCAGTCCGGGCGGCAAGAACCCGCTGAGCGTGTATTTGCCTAGTCCGCTACCGCCGCCCGCGCCACCGCGTCGAACACCCCGTCAAGCTCCGCCGCCAGCGCGCGCAGCGCCTCGCCGCCCTCGTCGAAATAGGGGGCAAAGACATGGCTGGGCGTCTTGTAGGCAAGCGTCGAGGTGCCATCGGCGTTCTCGGTGGCATAAAGCACGATCGGTGCCTCGATCCCGGCGGCAATGCTGGCATCGAGCATCCTGCGCGCATATCCGTTGTCATAGAGGCCAAAGACACGGTTGCCGGGAATGGTGATGCCTTGCGCCTTTGCTCCGGCGGAGGCGCTTGCCTGCGTCACGATTCGGATCGGGGCCTCATCGACCGCCGCATTCACCGCCTTGACCAGATCCTCAAAGGATTTCCCGCTTTGCAGGATCACCCAGCCTTCGCGTGGTTCAAGCGCCTGCGCGCTGCCTGTGACAAGCATGAAAACGGCAAGAAGTTTCAGAAATCGTTGCATGAATAGCCCTCCAATCGATGACAGAGGGCTACGCCTTGACCCGAGTCGCGGCAAATCACGTGGCCGCGAGCGACGGTTACAGATCGTCCTTCAACCGCCGCAGCACCGTTTCGGTATCCGCCCCTGTGGACGGGGGTGCAGACCGATAGCTCACCGGCGTGCGCGAAAACTTGAGCGGATTGCCGATCAGCCGCACCTCGCCCTTGGCGGTCTGCGGCGCGGGCAGCGTCACGGTCATGCCGCGCGCCCGCGCCTGTTCGCTCTCGAGCGCCTGCTCGATCGTGTTGACCGGACCGACCGGAACCTTGCGTGCCTCAAGCCCCTCGATCACGTCCTGCATGGTCCGGCCTGCCAGAACCCCGGCGAGCATCGGCACGAGCACGTCACGATTGGCCAGACGCGCCGTGTTGGTGGCAAAGCGCGGGTCAGTGGCCCAGCCCGGTTGCCCCAGATAGTCACAAAACCGGGCATACTGGCTGTCATTGCCGACCGCGACAATCACATGGCCGTCAGCGGTGGCAAAGACCTGATAGGGCACGATATTGGGATGGGCATTGCCCGCCCGCGTGGGTGAAATGCCGGAGGTGAGATAGTTCAGCCCCTGATTGGTCAACCACGACAGCGTCGCATCGACCAGCGCGATGTCGATATGCTGCCCCTCGCCGGTCGCGTCCCGGTGGCGCAACGCAGCAAGGATGCCGGTCGCCGCATAAAGCCCGCAGACGATATCGGCCACGCCCACGCCCACCTTCATCGGCTCTCCCTGCGCCTCGCCGGTGATCGACATGATCCCGGCAAAGCCTTGGGCCATCAGGTCATAGCCCGGCTTGTCGCGGTTCGGCCCGGTCTGGCCGAAACCGGAGATCGAGCAATAGACAAGGCCCGGATACGCCGCACACAGCGTCTCGTGATCGAGCCCGTATTTGCGCAAACCACCCGGTTTGAAATTCTCGATCACCACATCGGCGCGCCCCGCCAGCGCGTGCAGCATCTTTTGCACCTGCCCGTCGGTCAGATCCACCGCCACGGATTTCTTGTTGCGGTTGGAGGACATGAAATAGGCCGAAAGATCAGTGGGCCTGCCGTCGGGATCGAGCGCAAAGGGCGGCCCCCAGCCGCGTGTGTCGTCGCCCCCAAGGCTCTCGATCTTGAGCACCTCCGCCCCCAGATCGCCCAGAAGCTGCGTGCAGGTGGGACCGGCCAGAATCCGGCTCAGATCGAGAACGACAAGGCCATCAAGCGGGCCGGGCATGGGCACCTCCTCAGATGCGGTTGTCATAAGAGCCGCGGTCGATCTCGGCGGCGATGACGGTAAAGCGGTCGGCCTGCTGCGCGGCCTGCAAGGCGGCGCGCAACTCCGCCCGGTTCGACACCCGCACGCCATGGCCGCCAAAGGCGCGCCCGATGGCGGCAAAATCGTGATGGCCGAAATCGACCGCGAGATTGACCATCTGCCGCTCGCGCTGCTTCTTCTCGATGAGCGCGAGGCTGGCATCGACGAAAACGACGAAGATCACCGGCAGGTTCAACTCCGCCACGGTCGAGAGTTCCCCCGCCACCATCAGGAACCCGGCATCGCCCGAAAAGCTGACCACGGTGGCCTCGGGCGTCGCGAGTTTCGCCCCCATCGCCAGCGGCACGGCACAGCCCATGGTGCAAAGTGCCGTCGATTGCAGAACGCTGCGGGGATAGTGCGTGGTCCACATCTGCGACAAGAGGATACGATGCGCTCCACTGTCGACGGTGATGATCGTCTCCTCGGGCAGCACGGCACGCGCCTCGGCGATGACGGCGGCAGCGCCCCAGTCATCGCCAGTGGGAAATGCCTGCGCCAGCGCCGCGCGCACCTCTGCCACCTCACCGCCGGACCATGTGGCCCGAGGGGCGACCCCCTCGGCAATCGCCGCCAGCGACGGCGCGCAGCCCCCCACGATATTCATCGTCGCCTGATGCATGTATTGGTCATTCGGCACGGCGGCGATGTCGATCACCTTCACCTTTGCCGGGTCCCAGATCTCGCGCCAGCCGGGGCGCATCTCGATGGGGTCATAGCCCACGCAGAGGATCAGATCGGCGTGCTGCACCAGCGGCACCAGCACGCCGTCGGCCAGCGGCGAGAGGCCCGCCCCCCCAAGGCAGAGCGGATGCGTCTCGGGGATGATCCCTTTGGCCTTGTAGCTGGTGATGACGGGAATGTTCAGGCGTTCGGCGACCTCCAGAATCGCCGCCCCAGCACCTTCGTTCACCGCATCGAGGCCCACGATCATCACCGGGCGCTCTGCCCCGGCCAGCCAGTCGCGCGGCCCTTGCGGGGCGGCGGGCACCATCTGCACCGCGTCGGGGCGTCGGCGCAGACGCGGCAGGCTCACGCGCTCATCGGCCACGGAAATCGGCACGTCGATATGCACGGGGCCGGGCCTCCCTTCGGTGGCGATGCCCACGGCCTTGTCGGCGATGATGTCGGCCCCCTTCGCGGTCAGGCGAAAGGTCGCCTTGGTGATCGGTGCCAGAACCGCCTCGTGATCGAGAATCTGATGGGTATAGGTCAGCGCCTCATCGGCATCGACGCAGCCGGAAATCACGATGAGCGGCACCCGGTCCTGATGGGCGTTGGCGATGGCGTTGACACCATTGAGCACCCCCGGCCCCAGCGTGGCAATCAGGATCCCCGGCGCGCCGGTGCGGTGCCAGACCCCCTCGGCCATGAAGGCGGCGGCATTCTCATGCCGCGCCAACGTCACCTCGATCCCGGCGCGTGCCAGCGCATCCATCACCGTCAGAACCTCGCCCCCCGGCATGCCGAAGGCATGGCGGCATCCGGCCTCGAAGAGACGTCGCGCCAGATGATCGGCGGCGCGGGGCGGGGTGGTCTCTGGGCGGCTCATGCAGGCTCCTTCGCTCGGTCGCGCCCTGTTGTGGCCGAGGGGCGGTGCAATCGCAAGCCGGATCGGCGCGCACGCGACTGGATTTCATGCCCGGCCGCGCCCATATCCGGGTTGAGGCAGGGACGGAAAGCGCCTAATCAGACAGGATATACCCATCCCGACAGCACCCCAGAGCGGGCATCAAGGCATCTCATGGCGAACCATCTTCATCAAGGCGACCTGCCCGACGGGCTTCACCTTGGCCCTGTCGTGGCCATTGACTGCGAGACGATGGGCCTCAACCCGCTGCGCGACCGGCTCTGCGTGGTGCAACTCTCGGACGGCGACGGCCACGCGCATCTGGTGCAGGTGGCCATGGGGCAGACCCGCGCGCCCAATCTGGAGCGGCTCCTGACCGACCCCGATACGCTCAAGCTGTTTCATTTCGGGCGCTTCGACATCGCCGCGATGTATCACGCCTTCGGCGCGCTCGCGGCCCCCGTCTATTGCACCAAGATCGCCTCGAAGCTCATCCGCACCTATACCGACCGGCACGGTTTGAAATACCTGTTGCAGGAGCTTCTCGGCGTGGACATTTCCAAGCAGCAGCAAAGCTCTGATTGGGGTGCGGATGCGCTCAGCGCCGCGCAACTCGACTATGCCGCCTCCGATGTGCTTTATCTCCATGCCCTGCGCGACCGGCTCGACGCCATGCTCGCCCGCGAGGGTCGCACGGACCTCGCGCAGGCGTGTTTCGATTTCCTGCCCGTGCGCGCGCGGCTTGATCTTGCGGGCTGGCCCGAGACCGACATCTTCGCGCATTGAGCCATGGCGCGGGCGGACAACACCTATTCGCGGATCGTGGCGGGGATGAAGATCCTGCTGCCGCTCGCCGCACTCGGGCTTTTGTCGACCCTGTTTCTCATCTCGCGCACCATCGACCCCTCCAGATCCGTGCAGCTTTCCGAGATCGACCTTGAGAAGCGCGCGCAGGAAATGGGCGTCACCAGCCCCAGTTTCGCGGGGGTCACGGCAAATGGCGACGAGGTCACCATCGCCGCCGATATGGCCCGCCCCGATGCGAACAGCACCGACCGGATCAGTGCCGATCAGGTGCGCGGCGAGATGCGGCTTTCCGGTGGCACCGTGATCGCGTTACGCGCCGACGCGGCGCGGGTCGATCAGGCGGCGATGACCGCAGCCTTGCTGGGCGGCGTGCACATCACCACAACCACCGGCTATGTGATCGACACCGAGCGGCTCGATGCGCGGCTCGATGTGCTCCACGCCGAGAGCGCGGGCGCGGTGCGGGCCACGGGGCCGATCGGCTCGATCGAGGCGGGGCGCATGCTTTTGCATCACAACACCGAGACCGACACAGCCGAAGTGCTTTTCACCGGGGGGGTCGTGCTGATATACCTGCCGCAATCATCTGGGGACATAGATCAGTGACTTTCCTGAACCGGTTTGCCGCCGTCGCGGTTTTATCCTGCCTGCCCGGCCTTGCCATGGCACAGGCGGGTGCATTTTCCTTTGGTCAGGGCACGCGGGATCGCGCCGCCCCGGTCGAGGTGTCATCGGATGCGCTCAGCGTCGATCAGAACGACAATTCCGCGCTCTTCACCGGCTCCGTGGTGATCGCGCAGGGCGACATGCGGCTCGCCGCGCCGCGTGTGCGGGTCGTCTACCTGCCGGACCGCAGCGGGATAGAGACGCTTGAGGCCTCGGGCGGTGTGACCCTGACCAGCGGCGAGGATGCGGCAGAGGCGCAGGACGCGGCCTACAACCTCGGCACCGGCATGATCGAGTTGCGGG
Organism: Roseovarius sp. MBR-6; assembly: GCF_040547525.1. Classification (NCBI taxonomy): domain Bacteria; kingdom Pseudomonadati; phylum Pseudomonadota; class Alphaproteobacteria; order Rhodobacterales; family Roseobacteraceae; genus Roseovarius; species Roseovarius sp. MBR-6. The sequence continues at coordinate 16,634 of NZ_JBEPPW010000019.1, read as the reverse complement.
GCAATGTGATGCTGGTGCAGGGCACAAGCGCCATTTCCGGCGATACGGTCATCGTGGATACCAACGCCGGCACCGCGCAGGTGACGGGCCGCGTCAAGACGATCCTGAGACCGCAGGAAAACCAGTGACCGCACCGACCCTGACCCTTGCCCACAGCAATGACGCGCCCGGACTGCGGATCGTCAACCTGCGCAAGAGCTACAAGAAAAAGATCGTGATCCGCGACGTCTCGCTCGACCTGGCACAGGGCGAGGTGGTGGCGCTTCTGGGTCCCAACGGCTCGGGCAAGACCACGACATTCTACGCGATCGCGGGGCTGATCCATCCCGAGGGCGGCCATATCTATATCGACGGGCGGGATGTGACCACCCTGCCGATGTATCGCCGCGCCAAGCTTGGCATCGGCTATCTTCCGCAGGAAATGTCGATCTTTCGCGGCCTCTCGGTCGAGGACAACATCATGGCGATTCTCGACATCGCCGAGCCCAAGCGCGCGCGGCGGCGCGAGAGGCTGGAGCAACTTCTTTCGGAATTTTCCATCGAGCATCTGCGCCGCGCACCGGCGATGGCGCTCTCGGGGGGCGAACGGCGGCGCGTGGAAATCGCACGCTGCCTTGCCGCCAATCCGCGCTACCTGCTGCTTGACGAGCCGTTTGCCGGGGTCGATCCGATCTCGGTCAATGACATCCGCCACCTCGTCAGCGATCTGAAAAAACGCGGCATCGGCGTGCTGATCACCGATCACAACGTCCGCGAGACCCTCGAAATCGTGGACCGCGCCTATATCCTGCATGACGGTCGCGTGCTCATGTCCGGCACGCCCCGGGATGTGGTGGAGAACGAGAACGTGCGCCGGGTCTATCTCGGCGACAGCTTTCGCATCTCCTGACAGTGCGCCCGCATCATCGCTGCCCCCGGACCGCAAATAGATTGACAAACGGACCGAGACGGGCGTCAATTGGGGCATGACAAGTGGTGATCGCGCCCCGACTTCCGGACCGCGCCCGCGCCTTGGGCCGGGGTTCGCAGACTATCAACACTTGTCCCATATCAGCATCATAAGCCGGAGATGATCGCGCCCCATCCGGGCCGCAGCGCAACCGGTATGTCAAATGAAGGAGGCAAGATGCGCTACCAAATCAGTGGAAAGCAGATCGACATCGGCGAGGCCCTGCAAACCCATGTCAAGGACCAGCTTGGCATCGTCGTGGCGAAATACGCGGAACGCCCGACCGCCGCACAGGTCACCTTTTCCCGCATCGCGAGCGAGTTTTCCTGCGAGGCGGTCGTGCATCTTTCCACCGGTCTGACGGCGCAGGCGCGTGCCAAGGCTCATGAAATCTACGCCGCCTTTGACGCCTGCGCCGAGAAGATGGAAAAGCAGTTGCGCCGCTACAAGCGCCGTCTCAAGGATCATCACCGCGACCGCGCGGAGCCGGTTGAACTCTTCGGCGCTTCCTCCTATATCCTCGCCGCGAGTGACGAAGAGCCGGACGCGGAGCCCGACAGCCTGCAACCGATCATCGTCGCCGAGATCGAGACGCGGATTCCCTCGCTCTCGGTCGGAGAGGCGGTGATGCAGATGGAATTGGCAGGGGCGCCCGTTCTGGTGTTTCGCAAGGAAGGCAAGGAATCGGTCAATGTCGTATACCGTCGCGAGGACGGCAATATCGGATGGATTGACCCCTGATCGGAGGCGACAGGCGCCCGCGCCTGTCTGAACCACACAGCAAATGGATATACCCATGCTCCTCAAGCCCGAGGCGGTGCGTGCCTTGTCAGGCGTCACCAGCAAGAAACGCCTGATGAACGAGCTGGGCGCGCTCGTCGAGGCCGCCTATGGCGTCTCGCATTCCGCCGCCGTCGAGGCGCTTCTGGAACGCGAGAGCCTCGGGCCCACGGGCGTGGGTCATGGCGTTGCCCTGCCCCATGCCCGGCTCGACGGGCTGGAACAGGTCGTGGGCGTGCTCGTCGTGCTCGAAAAGCCGATCGAGTTCGAGGCGGTTGACCGTCAGCCGGTCGATATCGCCTTTGGTCTCTTCGCACCGCTCGATGCCGGGGTGGAGCATCTCAAGGCACTGGCACTCGTCTCGCGCACCCTGCGCGAGCCGTCGCTCTGCGCCAAGCTGCGCGCCAACAGCGAGTCGGCCACGCTCTACACCATCGTGACCGCAGCGCAGGCGGCACAGGCCGCCTGACCGGTCTCAGCGCCAGTTGCGGAACCCGAACAGCATGTAATCGCGCAGATAGATCGCGCGCGTGATCTGCTCGATTTCGTCATCGTAGATCGCGGCCAGATCGAACGGCAGTTGCGCCGGGGCCTTTGGCGGTGCGGGAGGTTTGGCATAGCCCGCCTGCCGCGCCAGCGCCCCGAGCCAAGGCCCCATCTCGTTTTCACGCAGAATCACGTCGGGCGCACCAAATTGCGCCATGCCTTCAATCAGCGCCGCCTGCGTCGCCCAATGCGCATCAACCCGAAGCGCGGTCTGCCCGGCCAGATTGGCCTTGAGAAACGTCAAAAAGGCCACGAAGGCCGCCCGGTGCGCCGCCAGATCATAGCCCTCGTCCGGCCACTCGCCGGGGATCGGCAGCTTGTAGGCCTGCCGCAGCGTGCGCCGGATGTCGCGGTAACAGCCCGGTCCCTTGATCAGCACCTTGTCGCAAAATGCCGCATGGGCGCGCGCAACCGGGTGGCGCAGCACGGAGAAGCGGCGATGCCCCGGCTTGCGCCGCATCCAGCGCCGGAGCGCACTCTGATTGAGCTTGGTGGGCAAGGTCTCCACCGCCACACCATCCAGCGCGGCGAGCCAGGCGCACACCTCCGCCACCGGCCCCGAATGCACCGGCATATAGAGCAGTGGCGCGCGCGCGGCGCTGACAAACCCCGGCACCGCCGCGCCGCGCCGCGGCTCGAAATTGGGACTGCGCGAGAGATCGAACATGTCCTGCCGGGCCAGTGCGCGCGTCATCTCCTCGTAATTCTCGACCTTGCTTTCCAGCGGCTCCGGATTCTGCGGCTTCAGCGACGCGTCCAGCGCCTCGAGCCGCGCAGCACAGCCCAGATAGCGCGCCAGCCCGTTCATCACCTCGACACTCTGCAAATCGTCGTAATGGACATAGAACGCCGTCTGCCCAGAGGTCTGGAGGCGGTTGAGCAACATCACCTGAAACGCCTGCAATTCCGCCAGGTGCCGCTCGAACTCATCCGGGTCGAACGTCACTGTGCTGTCACGACGCCGTTTGACATTGGTCAGCTTCCATTGCCCGGTCGCCTGCGCAATCTTCCGCGACACGTAGCTGTCCACCGGGTTGCGCGTCAGCACGATCTTGGCGCAGCGCGGATCTTCGATCACCAGATCGAACACACGCGGATCATGATCGTGGAAATAGCGAAATCCGCCGATGCCCGCCGTCTGCCCCTTTATCGCCCCGATCAGGCGCGCGGGCTCCTCGTCGCGCTGCGCCTGCGTCAGGCCAAGGATCTCGGTGCGGTTGGGATAGCCGATGAAATGCGGGTTGAACGCCTCGCCATGACAGGTGATTCCGTCAAAGGCGTTGAGATTGGTTTCCAGAAAATTGGACCCCGTGCGCATTTCCGCGAAGATCACGAAATAATCGAACTGCGATCCCATACCGGCCTACCGCACCAGATACGGTTTGCGCTGCCCCTCGGGCGGCTGGTGCAGCCCCGCCTCGGCGCTGAAATCGCCCATCAGATAGGGGTGCATCCCTTGGTTCTTGAGGTTCTGGAGAAACTGGCCAAAGCCCGTGACGTCCGCCATGCGCGGCACCTCGGCCAGACCGCGCGGATTGGCCTTGCCGATCTCGTCAAGGATGCTCTGCAACGGCTCCATCGGCGATTCGATGAATTCCGCCATGGTCCAGATCCGCACCCTTGCCCGCACCCATTGCGAGCGCAGCACCTTGAGGTGATCCGCCTCGCGCTGTTGCAGCCGCGCCGCCTCGCGCCGGATGTCGGAGAAATTGGAGTTGGACTGAAACAGCGGCACCGCCCAGGCCCCGGAAATCACCGAAATCTGGGCATTGGCATCCTTGGCCATGGCCCATTCCACCTCCTCGAAGATGTCATTGGGGCCCAGCATGAAACATTGCCGCTCGCCGCGTGTGTTCCAGATCAGGCTGGCAAGAAAGGCGTGCGGGTTGTAGTCGCGCAGCGCCGCGCTGTCCGAGAGTGCGCCGGCCATGATCCGCTGGCCGTCGGCGAACTCGGCCCGCTCGGGCGCGAAGATATGGCCATGCACGCGCATCCCGGTCATCCGCGCGAGCCACGGTTCGAAATTCTCAAAGAGATCGCTGAACCCTTCAAAGACCGAATAGGGCGCGCAGGTCAGCCCGTTCTCGCGCCCTTCGACCGGAAAGCGGCTCTGCATGTAGAGGCCCGGCCGCCCGCGCGTGCGCCGCTCCACCGCCTTGGCAAAGATGCGGTCGATCTTGCCGGGGTTCGGGTCTGTCCGGTTCATCGCCCCCGCCGGATCGGTCAGGAAAGCCTCGTACAGACGGTTGGCAAAGGGCCAGATCTTGCGCGCCACAAAGCAATCCGAGCGCCGCAGGAGTTGCAGGTGATCGTCGTAGAAGATGTGCGGCTTGCCCTGGTAGTCGAATTTCGACAGCGTGAGCGACCGGCTCTCGATCTGGCGGGAATATTGCCGCGCCAGCGTCTGGAAATAGCTCTCGTCGGGGATCCAGACCTTCGAGAAATAGCGGTCATAGGCGGGGCGCTCGGGGTCCTCGAGAATGGCCGACAGGGTCTGGCGCGTCAGGCACCACCACTGGCTTCCCATATGCGGGACGATGCCGTTGGGGATGCGCCGCCTGAAGCCGACCAGCCGTTGCAGCGCCACATATTTGTCGAACAGAAACCGGTGCTTGCGCCAGGAGAACGGAAACCGCAGCGTGAATCGTTCCTCATCCAGCCCGCCGATCGTCCAGGGCACATCCGCCGTCGTCGCGCTCTCGATGAAATCGGTATGCGGGCGGGCGGCGAGATAGTCGATCAATTCCTGCACCGGACGCAGCGGCAGGCACGAGCCGGAGGCGAGATAGACATGGCGCACCTGCGGAAACTCGCGCAGCATGATGCTGGATGCGTTCTGCGTTGCCGCAACCAACCCCCACATGCCCCATTCGCAGCGATGCCGCTTGGCAAAGCGCAGGTCTGCCACGTCCGACAGAGATTTGACGAAGGCGTTATACGCCTTGTTGGGCACCGAGCGATCCACATGGATCACCAAAGGACAGCCTGACGCCGCCCAATGCCGCGCCACCTGTTCGGCCCGGCCAAAGGCCGTATGCACCAGCATGACGATGCCAAGGGTCATCTTCCCGCCGCTCCCTGCCTCATGCCCAGTTGCCCTTGGACATCAGCCCAAGGATCTCTAATTGCCGCCAGTTTATATATTTTTCCGACCATTTGCACCAAAGTTCGGGATTGTGGCGAACGTGCTCTGCATAGGCCTTGTACTCGACGCTGCCGGCGTAATGCTGACGGCGGCTCAGTTCCTCTTCCGCCTTGGCCGTGAACGTATCAAGAAACTTGGCATGAAGCAGGATACCGCTCGCCCGCTCGCCGCCCCATTCGTCATAGGTGAGGTTCAGGCCGCGCGGAAGCAGCATATGGGTCGAGCTGTCATAGGCATAGCGCCGGTCCCAGCGCACCAGCGGCGTCTTGTTGAGCGCGGGTGCCTTTTTCGGGTTATCGGCGAAAAATACCCGCGCGCGCGGCCCGCCCTGAATCCAGAGATTGCCGTAAAGCTTGTTCTTCTCGATCATGTAATTGCCGGGATCGAACCAGGCGGCAATCTCGATCGGGTCCTGCCCCGCGCGATAGGGCACCGCGTCGATGCGCCCCTTGGGATACATGTCGAGCAACATGGCGCCAAAGCTCTTGACGTGGCTGGTATCCAGCCAGTCGGTCAGCGCGCGGATGGGGCGCGTATCGCTGAACGGATAGATGAAAAATTCGTCAGGATCGACCACCAGCGTCCAGTGGCCATGGCCATAGCGCCCTTGCAACCAGTTGAGCCAGTCGATGCCAAAGCGCGCGCGCTTGTAACTCGCCTTCGTGGTCCAGAGCGAGACATCCGGCTGCCGCGCAAGGTAATCGGTGCCGCCATCGCTGCTGTCATTATCCACGATCAGGAAATGCCCGATGCCAAGGTCACGGTAATACTGAAGAAAATAGGGCAGGCGCACATATTCGTCCCGCAGCGTCGAAAACAGCAGCACGTCACCGGGATTGATATGGCCCGTGCGATCGGCCACCGGACGCAACGAGAAATGCTTGCGAAAGGCGCGGACCTTGGCCCGTTTGCGCCGAAGCCGCATCCGGTATGATTGCCAAATTCCCACCCTGCTCCGCCTCCGCGCAGTTTTCTGCGCAAAACACTATTCGAGACAGGTTAATACAACCCTTCGCCCGAACAAACCATTAAGAATCATGGAACTGTTGCCTTATACGCAACAATCAAACTGGCGCGCTTACTTCGGCGAGCGTTTCGCAAGGATCCGCTGCAAGGTCCGCCGGTGCATGTTGAGCCGCCGCGCCGTCTCGGACACGTTGCGGTCGCACAGCTCATAGACCCGCTGGATATGCTCCCAGCGCACCCGATCCGCGCTCATCGGGTTCTCGGGTGGCGGAGGCAGATCGGATCCGTTGGACAAGAGCGCATTGGTGATATCGGTCGCATCAGCGGGCTTCGACAGATAATCCGTCGCCCCGATCTTGACGGCCGCCACCGCCGTGGCAATCGCGCCATACCCGGTCAGCACCACGATTCGGGCATCGGGCCGCCTGTCGCGGATCACCTCCACCACGTCCAGCCCGTTTCCATCCTCGAGCCGCAGATCGCAGACCGCATAGGCAGGCGGGCGCGCCGTGGCAATCGCGCGCCCCGCAGCGACCGAACCCGCCGTCTCGACCTCGAAACCGCGCTTTTCCATGGCCTTGGCCAGCCGTTTCAGAAAGGCCTCATCGTCATCGACCAGCAAAAGCGTCTTGTCCTCGCCGATATCGAGCGTTTCCTCGGTCATCGCGGGCCTCCCCCATGCGCCTGTTCGTGCAAACGGTTCTAGCCCGCCCGGTTTCCCGCGTCAAAACAATCGCGTCACTTCGCCGCGTCGATAAAGCACTGCACCCGCTCCGCCACCTGCTCGGGCGTTGCATCACGGCGGAAGAACTCGACGAAACCGTGCTCCGGCAGGGTGAGATAGCTCATGGTCGAATGATCCACGAGATAAAACTCTTCCTCGCCTTCCTTGGGGGGATGCGCCTGAAAATAGGTGCGATAGGCGCGGCTTGCGGCGCGCACCTGCTCTTCGCTGCCGGTCAGACCAAGCAGCCGGGGATGCAGGTAATCGGTCCATTCCGCCAGAACCTCGGGTGTGTCGCGCGCGGGGTCGATCGAGATGAACACGGGCTTCACGATTTGCCCTTTCTCTTCAAGCAGATCGACAGCCTCGGCATTGCGCGCGGAATCGAGCGGGCACACGTCGGGGCAGAAGGTATAGCCGAAGTAGATCAACGCGGGCTGGTCGATCACCTGCGCGTCGGTCACCGTCTCTCCGGTCTCGCTCACAAGCTCGAACGGCCCGCCGATCTGCGCCACGCCGCCCGCCACGTTCGAGGCGCGGCATTGCGCGAACCGGTCCTCGGGCGCGCTGCCCATGGTCATCAGCCAGGTCGCGCCGAGGGCGGCAACGACGATCACGGCTGCGGCGATTGCGATCATCCGGGTCATCGGAACGGCTTGCCTCCTTGCATCCTGAGTGCAAGCTAGATGTAACACCTCCTGCCCCAGACACAACGGGACCTTCGCGCGCAGATGACCGATATCTCTCCCGATCCGCTCTCACCCCGCCCCGCCAGCCCGCTCATCCGGCTGCGCACGCTCATCCTCTTGCGCTGGTGGGCCATTGTCGGGCAGGCCAGCGCGCTGATCGTCGCCGACCGGGTCTATCACCTCGATCTGGAGCTTGGCCTGTGTTTTCTGGTGATCGGCGTGTCCGTGGTCTCGAACCTCGTGGCCGGTTTCGTTTTTTCCGAGACCAAGCGGCTGTCGGAGGACGATACCCTTCTGGTCGTGCTTTTCGACATGCTGCAACTGGCACTTCTGCTTTATCTCACCGGCGGGATGAACAACCCGTTTTCCATCCTCATTGTCGGGCCCGTCACCGTCTCGGCCTCGGCGCTCTCGGGGCGGGCGACGCTGTTTCTGGGTGTCACGGCCATCATCATCGTGACGCTTCTGATGCAATTCTACCTGCCGCTGCGCACGGAAGAGGGCGTTGTGCTCATGGTGCCCGACGTGTTCCGCTTCGGCAACTGGGTCGCCATCGTCATCGCGGTGGTGTTTCTCGGGGTCTATTCCCGCCGGATCGTACAGGAGATGCGCGCCATGTCCGACGCGCTTCAGGCCACGCAAATGGCGCTCGCGCGCGAGCAGAAGCTGACCGATCTGGGCGGCGTGGTGGCAGCGGCGGCGCACGAGCTTGGCACGCCTCTGGCCACGATCAAGCTCACCAGCGCGGAGTTGGCCGAGGAACTGGAGGACCGCCCCGACTTGCGCGAGGATGCGCTGCTCATTCGCGCGCAGGCGGATCGCTGCCGCGATATCCTTCGTTCCATGGGCCGCGCCGGCAAGGACGATCTGCATCTGCGCCGCGCGCCGCTCACCGCGCTGGTGGAAGAGGCCGCAGAGCCGCATGTCGGGCGCGGCAAGGACATCCGCTTCGATCATGGCGGCCCGGCCGATCCGATGACGCAGCCCACCGTCCTGCGCCGTCCCGAGATCATCCACGGGTTGCGCAACCTTGTGCAGAATGCCGTCGATTTCGCCCGCGAGACCGTCGCCATAGAGACCCGCTGGACCGAGGACCGCATCACCCTTCGGATCATGGATGACGGGCGCGGCTTTCCCCCCGACATGATCGGGCGCATCGGCGAGCCCTTCATCAGGCGCCGCGCCACCGCGCCCGATCCGCGACGGCCCGGCTACGAGGGGATGGGGCTGGGCCTCTTCATCGCCAAGACGCTGCTGGAACGCTCGGGGGCTGACCTCACCTTTGCCAACGGCACCAGCGCCGTCGGGGCACTGGTCGAGGTCAGTTGGCCGCGCGCGGTGCTGGAGGTGTCCATCCCCCCCGGCTTGGGTGAAAATCGCCCGATTGCAGACTAAGGGGCCAGACATGCGCTGAGCGCATCTGCCGTCCCGTCACGCTGCCACGAAATCCTCGATCAGCGCGTGAAACAGGGCGGGCTTCTCCAGATGCGCGGCATGGGCCGTGCGCGGCATCACGGCGAGGCAGGCATCGGGCAGCCCCTGCCAGAGCGCCTCGACCTGCGGCCAGCGATAGGAGCGGTCGCCATCCCCCCAGAGCACAAGCGTCGGCATTGTCAGACGGGCAAGCGCACCGCGCCCATCCCAATGGCCCATGGCGTCAAGCCCGGCAAGGGCGGCGCCCTCGCTCGCCTGCGCGCCGAGTTCGGCGACGATCTCGAAGCCCCGCGCCGCAACACCATTTCGGAACCATGTCGCGCCGATGCGGCGGATGGTCTGCGCCACGCCATCGCACCGGACCCGCTCGCGCGAGGTTTCCAGCGGCTCGAACCTGTCGGGCATCAGGCCAAGCGGTCCGGTGCCGTAAAGGATCAGCCGCGCAATGCGGTCAGGATGGGTGGCGGCCAGTTCCTGCACGATCATGCCCCCCATGGAGTGCCCCAGGAGGGTGATGCGACCAACGCCCAACTCATCGAGAAGGCCCACCACCGCCGCCGCGAACTGCGCGATGCGGTCGGCAGGCGGCAGCGAAGCGGAGCCGGCAAAGCCCGGCAGATCCGGCGCGATCACGTCGAACCGGTCGGCAAAACGGTCGATTTCCGCCTGCCACTGCGCCGCGCCACCTAAGTAACCATGCACCAACACCAGCGGCGCGCCCCGCCCCTTGCGCCGGTAATGCAGGCCCGCGCGCGAGATCAGCGCATCTGTTCGGGCAGCCACAGCGCCGTCTCCGGGAAGAGGATGAGAATGACGATCAGAAGGACAAGCGCGCCGATGAAGGGCAGGCAGCCCATGATCACGTCGCCGATGCTGACCTGACCGCGCCCGATGCCTTGGATGACATAGAGATTGAGCCCCACAGGCGGTGTCAGCACCGCGATTTCCATGGTGATCGTGTAGACCACGCCGAACCAGATGAGATCGAACCCGGCGGCGGCCATCAGCGGAAAGATCGTCGGCAGCGTGATGAAGGTCATCGACACCGGCTCGAGGAACATCCCCAGCACGATGTAGAAGACAAGCACAATCATGAGCACCACATAGGGCGACAGATCGAAGCTGAGGAACAACTCGGTGAACTGCTGCGGCACGCGGTAATAGGTCAGCACGAAGCCGAAAAGCACCCCCGCCGAGAGAAGCAGACCGAGATAGCCCATGGTGCGCATGGTGGCAAAGAGCGAGTCCTTGAACCCCTGCCATGTCAGGCCGCCCACGCCAAAGGCGAGGATCACGGTCAGAAGCGCCGCCACGGCGGCGGCCTCTGTGGGCGTGGCGATGCCCGCGTAGATGGCGACGGTAATGACCAGACCAATCAGGCCAATGGGCGCAATGGTGGCGGCGATCTGGATGATCCCCATTTTCACCGCCGACTCGCGGTCGGGAATGTCCTCGGGTTTCAGGATGCCCCAGACCAGCACCACGATGGCGAAGGAGGTGACGAGGATGAGGCCGGGAATGACGCCCGCGATGAAGAGATCACCAATGCTCTGATCGGTGACGATGCCGTAGAACAAGAGGATCAGCGAGGGCGGCAAGAGCACGCTCAATGTGCCCCCTGCGGCCAGCACGCCCGACGACAGCCGCTTGCCATAGCCCAGCCGCAGCATCTCGGGCAGGGCCACGCCGCCGATGGTGAGCGCCCCCACCATGGACGAGCCACAGACCGCGCCGAACCCCGCGCAGGCCCCGATGGAGCCGTAAGCCGCAGAGCCGCGCACGCGCACGCCCTGATGCAGGAACTGGTAGAGATTGGGGCCGATATTGGATTTGCCGATCAACTCGCCCAAGAACACGAAAAGCGGCACGGCGAGCAGGATATAGTCGATCCACACGCCCCAGAGCTTCAATTCCGCCGAGACGATGGAGGTGTCAAAGGTCTGGATCTGCCACAGAAACGGCAAGGATGCGGCGGCCAGCGCAAAGGGGATCGGCAACCCGATGGCGATGAGGAACATCAAGAGGCCGAGAAGGCCGAGGCCCACTTCATACCATTCCATCGCTCAGACCTCCCGTGCCGGGGTGCGGATAAGCTTGATCAGCCGCAACGTTGCGTAAAGAGAGAAGAGCAGCAGCGCGAGCGCGCCTGGTGCCCAGAACGCATAGCGCGGCCAGAGCAGGATTTCCGACGAGGCACCCGAGTTGAATGAGCGGATCGTCGCGCTTACGGCGGCGAGCGAAAAGAAGAGGCCCACCCCCAGCATCACGCAGAGATTGACCACCGCCGCCACCTTGCGCCCCATCGGCGGCAACGTGTCGGTCAGCATGGTGACCTTGGGATAGGCATCCTCGCGCATCGCATAGGCCAGGCCCGCAAAGGCCACCGGAAAGAGCAAGAGCGCCGTCGCCTCTGTCACCATGCGGTCGGGTGCGTTGAGCGCGTAGCGGGTAAAAACGCCGTAGGTGATCCACACCATCTGCACGAGCACCACCACGGCCCCTGCCGCCGCGAGCCACACGACGGCGCGTTCCACATGGCCGATCAAACGGTCAAGACCGGGTTGCATGGCACATCTCCCTTTGTCGGAAACGGGGTGCCACCGTCCGGGACGGTGGCACCTGTCAGATCAGGGCGCGTGCTGCGCGAAAAGGGCACGGACCTTGCCCGCCAGCTCGGGGCCGCAAGCCTCGTTCACGGTCTCGTCCCACTTGCCCTGCACGCTGGCAATCAGTTCCATGCGCTTGTCCTTCGGGATCGAAACGGCGGCCCCGCCGCCCTTCATCACCGCGTTGCCGACGCGCTGATCGACCCAATCCTCATAAAGCGGCTTGAGCCATTCCTCTGTCTCGCGGGCGGCTTCCATCACGGCGGCCTGCTCATCGGCGGTCATGCTGTCGAATTTCGACTTGTTCATCATGTATTGGATGTTGCCGTAAAAGAGGTTGGCATTGACCATGTAGGGCATCACGTCCCACAGCTTCCAGCTGGAATAGGTGGCCACACCCATGTTGATGCCGTCGACCACGCCGCGCTCGGCGGATTGGAACACCTCCTTCGGGGCAACAAAGACCGGCGCGCCGCCCCATGTCTCGATCATCAGGCTCACGAGCGGGCCGATGGAGCGGACCTGCTTGCCCTGAAGATCGCCCAGATCGGCAATCCCGCCCTTGAACCACCATTCCTGATCGTAGGAATAATTCGAGTTGAACACCGGCACGAGGTTGATCGCAGCGGCCTCGTCGCGGACCAGATCGGCATAGGCGGCGTCAAGTTCGATCTGGTTTTCCAGATCAATCGCCGCCGGATAGAGTGAGGTCACCCGGTAGCAGGGCAGACGCTGATCGGCGGGCATCCAGCTCATGTCAGAGACACCGCCCTGCACCGCGTCCACGCCCTCGGACCAGCCGTGCAACGTGGCGGAGGGGAAGATCTGCACCTCGACGCTGCCACCGGTCTTTTCCTCGACCAGCTTGGCGAAATGCACGAAACCGTCATAGCGGATATCGGATTCGTTGACATAGGTGGACAGGCGGATGGTGGTTTCGGCGATGGCGGGCAGGGCCACGGTCATCCCGAGCGCGGTGGTGGCAATCAGTGTCTTGAGCGAAGTTTGCATCTCTCTCTCCTTGTTGGGGGATGTGCGGGGCCGTTCGTGCGGTCCTCGTCCTTTGGTATTTACCTAGCGTAAAGGCTAGGACAGAGCCGCGCGAGTCGGCCAATTCAAACATGTCATCAAACTATTCCGATCTTGCATGATGCGGTGGGCTGGCGCAGGCTGAGTGCGAGGGGGTGGATATGGACATCAACTGGCTGCGCGATTTCGTGTGTCTGGGGCGCACGCTCAACTTCACCCGCGCGGCGGAAGAGCGCAACATCACCCAATCGGCCTTCAGCCGTCGCATTCGCTCGCTGGAGAACTGGATCGGCGTGCCGCTCATCGACCGGGCGCGCTATCCGGTGGAATTGTCCGAGGCAGGGCGGCAGTTCCTGCCGGTGGCGCAACAGACGGTGGCGGACCTCACCGACACGCGGCAGGCGATCCGCGAGCGCGCGCGCGGCAACGCAAGCTTTCAGCGCTTTGCCGCGCTCCACGCGATCTCGGTAAATTTCCTGCAACCGCGCATGGCGGAACTGGAGCGGCAGTATCCCGACCTGCGCACACGCGTCATATCCGACAGCCTGACCGCCTGTTGCCAATTGCTGAGCGAGGGGGGGTGCGAATTCCTGCTCTATTACCGGCATCAGGATGTGGCCCCGATCCTTGATGAAACCCGGTTTCAGCGCAAGGACATCTGCGAGGAACGCCTGATCCCGGTGGCACAGCACGCGGCCGCGGCGCGGCATGGCTGGGCGCTGCCCGCGCGGACGGGGCGAGAGGTGCCCTATCTCGGCTACGATCCCAACACGTTTCTGGGCACGGTGGTCGATCAGACCATCGGCAACCGCCGCCCCGCGCTTGACCTGCGCTACATGGATGCGCTGGCCGAGGCGCTGAAACGGCGCGCTCTGGCGGGGGCGGGGATGGCCTGGCTGCCGGAATTCTCGATCCGGCAGGAGCTGGAGGACGGCACGCTGGTGCAGATGGGCGGGCGCGACTGGACGGCGACGATGACGATCTCGCTCTTCTGCTCGCCCGAACGGCTGGATGACCTGGGCCGCCTGATCTGGGCCGAGTTCTGAGCCGGCGCTGCCGCTACCCGCTGCCTATCAGCACCCCGGCCGCGAACACCAGCGCGCCACCCAGAACCACCTGAAAGGTCGCACGAAAGAACGGCGTATCCATGAACCGGTTCTGAATCCAGACGATGGCCCACAGCTCTATGAAAACGACGATGAACGCGATGGTCGTCGCGGTCCAGAAATCGGTAATCAGGTAGGGCAGGGCATGACCCAAACCGCCCACCGTGGTCATGACGCCTGAGGCAAAGCCGCGCTTGACCGGGCTGCCCCGTCCCGACAATTCGCCATCGTCGCTCGCCGCCTCGGTGAACCCCATCGAGATGCCCGCGCCCACACTTGCCGCAAGCCCGACAAGGAACGTGGTCCAGGTGTCCTGCGTGGCGAAGGCTGTGGCAAAGATCGGTGCCAGCGTCGAGACGGAGCCGTCCATCAACCCCGCAAGGCCGGGCTGCACCCAGGTCAGGACAAACTGGCGGTGAGATTTTCGCTCTTCCGTTTCAAGCGCATCCTCGCTCAGATGCGCCTCTTTCAACTCACCCGCGCGCGCCTGGTGGCCGGCTTCGGCCGCGGCCAGATCGCCCAGCAATTTGCGCGTTGCCGCGTCGGTGCTGACCTTCGCGGCCTTGAGGTAAAATGTCTCTGCATCGCGCTCCATGCCCTCGGCCTCGGCGCGGATGCGGTCGATCCCGAGGTTTTCCACCAACCACACAGGCCGCCGCGCATAGAACCCGGCCACATGCTCGCGCCGGATCAGCGGGATCACCTCGCCGAAGCGGGCGCGGTGCAACTCGATCAACCGTTGGCGATGGCCGTCCTCTTCCTTGGCCATACCATCGAAAATCGCGGCCGTGTCGGGATAGTCGGCGCGCAGCATCTCGGCATAGGAGCGGTAGATGCGCGCGTCATCCTCCTCGGACGAGATTGCAAGTGCCAGGATTTCCTGCTCGCTCAGGTCGCTGAACCGTCGTCGTGACGAGATACCGGGGATCATGGGGCGCCCTCTCTGGAATCATTCTAAATCAGTCTATCGCGCGGCCATCACGATGGCAAAGCCAACCTTTGACTCAAAGTGAACTGAATTGTTCAGAATCGGCTTGACGCGAGACGGACCAGCCCCGATATAAAGTAAACCGAACGGTTCACTTATGGAGATGACCATGAAACAGACCCTCACCGCCCTTGTCCTCTCGGTCGCGCTGGCCGCCACCCCCGCGCTGGCGTTCAGTATCGACGCAAGCACCATCACCCCGACCATCAGCTTCCCGGACCCGGCCCCACAGCCGGTCACGCAAGGCACCGCCAACCCCTTGAAGTAGCGGGCGCGCGACCGTCTGGCGCTCACGCGCAGGCTTGCACCCCTCCCCCCGGGCCGACTACACTGACCGCTCAGGGGGAGTGGTGCATGACGGCGCAGGCCGCAGAAATCAAAAAGGGGCGCAAGTTCGACCAGGTGCTCGACGGGGCGCGGCGCGTATTCATGCGCGACGGGTTCGAGGGCGCGAGCGTGGACGAGATCGCGCGAGAGGCGCAGGTATCCAAGGCGACGCTCTACAGCTATTTCCCCGACAAGCGGCTGCTGTTTTCCGAAGTGGCGCGGCTGGAATGCAACCGGCAGGCCGATGAAGCGCTCGACGCCTTCGACCTGACCCAGCCGGTCGAGACGCTCTTGCGCGAGGTGGCGGACCGCATCCTGCGGTTTTACCTGTCGGATTTCGGTCGGCAGGTCTTTCGCATCTGCATCGCGGAATCGCATCGCTTTCCCGAGTTGGGGCGGCGCTTCTACGCGTCAGGGCCGGCGCTTGCGCGGGACCGGCTTACCTATCTCCTGACGGCCTATGTCGAGCGCGGCGCGCTGCGGATCGACGATATGGACCTTGCCGCCGATCAGTTCATCGAACTCTGCAAGGGCGATCTTTTCGTGCGCGCCCTCTGCGGCCTGTGCCCCGATCCCGACGAGGCCGCGATCACCCGTGTCACCCATGGTGCCACCGATATGTTCCTGGCACGTTACCGCGCCTGACCATCCGGGCCGCGCCCGGTCATTGCGCCCGCGATCTTCTCGGCCATCATGATCGTGGGCGCATTGGTATTGCCGCCGACAAGGCGCGGCATGATCGAGGCATCGACCACGCGCAGGCCCTCCACCCCATGCACACGGCCCTGCATGTCCACCACCGCCATCTCGCCGCGGCCCATGGCACAGGTGCCGACCGGGTGATAGATCGTGTCCGCACGCGCCCGGATATCGCGTTCGAGCGCGCCATCGCTCCAGTCGTGATCATGCAGCCGCACCTTGCGCCACGGGGCCAGCGGCGGTGCGCGCAGGATCGCATCCATCGCGCGCGCCCCCGTCATCATCAGCGCCAGATCGCGCGGATCGTTCAGAAAACCGGGATCAATCAGCGGCGCGTCCCCTGCCCGCGCCGACACAAGCCCCACGCGCCCGCGGCTGTGAGGCCGCAACACGCAGACATGACAGGAATAGCCGGGCCGGAAATGCAGCGTGCGCATGTGGTTCTCGACAATACCGATGACGAAATGCAGTTGCAGATCCGGCCGCGCAAGACCGGGTTCCGAACGCAGGAAGGCCCCCGCCTCGGCATAGGGGGTGGCAAAAGGGCCGGTTGCGTATTCCGGGATGATGCGCCCACCGATTCCGATTTGATGCGCCCACCCGTTCCGATTTGATGCGCCCACCGATTCCGGGGGATCCGCCCACC